>CAWCZQ010000001.1:0-414968 GCA_963800205.1 uncultured Candidatus Saccharibacteria bacterium
ACCATTTGTAGGAAACCTACTGGTTATACGACCAGACAAAAACAGGCTTGATCCCCACTTCCTATGTGCGTTCTTGCAAAGTCGAATAGGGAGCCAGCTGATGGCCAATATACAAACAGGTACAGCATTAGTATCCATCAATGTCAGTGCGATTGAAAAATTCAATGTGCCGCTTATACCGTACCAAGATCAAGTAGCAATCGGACAGAAGTATGCAGAAAAATCTCGATGCAAAAAATGCTCCGAAAGCGTATTCAAACCGCAAAGCTAGAGCTGGAAACAATAACAGATAGTAGCATCTTTTAGGTACCCATATGCGAGATATTGATGAACTAACACCCATTATCGAAGAGCAATTCGAGCGAATGCGGGAAGACATTTATAACGCAAATCGTATGGGGGAAGATGAACTTCGGGAAGCTTTAAGGAAATGGAACTGGACCGAAGAGTCTACCGAACAAGGCGTGGGATTGCCTGGCAGAATTCTAGTCGTCGGTCAGTCGCAAGTTAAAGAGGCGGAATTAGTTAGGGCTGCTTTGGATTGTGGCTTCCCAGCCGAAGATATCGATTTTGTATTAGGTTACAAAGCAAGCTATCGTTTTTCTACTCTCGAATTTAGTGATACATACAGTGATGTTCTTTTCGGACCACTACCTCATAGCCAGGACGAAAGGGTTCATCGAGCAGCATTATTACACAAATGGAGGTTGCCCCGAATCGATGGCCGAATCCCGTCAGGCTTACTGCAAATAGAGCATTAAAGATTACAAAAGAATCGTTTACCCAGGCATTAAAAGAGACTCGTGCTTATAAGCAAATGACAGATAACGAAATTTACAGTGAGAAAGGACTTTAAAATGAAAACAGTTAAGGTATCTATACAAGATGAAAATACGTTAGTTCTCCAAGAGGACGGCGCCAAGGGTGACTTAATCGACCTTAAGTCGATTCATGAAACCGATATCGATAAGGCGACAATCGAAGGCGTTGTGGGGTCGATTAAGCGCGATAAATTTGAAGAAGAACTTAATAAGGCGCTTGAAGCCAAAGAGCGTGAGTATGCGCTCCAGCTTCAGTTGAAAGAAAAAGAGCTCGGAGATAAAACCAAGGATACACTTATTGATAAAGACGCGGTCATAGCTGACCTACTAGCAAAACTTGAAGCCGCCGACAACGTAAAAGAGCTAGCTGTCACGAAAGCTGTTGGTGAAGTTAAAAATGAGCTCACGAAAGTTACCACGGAGCTTAGCAGCAAAGATAAAGAAAAAGAGACGCTTGAACTTCAGCTGAAAGAAAAATACGAAGGACAAATTCGGGACCGAGAAGATACTATCGAACGCCTCAAGGACATGAAGGCAAAATTATCAGTCAAGCTACTCGGTGAGTCCTTAGAGCAGCATTGCCAGAACGAATTCAACTCAGTGCGCACAACTATGTTCCCGTTCGCATATTCGAAAAAGACAACGAGGCGATTAAGGACGATGACGAAGTTAAAGGTACGAAAGGCGACTATATTTATCGTGATTATGAATCATCTGGTGGTGCAGAGATTGTCTCGGTAATGTTCGAAATGAAGGATGAGCAGGATGTGTCAGCCAATAAAAAGACTGTCGAGAGTCATCTGAGAGAAATTAGATAAAGATCGCAAGAAAAAAGGCCTCGAATACGCAGTTCTTGTACACTGTTCAAGCCGAAAACGATCTTTATAATCGCGGTATTGTCGACATGTCGTATAAGTACGAGAAGATGTATGTCATAAGGCCGCAGTTCTTCTTGCCGCTTATCTCGCTATTGAAAAATGCGAACATGAAATCTGCCGAAGACAAGCGCCAACTGGTTGCCGCACGTAACAGCAATATCGATATAGAAAACTTTGTCGACAATATGGAAGCTTGGAAAACTGGTTGGGGCAATAATATGAAGAATGCCGCCAAAAAACATGGTGAAGCAATAGAGCAGATCGATAAAGCTATCAAAGATCTTCAAAAGGTTCGCGATGCACTCACCACTTCAGATAAGCACCTGCTGGCAGCAGAGAACAAAATGGACGACCTAACTATAAAACGATTGACCAAGAACGCGCCAAGTGTAGCAGCTCGGTTCGATGAACTGAAGGAATCTTAAGTAGCTCATTAGCAAAACACGAGCGTAAAATAGATGTATGTACACGCATCTCAAAGATCGCCAGTATTACGAAAATCTCTACGATAAGTTAACTATCGAAACTGCTCGTCGTGGCATGGTCCATTACGATAAATTCCTCACTGAATTTGAGAGTAAGCTGCCGAAAGGCGAGAAACTCGATAGACCGGGCAACGCATTCGTGGTGAACGTCTTTTATATGCAGACGGTCGGCAATGAATTGATCCACCGCTATGAAAAACGCGAATCAACTATCAGCGAGTGGATAGCTCGTGACGAATCTATGGACGAGCGGATAGCCAATGCTCGTCTATCCGAAGAGCCATATTGCCAGCACTGCGGCAAGCAAGGCTTGCGGATTACCGATAAATCACTGATGCATCGCGGCGAAAACTACGAAATCGATGACCCAAAAGAAGTATTATTCATGCTTCAATGCCCGCACTGCGATAAGAACAGTGCATTTTGGGAAGACGGTACCGCCTGGAAGGTAAAGCCGACACTATGTCCGAAATGTAACTCTGACGTTACCCATAAAACAAGCAAAGACCAAAAAGGCGATTACTATTACCTATACGTGCACGTCATGTAAGCACAGCTTTAAAGATAGGATGGATCTCTCTACCAAAGAAGAGGAGCCTGATCCTCATTTCGATGAAGACCGCATCCACTTCTGCCTGGTAGACAAAGAATTCCGCGATCGGCTGTTTAGAATGAAGCACGACTTCGAAGGTATGGCTCAGCTGGGCAAAGAAATGCAGGAAAAGCGTGACAACAAGCATATATACGATGCGGTTAAAGAGATCAAAAAGCCAAAGATCGCCGAACTTATCCCGCTATTGTCTGAACCGCTCGAAAAAGAGGGTTACATTGAGTTCCATCTCGATAAACCAGAAATGGGGCGGGATGTATATGTCGGCTTCAGCTGCTTGGACAGTAAGTCTGATCGAAAAGACTACGACAGCAGAAAGACATTGAAAAAGCTAGTCGATAGCGCGCTTGAGGATACCAACTGGCGGCTCATGAGCGATGGGATTTCATATCGACTCGGATACTTGAATGGTCGAGTAAAGGCCTATGAAAGCGAAGAAGATCTGAAGAAGCTCGCTATGAAGAGCAAGAACTTGAAGCCTAAGCAAACAAGTAGCGATGCTACCGATAAAAACGGCAATAGGGTACTCAAAACACCCGATGGAAAGGACATAATCCTATAGGTGTTTGTATAAATTGGTTTATTATTATCAAATAAGGTTATAATTACAACCATGGCTAATATTATTGGCAACTTCAGCATTAAACGATTATCAACCGGCGAAGTAATCGAAGGACAAATTTGCGACTCTAGAGAAGATCAGGATATATCTGAGAATATTTTCTTTACAGAGATTCCTCTGGTAATGGAGATGATCGCTGCGAAGAAAGAAGAGAAAGACCAGTATCGTGCTGGTACATACGATTACGCGATCTTGTCCATAAGTCATCCTGACTTAGTCAAGAAAAAGGTGAAACAGGTGATGTTTCGACACACGGAAACTATACATGTGGTTACTTCAAAATCTTTCGATGGTGTCACTAGGCACTGCCCTAACTGCAACATAAGGGATAACGAGCTACTGGAGTTTGTGAGAGCGCATATTCAGAAGAAATCTAACCCGAAAAAATATAATGTCATCACGGGAGTGCTGCATTGCGAAAACTGTGACTACTACTATATAAATAAATCTTATCTGCACGGTTTACCGAGGAAAATAAAGAAAGACCTCGGTGTACAGCTTCCTGAAGTAAAAATTGACGAACACGGCCGTATTGCTCGAGATGACTGGCGCGGTGCCGCGGATTCGATTCTAAGCAGAAATGGTTATACCGCAGACGGTAGTCTAAAATTCTCAGAACGAAAAGATGTTATACGACATATTATTGAACGTAATATTGGATCTTTCTACGATATTCAGTCACATCTAACCTGGCTGATTAATACAAGATCATTGCGCAATCCTAGCGCAGCGGATATATGGAAAACTGACCTTGAATGGCTCCAGTCAGAATTTGGCAAAGGTCGACCAATCCGAGGAAAACTACACTGAAGCGAGACATTTCTGAACAGGCTTTCCGTGTCTCATTTGTCTCGATCTACCCCTAGTAGAAAGTTCGTGACCAGTATGGGGAGCCAAGATGCTTATGCTTAAAGACCTCATGAGAGGTCTTTTTCATTTGTTATAGTAAAGCCATGACAAACGCAATCCTACTTCACGGTTTGCCCTCGAAGGAAGAGTACTACGACCCAGAACGTCCGAGCGCAAGTAACGCCCACTGGTTTCCATGGCTACAGAACCAACTCTTAGTTCATGACATCAAGGCTGATACGCCGGAGGTTTATAAGCCATTTGAAATGCAATGGGATGACTGGGTAAAGGAAGTGGAGCGCTTCGATATTTTATCTGACACTGTTTTGGTCGGCCATAGCATGGGCGGTGGGTTTTGGGTAAGATACCTGAATGAGCACCCTGATCTTCGGGTAGACAAAGTCATCCTACTCGCGCCATGGTTAAACCTCAACCACGAAGAGAAGACCGACTTTTTTGATTTCGAACTACGATTGAATATCACTAAACAAGCACGGCAATTTACGATTTTTGCTTCTGACAATGACGATGAAGAAGTGCAAAATTCCGTCGAGTTCTTACGGGAAAAGCTAATTGATGCAGATTTTATCGATTTTCGTAACTACGGGCATTTTTGTACTAGCGATTTAGGCACTGATGCCTTTCCTGAATTGCTGTCTGTGATTATTGACGACAAAGAGAGTTAAGCTAGACATACGGTCAAGGCTATTCTGAAAACGATTCCAACATACTCCACTTAATAGGGCCGATGAGCGTATATTTTTCAGGTTATCCGGTAAGTATTCACGTTACTGAATTCTTTTGTTCAGGCCTGACTGATTGTATGTCGGAAAACGTGAAACGCTATATACTGTTAACATGCTAGGAGTCAGAAATGCCAAAGTTTGTCAAATCAAGTAGTAGCGACTCAATATGCATTCAATTTCGGTGCAATGAATGCAGCAAGCAGTTCATTACGACCATTGATGATTTCTCAAAATCATTTGTATGCTCAAAATGTGGAGCCGTAGTCAATACGTTGCCCATTTTCTGCACATACGACGGCTGCTCAGGACGCTATAGTTATTTTAGATGCAACGGAACCATCAGAAAGCTCTCTGGCGATGAAATGGCATCTGAAGAGAAGAAGATTTTTGATCAGGAGCAAGATATATCTGTGGGAGCAAGACCTACCGATTCTTTTCACGACGACATAAGTGACATGCGGGCATCAACAATATCTTACAAATGCGATAAATGCGGCGATGCTTATTCCCTTAGCCAAGCAGTTAGCAAAAGGCTCGATTCGGGACATGCAAAATGCGAACGTATAGTGTGTGATACTTGCGGGCGTTTTCCGGTACTAGAAGGCTTGCCCGGTCCAGATGCAGACGTCGACAATAGTCCTTTAAAACGTATTTATTACAATTAGTTACCAGCTTGATTGATATTCATATACTTGCGGCTGATCCTCGTCCTCTTTTAACTCTTCCCCCAGCACACTAACCGTATAGGCTAAACTTTGAAAATAACTGCTATCGTATTCTGTGCTACCGAATAAAAAACCTTCCTGTGTTGGCAATAACTTGGGTGCTCTATCAGGCTCTTTTTGCACTTGCTTGCACACCTGCAACAGTGTGCTCAATTGCTCAATACTAACCTCGTGAGGATGGCAATCGTCCTCACCCTTTTGCACATTTTGTACAAACCACCAATGTATGGCGTTGGCTTTTCGCCAGTAGGCAATATCTTCAACTATATATGTAACTCTAGCAATATCTATTCGGCTCTTTACACCTGTAATTTTTAGTTTGTTACGACTGCTGCCAACATAGATCTTTTTGTTTAAATACATATCTAAACTCATACTCATCCCCTCCGTCTTCAAACCATAGGTTTCTAACTATCTTGGTTCACGCACAGAATTCTATAACCTCATAATAGCACTTAAGGGTCCGTGACCCGTAAGCTGAGCCAAGCTGTACTAGATGAAGCCAGAACCGTTAATTCAGTTCTGACTTTTCATATAGGCACACTGAGTCGACCCCTAATCTTGCTATACTACGCTTATGAAACAGAAAGCTATTTTTAACAGCATAGCCATTCTAATCGCCCTAGGGCTTGTTATCTCTGTTTTCAACTCTTTGTTTTATGGTCTTGCCATGAATGTAGCTGATTCTCCAGATTGCGATAAGCCAACCAATAGCTCAATAATATGTGAATCTGATACCTACAGAAATTCATTTTTCGTATGGTGTATTATCATAATAATATTCGTAGCTGGGGCAGTTTTTTTCACCAGGCTACAATCCAGACACTTAAAGAAGAAATAACAAAGGTCTAGTTCTCCTGTTGTATGCAGGACCATAAATCTAGTTAGGCAATTGCAAAATCATGCTTGATTTGAGTTATAACTTCCTCGATCGTGGTGAGCCAAACTATGACCGTCTCGAAAGAGGCGGTTTTAGTTTGGCTTTGAGTTATGGGGACTAGAACCAGATTGCATCGCAATTTTTGGTACGGCATAGCCAGAACGCGCGCAGGAATTCATTCCGAGCACACCGCTGCGAAGAGAAGGGCAGAGCCCGCGCTTGAGCATTCACAACCTCAAGCACAACGCCGTGGACATCCATTGACATGCTTTTGTTTATGTGTTAATATATTTCGATGAAACATTCTTCGCAAATTGAGAACAGGGAACTGGCCTATACTATGGCGCTAGCGGAAAACCCACTGCGTTTCCTCGCTAAAGCCGCAACCGAAGCTGGCCTTGAATCCGAAGCTAATAATGCTATTAAAAAGGCGAATGTTGCTGGAGTAATAGCTGGCAAAGCATATCTTTTGGAGTTGTCGGGAGTTATGGATTTGCAAGAAAAAGAAATACTTAAAGAAGAAAAGATCGTTAGAGCAACCTTTGATGATTTCTCTTTTCATAATCACAAATTTAGACCTAATGGTGGCTATCATAAAGGCATTGCTACGAGAGCTTGGAACGCCCTGGCTAACGGAAAACCCGTATTCGATGGAAATGGCCTAAACGAAGTATTGGTACGTAACGATAACAACGAAGGATTTAGCAGCTCTAAAGTGATGGCGATTAACATTGATGAAAAAGTCATAGGGATATTACCACAGTTAAGAGAATGTGGTAAGCTTGCCGCAGAATTCATCAATGATTATTATTCGTCCAAGTTAGCCGAATCAGAATACCAAGAAGATAAATAGTCGTTAAGGTAATTGCACTTGGATAGAAATATTCACAATGTTGCCATTTATAAGTAACATGTTACATATACTCAAGACTGAGCAGGAGCCAGCAGAGTTGCCGCTTGAGTGCTCGGTAATTCCGCAGAGATGCTTGCATCGAGAATGGCTGAGTGGCAAAGGGCGAAGTCCGCTATCCCTTTACCGAAGCCTTTGCAGTTGAATGGGTGTGGTAAAATTTAAACACCATTAAACAGGAGAGACTGCGATGTTTGGAATTGGCAAATGGAAGACCGAAGAATGGGAAGGCGAAGTTGTAAAGAAAGAAGAGCACGGCAAACACAGCGATACGCCGTTTTTCTACCTACACGTGAAACTGGCTGATGGTTCAGTCGAACGAAAGAAGTACTACGATCAAAAATTGTATGATTCTTTTAACGTCGGCGAAAAAATCGTCAAACGCCCCGGCGAAAAGAAACCAGTCAAAGGCTAACCCAACTAGCTCCAACTGAGATCTAATCAGAAGATCTAACCTACAACCGCCATTTCCGGCGGTTGTAGGTTTTGTTGCCAGCACGGCAGTCTGGCGCATCAAATCAATGAGATATGGATATGTGTCGTCGCTAGCACAATACCGTATAGCACCGCGGTCAGTGCCAGCGTGCCGAGATTAAGCAGAGTTTTTTGCTTGCGTTTGGCCAGCAGCGCTTTTTTGTGCTTGGAAGATACGATATCCATGGCATCATCCTCAAAGCGAATAGATACATAAGTGCCTACCGTAGACAGCACTAAAATAGTCCAGAGCGGCCATGGCGTTGTCAAAATGTCATAAAACAATCTTAACAGTGATGTTTTGTCATACATAGCCGGGGAGACAATGAGGGCAACGGCATTCATAGCGAGCGCCGCCAGCCATACACCTATTTGCGCCCGAAACATCCGAATGCCAAGGAGTAGCCGAAGCGGAAAGCCGACCAAAAAGCCGGCATCAGCAATTGGCGTCGCAAAGACAAAGAACGACCACGTTAGCCCGGTCACGGCTAGGCCATTGTGCAAGCCAAACTTTACAATAGCAAAGCCTGCATACGCCACAACTACAGCCACGATTATTAAAAACCGTATGATACTGGATTTTTTAGAATGTGTATTTTTCATCTGCTTGTCTCCATCATAGTCCGCCGGACAGGCAGAGGCAACGTCTTTTGCGTCTGGTGCTTATTGGCCCATTCTACTGCAACGCGGCCTTTAGCGACTGTGAGGTGCGTGCTATCTGATATAGTGGCTGAATGATTCCTGACTATTTTGCCGTTATCGGCGCTATCATTGCCTCTATCGGCGGCTTTTACTATTTGTACGAAACCGTCATAGGTAAAGCCAAACCGAACCGCATTACCTGGTTGCTGTGGGGACTCTTTCCGATGATCATTTTTGTCGCTCAACGGACTCAAGGAGTAGAGGGGTTATCGTGGGCATCATTCGCGGCGGGCTTTACGCCAATTTTAATATTGGGAGCTTCTTTCATAAACAAACAAGCCTATTGGCGGACCGAGCCCAGGGATTATCTCTTGATGGCGGCCGCCATAGTGGGCATCATCTTATGGGGCATAACCGACAACCCCAATCTGGCAATTCTTTTCGCGTTAGTCGCCGATCTTATGGCAGGAATGCCGACGGTCATCAAATCATTGCATCATCCAGAAACCGAAAGCTGGGTTGCGTATGCTATCAGTACATTCGGTTTCGGGCTTGGGGTCTTATCTATACAGAGTGTTACGTTTGAAAACTATGCGTTCATTACCTATCTTTTTGTCATGAATGCCATGCTGGCACTCCTTGCCTCAAGAAAGAAAAACCAAACGCTTTTGCACATCGAACCGTAAGCTACACTTCGATTCGTCATGCCAAAACAATTGTAGGGCAGGGATGAAAAACAGAGAGAACCAAGGTGAATGGACTTATGACGGTAGGCATAAGTGGTACAATGTCGCCATGATTAACAGTGGCCCCGCCCACTATCAGGCATCAACCGACTAAATATGGCTCCGACAACCTTGCATTCCTCTGTGTCAGATAACATCGACCTCTTTTTCTTGATCGGCACGCTACTGGTAGTAGTTTTTGGCGGTTTTATTACTCAGTACCGGCGCAAACACCGCGCTATTACACTAGCAAACACCCCCGTTCTATTGGCCTACTATACCGAAAATACGTCCTTGATCCCGTTAAAGACTGGTGAAATCGACGGGCTGACATATACAGCCATTGCCACAAGCTCGCTAAACACCCTCATTATTAGGGTAGATCTCGACTTTTCATCACGCGTACATCTACTCGGCATTCCAAAAAATCCGGGAGTAGACCAGCTGGATCCTGACTCCGCTGGCAGCATTATGGAGCGAGTTGAGCTAGAGGGGGATTACGATAATTACTTTCAGCTGTACTGCGAAAATCACCAGCAGACCCAAGTGCGCTATATCCTCGATACGGCCGCCATGGCTTTTACGATCGACTTCTGCCGGTCGCATAACTGGGAAATCCTCGACAATGTACTGTACTTTGTGCAGAGTTCGCCCAACGTGGCGCCAGATAACACGGACATGCTTAATGACCTCGTTCCATTTATTGACCACATCAAACCGGCTGTAGCCATACCGCTTTCCAAAGAGCAGCTGCGAAGTCGCTCACCATACGGTGAAGAATACCGCCAAAGCTTGAACTGCCCCGTCTGTCAGGATGCCATGTCTAACCAACAGAGCTTGTTTGTATGCCCGCAGGGGGATGGTATCTTGCTCAATGCCGCCAAGCTATACGAACTGCGCAACGGCAGCATAACTCCGCCAGCAATTACCAACGGCAAAGCACCAGATGCTTCCCGCGGCCAGCTCACATGCCCAGCATGTCAAAACCCAATGGTAAAAGTCCCGTACAATGGCGGCATATTCGACTTGGATACCTGCACCAACTGCCACTACCGCTGGCTCGACTCGCCTGAAGTCACCCGGATCATAAAACCTGCCTAATCCAATGCCTCGCCAGCTTAGACGCAACAAACAATAGTGTCACGCAGAGGTAGTTGTTGTAAATAATATGGCAAATGGGACTTCTGGCGTGCTATATTTAGAATACTTATGCTTAGCGCGAGTATATTGATATGCAACCACATGGCGACCGAAAAGTAATAATAAGCTTCCGTGTTGAGCATCTCCTTGGATGGAGTATTACGATAGGGTTGTGCGTAGTGCCGGTATATTTGTGGCTGCAAATTCATGAGCTATCAACCATACATGGGTTTGTACAGATCATGCTCAACTTAGGGCGAATAACTGGCCTTGTCGGGCTGGTGATGTATGCACTAAATTTGGTATATGCGACCCGACTGCGATTTTTGGAATATTTATTTGGTGGGCTCAATCGGGTGTACATTGCCCACCACCTGCTCGGCGGTTTGGCGCTAATCTTTTTGTCTTTCCATCCATTATTTTTAGCGTTGCGCTACGTCAATACATCCTTAAAGGAAGCAGCACTGCTATTACTACCCAACGGCCTCGCTCCAGTGTCGGCGCTCTTTGACCAACAATCCCTATTTCATGCGATCGTGTTAGAACAATGGGCAATTTTCCTCGGTATCGTAGCCTTCTGGGGCATGGTGGGACTACTGTTGGTAACTTTCTTTATCAAAATCCCATACCGAGTGTGGTTGTTTACTCATAAGTTTTTAGGGGTGGCGTTTTTTCTAGCCGGACTACACGTCTTATTTATCACCAGCGATACTTCAACCAACGCCACCATGCGGTATTACATATTGACATTGACGGCAATTGGGCTCGTTGCCTACATTTATCGAACTCTCGTAGGGAGAATTCTCATCCGGCAATACAAGTATTCAGTGGATGACGTTAAAATTGTAGCCGGCAATGTGACGCAGCTGATAATGCGGCCTATTAAAGACCAGATGATGTACAAGCCTGGTCAATTTGTATTTATCCGCTTTCGCAATGCTGGTACAAAATTAAGTAAGGAGTGGCATCCGTTTTCGATATCCTCTGGCACAAAGGACGGCTACCTTCAACTGAGTGTCAAAGGGTTAGGTGATTATACTAATATGCTCACTCAAATACGGCCAGGCGCCATCGCTGATATAGAAGGTGCGTACGGGAGGTTTAGCTACAATAATTTTAAGAATCTCAACCAAATTTGGGTAGCCGGTGGCATTGGGATAACACCGTTCTTATCGATGGCTCGGAGCCTTCCCGACAGTGGCTATCGTATAGATTTATACTACTCGGTAAAAACGGCCAGCGAACTGATAGATTGGAACGATATCTACAATTTAGCTATGGCAAAAAATGGTAACTTCCGGGTTATTCCGTACGTGGCAGATCAGCAACAAGGTTTCTTGGATGCGAACTACATTGAAAAAACAAGTGGTGGCTTGCAGGGCAAAGATATCTTTATATGTGGCCCGCCGCCGATGATGTTATCGCTGAGAAAGCAATTCAAATCTAAGGGTGTACCCGGCACAAGTCTGCACTCGGAAGAATTTGCAATGTCATGATGATAGTAGGTGATATGCTTATGGTAGAAAGAAATGAGAGGGTAACTCTGTGTGGTTAAGAAAACTAGTCGGGTTGGTCATGATAGTGACATGCTTAGGCATGAACGCACTTGTACTCGTTGGAGTATTTAGCCCGGTAAAAGTAAGCAATGTCGGCTTTAGTGAAAAACCTGTCATTACTGCGCCTACCGTTACTCTTACAGCTAAACCGGGCGCTATCTCGGCAGGGGGCTACAGTGCACTATCGTGGAGCACAACCGGTAATCCCAATAGCTGCACCGCAAGCGGTGACTGGCGCGGGCCCAAAACTGCTTTTGGGGCGGAAAGCACCGGCCGAATCACCAAAGTCGGCAAACACACGTACACCATCTCCTGTTCTAATGAGGGTGGGGTTTCGGAGGCGCAAATATCTATCATTGTTGGACCAGCCTCAGCCCCGCCACCAACTACCGCGCACACCAATAGTGATGGTGCAGCGACGAGCACTTCAGGACCAACCTATTGCGGTGGTGCATCACCATGCTACGGGCCGCGCGAAGTAGCGAACCATAATGGCAAGGGCGATTGCTGGGGATGGAACGGTAATCGAGTTATCAATATTAGTGGCCTCGATACTGGTTTCCATAAAGCCAAGAGTGGGATCGGCACGATTGAGATAAGCCAAATCTGTGGCAAGGATCTTGCACCCTCGCTGAGTGGAAACGTGAGCGCCGACGGCCAAACCCGCAACCACAATCCCACCACTAAAGTTAACGCCGACGCAAACGAGCGACCGTATTTTGTCGGATATTTTGACAAAACTAAACCATAGGACATAGACATGGTACACACCAAAACAGCATCCAAAACTTCACCACCCGTCGTCAGCCGTCTCGCGAACGCTTTGAAGCCTCAGCAATTTTTTCTCGCCAGTCTGGTGATACTCTTTTTAGCACTCTGCACCTTAGGTATGGCGCTGTATGTCCAGCACCATACCCCTCAGCATATCCTCGTTGAAACGCCGTCGGCGGGCCACGCCATTGGCCAAAACATAACCCAAGGAGAAGCAAGCATCAAGGTAACGAGTATAAAGACTAGCCAAGGTCAGCCTGGATTCACGGCACCCGAACATAAACACTATGTAATCGTTACGATGCACATCACAAATAATGTAGATCATCCTATCGATGTTTTTCCGAGCAGCGATATGTATATAAAAGATTCTGCAGGCAGGGTTGGCTACCTCACTCCATTTGCGCTTTCCAATCCATTTCATGCCGGTGCTCTTCTACCTGGCGAGAGTGTGCAGGGGGAATTAAGTTTTGTTGTACCTGACCGTGGGCGAGTCAAATTGTACGTCGATAGTATTTGGAGTGGAGGAGTGGTACCTTACAAGGTCCAGTAAATAGTATGGCAATAGATCCCGTTGTTTTTGAAGTCAGGCTACCACAGGTACCGGTGCCACCGCCGGAAAGTAAATGGAGCAAACTATTGCGTTTACTTCGCCTTACTCACTTTGGCCCTCGACAAACCAAAATTATTACAGCTCTGGCAGGTATCGTCATATCGGTTACCATGATAAGTTTTGCCGTCTTTTCTGTCGTGTCTAACGACACGTCATTTCGCCAAAAACATGGTCTAAATATAACACCCCAGGAGCAGGCCCAGGAGAGTGGTAGTCGGCAAAGCGCAGCTGCCATGCCGGGCGGTGGCAGCGCCACAGGTATTGGCGGCACCACCGGAACCAACAGCCCTGTCGTCACATTAACCGCAACACCCGCAACCGTAACAGCAGGCAGCACCGCGAAGCTTACGTGGTCAGCTACGAATAAACCGACGAGTTGTATCGCCAGTGATGACTGGTCAGGCAGTAAGCCGACAAAAGGCTCTTCGACGACGGCAAAGCTCACGAAAGTACAAACGTACTTGTATACACTTACCTGTAAAACAGCGACAGGCACCGGTTTCTCAACCGTCGGTGTCCAAGTTATCCAACAGGGTGGCACAGGACAGATAGAAACTCGACCGACGGTCACACTGGCCGCGAGCCCCAGCTCTATTTACACTGGCGACATGTCGACGCTCACCTGGTCGGTTACCAACAACCCAACGTCCTGTACGGCCAGTGGGGACTGGGGTGGAGCAAAAAATACCACCGGACCGGCAACCACGGGGACATTATCAATCGCAAAGACATACACCTACACGCTAACGTGTGCTAACGGCAAAGGATCGGGCTATGCCACTGCAACCGTCAAAGTATCTGATCCGCCGCCAAACTTACCGATCGTGACGATATCAAGCAATCCGGTAGGTCCTGTTACACCCGGCAGTAAGATAACGTTGTCGTGGAAAGCCACCAACAACCCAACGTCCTGTACAGCCAGCGGAGACTGGGGCGGCTCTAAACCGGCCAGCGGCAGCCAGAAGACGTCGTCACTAACCAGCATTCGAACCTATAATTTTAAGATCACGTGCAGCAACTCGTCTGGCGGGACGTTTGATTCAGCCGCCATACAGGTCCTTCCACGCGCACCCGTTGTCTCTCTGAGTGTCAGCCCCACAACCATTTACAAAGGATCGAGCGCCACGATTTCGTGGAACGCCAGCAACAACCCGACGTCCTGTACAGCCAGCGGAGACTGGGGCGGCTCTAAACCGGCCAGCGGCAGCCAGAGCACCGGCATTATGAATACTACTGGGGTGTATTCCTATAATCTCAGCTGTACCAATGCGGGTGGTACCGGCTATACCAACAACGTCAAACTTACCGTAGTACTTCCACCAGCTCCCCTAGTTTCCATTACTACGAACCCAATCTCTATCAGCACCGGTAACAGCTCAAATATTACATGGTCGGCCACCAATACCCCGAACTCCTGCACGGCAAGCGGAGACTGGGGCGGCTCTAAACCCGCCAGCGGCAGCCAAGGTACAGGCACGTTATCAACCGCCCGGACATATACCTACGTTCTCTTCTGCAGTAATGATGGGGGAAGTGATACGGCGTCGGCAAGCGTCAATGTTTCGAGTAGCGGGGGCAGTGCGACGGCACCAGTTGTTTCGTTGAATATAAACCCTACTACAATCGGCACGGGTTCGTCGGCAACTATCTCATGGTCTGTCGCCAATAATCCGTCTTCGTGCACGGCTGGGGGCAGCTGGAGCGGTACCAAATCGGCCAGCGGCAGTCAGAGCACCGGCATTATTTCAACGGCTGGCACTCGTAGCTACACCCTCAGCTGTACTAACAGCTCAGGTAGCGACAGCGCAAGCGTAAACCTTAGCGTCATCGCCAAGCCCGCCATAACGATTTCGGTAAGCCCGTCATCTCTCAACACAGGGTCTAGTGCCACCGTGAACTGGTCTGTCGCCAATAATCCGTCTTCGTGTACGGCCAGTGGTTCTTGGTCTGGAAGCAAAGCTGCCAGTGGCAGCCAAACGACCGGGACCATCAGCACTGCCGGCACGTATACCTACACGTTGTCGTGTAGTAACTCAGGAGGCACCACCAGCAATAGTGCGACACTCACCGCCAACAATCCAGCACCAGTCTACTGCGGTGGCAAAACGCCATGTTATGGTCCGAATGACTTAGCGTCACACGCCAGCCCAGGAAACTGCTGGGGGTGGAACCTTGACTGGGTGATTAACATTACGAGTTTCCGTCCCAAACACCCGGGCGGCATCAGGAGCGGCTCCTCTTCGACACTCGAAAACGCCAGTGCTACCTGTAACCATGACATTCATACAATCTTAGCGGGTAGCGCTGGAATTCCTGGCTATAGAGATAGTAGCGGTAGTACCACTCATAACCACAATTCGAGTACAAAGAACAATAGTTCGAGTACTCAGCTAGCAGCTTATCGCACCGGCTATTACGACCCATCAAAACCATAAGGAGCACTCATGAAAAAACCACATATACGCCACAAAAAACCCTTGGAAGAACACATACTAGATGAGGTGGACAAAGAAATCAAAGAAGTGAAGCGAGAATGGAAACACCTATTAAAGTTTAAAGATGAAAATCGCTTACTCTTTACCTCTTTTGTCATACTCGTAGCGGCTCTCGTTATTGTTAACACTATTTTTTGGATTGATCACAGTAGTCAACAGAACACAGTGGTGCATGTACCAGTCACCGACAAAAACAGTCGAGTTCTTACCTCACTCGAGACTGGCGAAAATAGTGCACTTCGAGTCAGCATTAAAGACGTCAGCGAGAACGACAAAAAGGACTATGCTTTCACTCTACCGCCAACCGAAACCATGCTCATCATGAACATTTCAATTACCAACGAGACAGATGTTAGTCAGCAGCTTATCCCGGTAAATCAATTATATGTGAGGACGGACGAGGGGATATATGCTGGTCTGCATGCCTCAATGTATGTGACTGATCCATTGGCCGCCGACGAGTTGCCAGCCGGTAAAACGGCAACGGGGCAAATATCGTTTAATGTACCGAAGAATGCCGATCGTCCGTTGCTCTACGTCGATACAGGTTGGGATGATACTGTTCCGCTCGTGTTCGATGTACTTCACTAATCCATCTAAGAACGAGTCGCAATAATGACGCTGGCCACAGCACCAGATGACTTAGTTGGGTGTACTGCTCTTGTCGTGGGCAAGCAACCCAGCGAAGTCATCGCCCACAACCTCTTTCTCGTAGCGCAAACGTACATTGATTCGTACTAAAACAAGCCGGTGCCTGACGAAACGGAGCTAGTAACAATCTTCGGCTAGTAGTTAGCGATCTTGTGGTACGCATAGCTGAGTCTCGATTATGTGCGGTAAAATATAGGTATGATTAGCTTTGAAGCCACAATAACTCAAATTGTTGAGTACACCATACTTCGCTTGCCTCAAGAGGCAAGCGCCCAGCTGCCGTCTCGCGGCATGGCGATGGTGGAAGGGACCATCAATGGCCGCTTGTTTCAGGCGCCACTCGAACCCGATGGCCAAAAAAGCCACTGGCTGAAACTTGGCGACCTGAGTGACAAAGTTCGCCAGGACATTGATGCAAAAGTAGGTGATACGGTACAGCTTGTGATTGCACCAAGCAAACAGTGGCCGGAGCCAGACGTGCCAGCAGATTTGCAAAAAGCGTTAGATGCCGACCCACAAGCACTGGCTATGTGGCACAGCACGACGCCGATAGCCCGATGGGATTGGATCCGCTCCGTTCGTTCTACCAAAAATGCTGAAACACGCCAGCGCCGCATAGAAACCGCTTGTTCCAAGCTGCGTTCTGGCAAACCGCGCCAGTGTTGCTTTAATCGCAGCGAGTGCACCGTCCCCGAAGTATCAAAAGGGGGCATCTTGCTTGATCCAGCCGACGTATAGTCTGGCGCATAGACACTTTTTTATAAAAAATCATAGAATCCCGCAATGTTGCGGGATTTTTTGTGCCTTTCGTAAATATAGGTGACTCACAAGGGTCATTATTGCCTATGCACACCTATACATTACCTTTTTTTGTTGTAGTCGACTGTAAAAAAATAGACAATAGTAACCAGGACCATAAGGCTAGCTATGAAAGTGACTGGACAGGGAAGTATCGAAAAAGTTATTCAGGCTTAACGAATAAGCTTGCCGCTTGTGCTTAGGTATTGTATTGTAAGATTATTATACTAATAATCAAAGGAAAGTTATGAGAAATAAGCTAATCATTGCAGCAGTCGTGCTGGTGGGTTTGGCCTCAGTAGCGTACGCTGCATACTCGCAGGTGCTGACCGTAAACGGAACTGGTACCGCTACAGGTGACTGGAACGTAGCCATCACCAGCATTACCCAAACATCTGCCACCGGAGTCACGGAAAACTCCGCGCCTACTTTTGATGGCACATCAGCAACATTTGACGTCGACCTAGCCTACCCAGGAGCAACGGCAACCTACGACGTTACTGTCACCAACAACGGTAATATCCCAGCTATCTTATCAAGCTTAACCGACCTGACGTCCAAAAACGCCGAAGCACCTACCTACATCACTTACGCAACAAGTGGCGTAACAGGGGGAAGCACCACACTGGCGGCCAATGGCGGAACCAACGTGATGCAAGTAACCGTAACCTGGGACAGCACTACCAGCCCAGACACATCATCTGGTAATTCCAAGGCTGCAACCATTACACTCAACTACGACCAAAATCCGTAGGCCATAGCAGCGTGGTAGGGTAACTTCGGTATCTGAGCAGTAATGCGCAAGAAACGTTCTCTGAAATCTCCTATCAAACGCATCATGATGCTAGTAAGCATACCCCTTGTTCTCACGAGCACGGGGTATGCGCTTTTTTCGCAGCAATTATCGGTTGCCGGTAACGCAAATAAGCCTGCATACACATCTGCTAACTATTTATTCTTAAGCTACGACAAAACGGTGACGCAAATTGGGCAAAATTGGCTGTACACTATTGATGTAACGGTAAAAAACACGAGCGGTACACGCACCATCAGCGCTTGGCAATCTTCCTTTAGCCTACCCAACGGGTACACCAACCTTAGCTGTTCATCTGCTAATTGCTCAACGGCCAGCAACACCCTGACGGCCACCGATACCGGGGGCAACGGCACCATTACGCCCAACAACACCACTACTTTTACTTATTCATTTCAGTCCTCGCAATCGAACTATGTTTTTTCATCCCTATCCATATCAGGTACTGTCGTACCTATCTATCAAACCGTAGCCGGTCTAAGCGCTACGGATACCGTCGGCAATCAGTCAAAAAACAAGAACGTATATACGTGGCCCTATACCATCACGGTGACAAATAATTCTGGCGAAGATTTAGCTGGCTGGCGATTATTGATACCTTGGACCTCTTCAAATAGCGTCGATAGTATTCCCACCAGCGTCAATTACGTCGAAACGGCAACAGAACTTCAAATTATGAGTAAACAACCAATTAGTAATGGCACGAGCTTTCAATTTACCGCAAACCTCTCATCTACTGATAGAAACTGGGTGATGACAGGCTATACGGTTGAGGGAGATCATTTCTGATGATTGCCAAACTGCACACCATCAAGCCGGAAGCGTGGGGACTACTGACCGGCATGGCGCTACTGGCGGCATTTTCGGCGCTGGTGCGTATTACCGGTCTGATACCATCCACCATGTATTCGTACGCCGTCCAGCCGGCGCTGGCCCTCACCATTTTTGGCGCGGCCATGTACGTAGCTCGTGGGCATCAAGATCGGGTGCGGCACCGCAGCGAAAAGGCTTTTATGATCGGCAGTGTGCTGGCGGTGTGGTTTGTGGTGTATTTTTTGTCTGGACTGGTGACAACCTACGTTAACAATAGCCTCGTGAGTAGCCCTAAGAGTATTATCCTGAACCTCTGGAGCTTTGGCGTTGTAGCGTTTTGTATTGAGTTCGCTCGGCATCGGCTGATGCTCGTGATTGGCCGGCGAAACGTAGTCTGGTTCGGTGTGATAGTGGCTGTGGTATTCGGCTTGCAACAGCTTAACTTTGGTCTCATCCCGGCGACCCATGGCCTTGAAGGGTTCATAGAACTTGCGGTATCAGATATCATTCCGGCCATCGTGGGGAGCTTTTTGCTAACGTATCTGGCGATAGCCGGCGGATTGCCTTCTATGCTGGTGTACCGGCTTGGCATCGTGGCGGCCACGATCTTGCCACCGATTATTCCCAAGTACGACTGGTATCTACAGGGGATATCACTGCTATTCTTGGCTCTCTGCATCTACATTGCCTTTGACCGCGACCGACAACACCGCCAAGCGCCATCAACCCACCGCTATCGTCGTCATCAGGCGCGAGCCTACGACATTATGTCGGTACTCGTAATGATTTGGTTGGTCTTGTTCACGACCGGTTTCTTTTCGTACAAGCCGGCGGCAATAGCGTCCAACAGTATGCAACCGGTCTTTAGCCGCGGCTCCATCGTCATCGTCCAGAAGGTGGACGACCCCGTAGACGTTCAGGTCGGTGACATTGTACAATACAAAAGGATAAGCGAAATGATTACACACCGCGTGGTTGCGACCGATGCAGCCGACGACGGCAGTGGCGATAGGGTGTTTATGACCAAAGGCGACAATAACCCGAGTATGGACCCCGTGGTTAATCAGTCACAGATAGTCGGTATCGTCCGTGCCCAAATTCCGCTAATCGGCTATCCCACCGTCTGGCTGCAAGGAGCGGGCGGATCAGGAATAATCAAACCATGAGTAATACAGAACACACACCACACGCCAGACGACAGCTGATATTTGTATTGCTTGGCTTATTTTTGTTTACAGCGGCAGGATTATTAATAAACGACCGCTTGCACGTGCATTCCGACATTGCCCCCGGCCCGGATCCGTACAAGTACGACATCACCCAGTCTGTCAAACAGCAAACCTACTACCGTGAGAACAGCTTTTTTGGGACGCGCCCCGACCAATCAAATGGAGCTTTCTTGACCGATTTAACTAAATCCATCGATACACAGTTCCACTACAATTTTAACGCCAGCCAAACCACAAAACTATCGTATCGCTACGCTGCCACTGCCGAACTGCGCGCCTTATACGGCAGCGATACCAGCGAAAAAAACCGGCCCACCGTCTGGCAGAAGCAATTCAAACTGCTCGAACCCGTCGAAGGCGTGCAGCAGACGAACCAACTGGCTTTGCAGCCGGAGGTCCAGATTCCATTTGCCAAGTACAAACAAGAAATGGAGCAATTTAAGAATGCCTTCTCGGCACCGCTCGATGATGAGCTCATTATTACCTACCGAGTCATCGTGGAAGGGAGCACTAACAACACACCCTTTCAGGACACGAAAGTCTCGACCATTACGATACCCCTCGACCAACAGGTGTTTACTCTGGCTACCAAATTCAAAAAGACCGATCACAACGAAATTATCCCCAAGCACACTCAGCAGATACAAGACACCATCGCCCGCTTTGAAATACCAGTTGCTATCGGGTTGATTATCTTTGGGGTTGCTTACTTTATATACGGCTTACGCCGCCAGCTTATCAAGTCGCCGTACCAGCGTGAACTCGAGAAAATCTACCGGTACCACGACGGCATCATTATTCACGCCGGCCGGCCATCAGACCTGGCGCACAAGAATGTCGTGACGGTAAAGAGCTTTGATGATCTGCTTAACCTCGAAGAAGAGATGAAAACGCCAATTATCGCCAGCCAGGTCAGCGGCGACACCACTCACTTCTTTATATCCCACAACGATGAAGTATACGTCTACACCTTGGGCGTCCCCATTCCATTTAAGACACCCGTGCCGACCCGCGACACGCCATACTCTCACCACAAACAACCCGTACCCAAACAGAAAATAATGGGCTAATACCTTCGGCGCCAGCCCGGTCAGTGCCAGCATCATAAGAAATCAAACAGCACACCTCCAATATAGCTTCATACTGAGGGATTATGGAGGAGGTCAACATGCTACAAAAAATAACGCCGAACTTATGGTTCAATGGCAACGCAACAGAGGCAGTAGAGTTTTATACATCAGTATTTCCGGATAGTAATATTACAGCCACGTCGTACTATCCATCAGAAGGTTTAGCTGATTTCCAGCAATCGATGGCGGGCAAAGAGCTGACCGTAGAATTCGAGCTATCCGGACAGCAATTTATTGCTATCAATGCCGGGCCAGAATTTACCTTTAACGAAGCGGTGTCGTTTTTGGTGACCTGCAAAGATCAGGATGAAATAGACTATTACTGGCAAAAACTTTCCTCAGTACCCGCCGCCGAGCAATGTGGCTGGTGCAAAGATAAGTACGGCTTGAGCTGGCAAATCGTGCCGGAAAACATGGAGGAACTTATGCAAAAGCCTGGGGCATTCGAAAAGATGATGCAAATGCACAAGATCGAAATAGACGCCTTTTAAGTCGGCTACTTCTTTTTGTACTTTTGGGCTTGCGATACAAGTGCTTCGCCATTGGCTTGATCGTGCCAATAACGATAGGCAAAGCTTTTACTGTCGTACCGTTCGCGCCACATGGTAGTTACATAGCGAATATAGTTGTAGGTGCCTTGTCCCTTGACGCCATCGAGACCTTTGTCTCGATATTCTCTAGCCGAACCCTCGCCACCAAAATAGCCAGCAGCGACTAACCCGACCGTCTTATCCCACGTGGGAGCCTGCGACGACGTACCAAATTCATCAATCAATTTCCGAATGTTAGCGACACCAAATTCTATAGCGGTGTCTGGATCATAGAGGTCATATGTTTCGACTGGTTTTTGCAAAAACTTGGCAGCAATATCCTGCGCACGGGCCTCCGTAATCTGCATAAGTCCTTTGGCGACACCACTGTTAGCCCTGGGGTCACCGCCAGATTCTATCGTCATAATAATGGCCGGTACGTTTGGGTCTATTTGGTACTGCTGGCTGTACTGTTCGATGGTTGAAGCCCAGCGTGTCACTGTCGGCGGAAGCCACTTTATAACGAGCTGATTCTCGGCATTGCCATTTTCTGGTCTCAGTGGTGCGGGATTATTCCACGGACCATGCTCGATGGCCACCGCCGCAACAGCGCCCACTCCTAATCCAGCAACAGCGGCAGCGGCTTCCCGCATAAATTGGCGTCTGGTAATGTGACGGAATTGCTCATGTGACATAGCAGCATCCTATACCACAAAGCGAGACGGCAACAATGGATAAACTCACACATACCATGCTCATGGTTGCATACTCCGAAAAATTTATTATGCTAGCTCTATGCCGGAAAACAACCGATTCAATCCTGCACCCGACGAACAGATCATCATCGAACGACTTTTACTATGGTCAGACGTCCAAGAAGTACTGACCGAACAAACGCAGCATGCTGCAATCGATATGCCGCTTGGAGAAACTCCGATAGATATGTTACGACCAACCCGCATACTACTAGAATCTCCACCTAGTGACGCTCTAGAATATCGGCTGCAGCTGTGGGGAGAGCTAGGCAAACAATCACTTTTTGCACGAGCAGAAATTGTATATAGCGACGAGCAAAACGGTGATGAATATGCCTACGAAATAACATCACAAGGTGCCAGCCAGTGCCAGCCAATTAGTGAGCCGCTCAATCGTGACGAAATAGAAGAAATCCGCGCCGACATTATCGGAGCAAACTGGTGCCCAGAGTCGGCCCACCAACGCATCGCCGAAGCCTAACTGAGTCTGTTGCTATAATTATACTTTTGTTTTATAGTATAGGTAATGAAATTCTCTCGATACAACGCCGATAGCAGCGCAACGACGCTCTTTGAAAAAACTCAATCATTACTCGCCGATACGCCAGTGCACAGTAATACCTTTGGCGACGAAGAAAGAGACATTCTACTCACAGAAGAGCAGCTAGCCGCCGTAGCCCCAATATTCAAAAATTATGAAATGGACATTCCGCAGAGCATCGAAATAGGCTGTAGTGAGGAATTAGCCAGTGTCAACAGTTATGGGCACGTCTTTCCGGGGGGCCGGGCATCACGCATTGCCGTGACTACAGATAGTGTGACGAAGATTTATTCTATCTGGCAAGAAGACGAAGATATCAGTGATGTGCACGTCATTACAACCGCACTCAACCAAACCCCTCTAGCATTAGAACAGCATGCGAATACCTCGGCGCCAATCGATGCGCTCGGCCGTTTAGCGAGCAGCATTGCAACCTTTGAACTCTCGGAAGACTTAGGACTACACCAAATAGAGCCGCACGAAGAAGCGGCTCTATTAGACACGATGTCGCTATTACTCAGTGCTAGATAGCGCTGGTGTGGTGGCGCTCATTGAAGTGCGCCAGTTCAAACCCGTCCCAGTTTGCCAAAACAAACGTGGCGATAGCTGAGAGAGCGGCGCTCCAGGTGGCAGCATCGCTCATGCCGAACATAAATGCCGACACAAAGAGCCAAATGGCGGCGATAGCCATCAGCCAGCTCGGCCAGGTGCTTTTCAGAAACATTTGTACACCTGCCAAGACTGCAATAACAGCACCTGATATGAGAATATTCGTCAGGGCACCTCCTGTAATGGAGATCCAGATCGGCGACAGCACGACCCACGCCCCAGCAATCAGCGCGAGGGCACTGGCGAGACGAGATTGTGTTAAATCATTCATATTACTTCTCCTTTCGTCTATATTAACCTCCCTTGGTCCCTCCTTTCTCTTGCGAGTATAGAATATGAGCGCCAACAACTCAGTTAGAGATTTTACCGAAGTGGAGTGATATCAGTAGCGGTGAAGGCGGGGCGGTGACATATCTAACTGCTAAAAATTGGGCCAGCATCAACAATAGAGCTACACCTAAAAGAGAGGAGGCAGCATGACAAAGAACCATAACATGGGTCGAAAAAGCCATCATGCCCAAGACGCGCAATACGATCAAAACATGAGCGGTCTCAATGAGGAAATCACCGACCAGCCCACGCGACCGTCCGTCGGTAAGCAACAATCGACAAAAAGCTCGGATGAGGAGCCACGACAGCCAGATTCAAGCGCCGAGTAACACATAACAACTGAAACTGAGGGGGTCACATGGAAAAATTAGACCAAACCATTGTTAACAATTTATTACAAGTAGAGCAGGCGCCGGCCGTAACGGTGTACATCCCAATGCACACCAGCGCCTCGCCGCCGCATGTTAGTGGCAACCAAATTCGCCTCAAGAACTTATTGCAAACTGCCATAGAACATTTGCAGCAAGCGCACGATACCACAGCACTAGCCGACGAGCTGCAAGCAACCATAAAGCAATTATCGAACGATATGAAATTTTGGGAGACTCAAACACCCGGAATGTTGCTCTGCGCCACACCGGGCAGTGTTCGGCTGTTTCATCTCCCCATAGATACCGAAGAATATGTGGCTGTCGACAGTCATTTTCACTTGGCACCAGTACTGGGGTTGTTGCATGATCACCATGACTTTTACGTGCTAGCGGTGGCACAACACCAGCCGCGCCTCTGCAAAGGTACGTTATACGGCCTCGAAGAAGCCGGCGTTGATCTCCCCGCCAATGTGCACGACGCGCTCAATATCGATGAAAGCAATCAGAAATCAGAAAATCAAGGCACGCGCACTGGGCCAAGTTCTAAGGGTATGGCGTCTGGTGTCGAAAGCGGTCGCGGCTGGTTTAATGGCCGCGGCGGCTCGCGTAATCCCGAGGAAGCAGACAGAATCCGCTTCTTTCGGCTGGTTGATAGCGTCGTCACCAAGCACACCGACCATTCACTGCCGCTCGTTTTAGCAGGTGTCGAATCGGAGCTGGCCGAATACCGCTCTATTAGCAAATATTCAAAGATCTTAGAGGGAAGCATTGCCGGCAACCAATCTGGCACCAACCACCACCGAGAACTTTACGACAAGGCCCAGCACATCGTCCATGCCGAGCTGGTTATGCCCGCTCATCGTTCGGTTATCGAAGAATACTTACGGGTCGGTGGTACCCACCCCGACCGAGTAGCCAAAGATGACAAAACCATCAGCCAGGCCGCAACCGAAGGACGCATCGACAAATTTTTGGCCAGCATGGTGCATCTGACAGCCGACACTATCCGTGACACCGCCGACGAAGTCCTGAGCATTACGTTCCCGGAGCGAGCAAAAAGCAAGCGGCTGAACGACGTTGCCAAGCAGGTTTGGCAAACCAGCGGTACCATTGTCAGCTTGCAGCCAGAAGAAATGCCGCAAGGACTCGACATGGCAGCCCGTCTGCGCTACTAAAATGTAAGCTTTCTAACAGATTCGATAAGTGTATTCCTATAGTCTTATTCTAAAAGAAAAATTCTTTGGAGAGACTTATAAGGAGGACACTATGATTTATACGGCCGCGCATGGCGCTGACCGACAAGTTAAGCTACGCGCCGAAAAAGGGTTAGTGTTTTTTGCACTGCCTCTGGTGGGATTGCTAATACTCGGCTTTACCTTGTTACCAAGCCAACCACAAACTTCAAATGGCAGCACGGGCAGCAACACTGATAGCTCAGGTAACAGTTCGCTGCATATGAGCTCAAGCAAACCCAATAATAACGATAATAAAAACAGCGCAGCCGGCACCGAAACCAGTTCGAACTCCACAACAGCAAATAGCACAGGAGACAACACATCAAGTACTCCTGCTGGCACCAGCCCCCGAACCAATCAACAGAGCGCCAGTAACTCCGTAGCTTCAGGTAGTACTTCGAGTAGTAGTTCATCCCCCAGCCCAACAATAGGTGGCCGAGGGGGCGATGGTGGCACCAACCAGTACTACTAGCTCCCCGAGTAGCGGCAGTGGCGGTTCGACCGGTACCACCACTACTAGTTCTGGTAGTTCGAGCGGGGTTCGTCGAGCGGTAGCAGCAGTGGCACTGGTACCACTAGTGGTGGCAGCGACACCACCACAGTAGGAGAAGGCTTGCCGGTCACAAACTGTACGGACCTCAAAAAGAGTGTGGACCTAATTAACCTCGGAACTCTCTGTGTGAATTAAGGATAATGACGATATCTTCACAGACTACCGGCAGTAGTAAGGTATAATCTCCAGCACCAGGTTAGACGCACCTTTACGAAAGTGGTGATATGAGTGTCCGCAAGCGAGTATGTCCACGCGCCAACCGACGATGAGCGCCTCTACGTGTTGTATCGAAGTGGCGACAAACCCGCGCTGCCAGACTCAGGCCAGCTCAAGGCATGGCACACCGCCATTCAGCCGATTCGGCTGCTGTTTCTGGCGCGCCAGCGCGAAAAGGCCATCAAATCGCAAATCGAAGCACTGCGACAGCGGATTCTGAAGGCCCATGGCGACAGTCCGGCACCAGGGTTCATTGGCCGCTATGGCAAGCAGTGGCTACGGGTGCTGATTATCCGGCACAAGTCCGAGCGAGTGTTGGCACAGCCACAAGAGTTCGTGGCCCATGTCGGCGACCAGCTCCCGGCAGCCGCCAAGCTTATCGCCGTTGCGCTGACGCCACGCGATTATCTTGCCTTTGCCAAGTGGCACGCCAAACGAACCCACGAAGATCCGCGGGATCGCATTGTGCGCGTCGAGGTCGACCTCCAAGTTGTCGATGCGCTGGTCGAGTCCGGCACCATTGCCAAGCTTCCAGACGGCATGTTCGAACAGACCACGCCCAAAAGCCCGACTATCGACATCAAGGCAGTATCCGCCCCACAAGCGAGAAGAGGAACGTAACCTGGTATGGTCGCTTGCGCGTGCAGCTTTTGCACACTCAGCGCAAGCGACCACATACCACAAGAGGGAGGGTATTGACTTTTTTATGTTTTTATGCTACATTATTATATATGATGTTTGAGTCGTACCGCGAGCAGCTTACCAAGTGGAATACTTCCACGACTGATCGCCAAAAATTACAGGTAGTATACCTACTTTTGATAGTAGTAAGCTTTGTGGTGGCGGGCATTGTCGGCCTCATAAACTACCACATGGGGCACACGATCCTCAAGATTACCGTCGTGGCTATTATTGTATATGTCGCCAACGCCGTTGTCTGGTCGCTGCTGCACACCTCAGTAATTAGCAAGTTACCGACCAAACCAGCCCGCAAGCGCTAGTCGGCGCGACCCCTGACTGGTATACTGTAGCGAAACATTAGTATGCGCGAGGAGCGCTTTTTGTATGCCCCAACTGACACAGGATCCGACGAAGATCCGAAACATTGCTATTATTGCCCACGTTGACCACGGTAAAACTACCTTGGTCGATGGGTTACTCAAACAATCCAAAACCTTTCGCGACAACCAAGCCGAAATGAGCCAAGAGCTGATTATGGATAGTGGCGACCAAGAAAAAGAGCGCGGCATAACCATCACCGCCAAAGTTACGGCAGTGCAGCACGGCGATTACCGCATTAACATTATCGATACACCCGGCCACGCCGATTTTAGTGGCGAAGTCGAACGCACCCTTAACATGGCCGATGGCTGCTTGCTGATTGTCGATGCGCAAGAGGGTCCCATGCCACAAACAAAGTTTGTACTCGAACGCGCGCTCGAGGCAGAACTCAGCCCGATTGTAATTATCAACAAAATCGACAAGCCAGCTGCTCGTATCAAAGAAGTCGAAGACGAACTGGCCGATTTATTCCTAGAACTGGCCGTCCACGAAGACCAACTGCATTATCCTGTCTACTACGCTGTCGGCCGTGCCGGCAAGGCCTGGGCCGACGCACCAAGCGACCCCGAAGCCGACGCCAATCTCGACCCGATTTTTGATGCCGTCATCGAAAAAGTCGCCGCCCCCAAGGTCGAGGCCGACAAACCATTCCAGATGCTTGTCACCGCACTCGCCTACGATACCTTCAAAGGCAAATACGCCATTGGCCGCATTACTCGCGGGCAGGTCAGTGCTGGCGACCAAGTCAGCCTGTGCAAAAAAGATGGCAGCATTGTTCGCGCCAAAGTTGACAACGTGTTCATGAGTCATGGTGTCAGCAAGTTTGAAGTTAAGGGCGGTATCGCTGGCGATATCGTGCAGCTTACCGGCATTGCCGATGCCCAAATTGGCGAAACCATTGCCGATGCCAACGAGCCAGAAGCCTTGCCGACCATCGAAGTCGAAGCCCCAACGCTTCGTATATACCTCGGCCCCAACACCAGCCCACTCAAAGGCCAAGAAGGCGAATTCAACACCTCTCGGCAAATCGCCGAACGGCTCAAAAAAGAGCTCGAAACCAACGTCGGCCTGCGAGTCGAAGAAGCCGGTATTGGCTTTACCGTAGCCGGCAGGGGAGAGCTGCACCTAGGTGTCCTGATCGAGACCATGCGCCGCGAAGGCTTTGAGTTTGAAGTCGGTCGGCCGCAAGTGGTCACCAAAGAAGAAGACGGCCAAACCATGGAACCAGTCGAAGAAGTAATCATCGAAGTTCCAGCCGAACATGTCGGCACCGTCCAGATGGAACTCGGCCAACGCCGCGCTACCCTCAAAGAGCAATTCGCCAGCCCCAAAGGCGTCACCAAGCTCATTTACGAAATGCCGACGCGCGCCTTGCTGGGTATGCGCAACATACTACTGACCAACACCAAGGGCACCATTGTCATGAACAGCCTCGTCGTCGGCTTTCAGCCGCAAGGCGCTGCACTGCAACAACTGCGCAGCGGCGTGCTGATTAGCTACGAAAACGGCGTCACCACCCCGTACGCGCTGCAAAATGCCGAAGCTCGCGGCACCATCTTTATCGGTCCGGCCGAAAAAGTCTATGCCGGCCAAATCATTGGCCTCAACACTCGCCAAGAAGACATGGAAATCAACGTCTGCAAAGCCAAGCACCTGACCAACATGCGTAGCTCTAGCAGCGACGGCGTAGTCCAGCTCACCCCGCCGACAATCTTTAGCCTCGAACAGTGTCTCGACTTTATCGAAAACGACGAACTCCTCGAAGTTACGCCTAAGAATCTTCGCCTCCGCAAAAAAGAACTCGATCCCAATAAACGCAAACGCCAAAACAAATAGCTTATACTTAAGTTATGGCAAATTGGCGTGGGCATGTAGTCGGAGCAGGGGTATGTACGGTTGGCTATGTCGCACTGCTCGAAATTGCCCCCTACGCTGTACTGGAACAAACCAGGGGATTATTGGATAACACCCAAATGCTGGTGGGATTGTTCGTTATCGCCATCCTATTTGGGTTATGGCCCGATGTCGATACCAACAGTAAGGGCCAGAATATATTTTTTGGCCTGGCCTTTGCCGCTGATATTTTTCTGATACTCAACGGCCGGCTCGAGGCCGCCGCCTATCTCGGGCTGGTGGCTATGACTCCAATTATCGGCAAGCATCGCGGCTGGACCCATACCAAAATTGCCATGGTGTTGGTACCGGCGCCACTGATACTTATCCCATATTTGTACCGGCCTAGCGTACTGACACCGGCGTTATTGCTGTACGGCGCGGCGGTGGTCGGGTACTTTAGCCACCTCTTGCTCGATGGCTTAATTTTTAAACATTTTCGCATCAAAAACTGATCAATATCAGCCGGATAGTTAAGTATCATTTACTAAAAGATGGTATAGTAGGGAATATATGATTGCGCTCACACTCGACGAACAACGCTGCACCACGTGCAAAAAATTGCTGTTTCGCGGTTCTTTTGGCTTTGGGTTCGTTGAGGCTAAGTGCAGCCGATGCGGTAACATAAACGTTCTTAACTCGTTTGATACGATGCTCCGCGCTACCAAGGATGTCTACATCATTGTCTACAACAATGACAGTCAGATTATTGCGAGCAGTAGCTCAACAGAAGATCTCCTCCATTATACTGGCAAACAACTCGCCGACCTTACCATGTGTGCTATCGACAAAGACTTTCCTACTACCTCCTGTAAGCTGGCAAATAATATAGAGAGCTTAGATGATTGGGAAACGCTCCACAACAAACTACCCACACGATCGATCCATCTGACGTCGCAAGGAGAGAAAATTCCGGTAATAGCCCGTTACTATCCCATTGGCACACTGACCGGTATTTATAGCATTGGCGTATTCAAACTACGCAATATATAGCGCTTATGTATTGACGTACTTAGCCATAACCGTTAATATTTATTAATAGACTTGAAGCTCGTGAGGTCCTCGAGATCCTGAAGTTCGCCCACCAATATTTTGGCGGTCTGTCGAACTATAAAGTAAGAGGAGAATAGCTTATGAAATCGACTTTACGAAGTCTACTAGTGCTTGCTGCGGCTTTTGGGGTGTTAGCCGTGCCAGCAGCAACATTTGCTGCAACCACAACTACGCCAAACTTTACTCAAACAGTTAATCCGGGGACGTTATGGACCGATATTTTGCAAAGCGATGGTACTACTCCAGTCGCGAGCCCAGCAGTGGCCTTCAGCGCCCTCAACAAAAGCTTTTCATGCCAAACTTCAACCGCAACGTTGGGCGACACCAACAATAAGTTGTATGTGAACAACTTAGACGCCAACGGTGGCTGGACGCTCGCTATTGCAACCACCGGCGGCAACACGGCCACCTGGACGGACAGCTCGAAAACCTATAGCTTCAATGACGCATCATCTTCTGGCTGTGCGACTGGCCAGCTAACCGTTGATGCATCAACCGGCACAGTGACGCCCGATTGTAGTAGCGTCTGTGATGCCGTAACTGTTAACAAAGGTTCATCCACCGCATATGATGGCAGCACCGTTACCAGCGCAACCCTTATGACCACCAGCAGCGGCAGTGGCTGGAAGGGTTATCTCACAGGAGTCAGCCTGAGCCAAAAAGTACCTGCCAATCAAGAGTCAGGTAGCTACTCACTAGGCATGACTATAACGGTTGCCGCCCCATAACACTTCGTCTACTAGCACAAAACAATAGTCTACGGTACAGTTAAAGCAACATGAAATACTTCTTAGCAGCTCGATTTGCCCTCCTGGCGTTGCTGAGTGCAGTGCTACTGGTGCAGCCAGTGGCCGCAGTGGAGTATGGCGGGATTGGTGGTGTACCTGCTAACCCCCGCAAAGATAACGAGCGTAGTAAATCCATCTTTATCTACACGCTCAAACAAAGCGCCCAAAAGAATGACGCTATAAAGCTGGTTAATAACACCGACTCCACGCATACCCTCGCCGTCTATCCGGTAGACGCGGTGCTGGCGAGCGGGGGAGCATTTACCTGCGCGCAGCGGGCAGACCAGCCAAGTGATGTCGGTAGCTGGATCTCACTCAGCTCAACTACCGTTACCCTCGCAGCCAACGAGACCAAAACTGTGCCATTTACCATAACGGTGCCCAACAAAGCTGATGTAGGCGAACACAATGGCTGTATTGCCATAGAAGACAAGACTGCTACGGCGCCGCAGCAAGAGCAGAGCGGTGTCGTACTCGGGTTTCGATCGGCCATCCGCGTTGCCATAACTATTCCTGGCAACATCGTTAAAAGCCTCGCACTTTCTACGGTCGGTATCGAACATCTCCAAAACGGCAATGTCTTGGTTAAGCCAGCCGCCACCAACAAAGGCAATGTATCGTTAGACACCGACCTCACTACCTACCTACGCCCCGTCCTCGGTGTATCAAGTACCACCAAAAATGGTTCGTATCCCGTGTTGCCCAGCTCGACTGCCAGCTGGAACTTTGAAATAGAGAGTCCATTCTGGGGTGGCTGGTATCGTGCCGATGTGGCCGCTACCTACAACAACGACCCGACCGCTGGCATCGGCAGCAAAGATACCTCATCTCGAACCGTTTCAAAGCAGTCATCGGTCTTTTTTGTGGCCCCGCAGCCCTTAGCGCTCGTGATTGAGCTCGCGGTCATCCTGCTCTTATTGTTGCTCTTATGGGCCTTATTACGGCGAGCAAAGCACCGTTCGCATGTGCGACGACACTGGCAAACATACACCGTCGTCGATGGTGACAACATAAATAAAATTGCCACCAAGACAGATGTCGGCTGGAAAAAAATCGCGAAAGCAAACAAGCTCAAGGCACCGTACCATCTGGAACCGGGCCAAACACTCAAAATACCACCAACCAATAATTCGTAGGATTCACTATGGTACAGCGGAAGCGACAGTATAGCTTTCTTGCTTTTTCACTGACTATACTTTGCATGCTTACAGTGATAGGAAGTGTATGGCCAAGCCGAGTATCGGCAGCACCATCCCTGGTGCAAAGCACGAGCACTAATGGAGGGGGTACTAGTGTGGCGTATTCGTCCAGTCCCATAGCGGGGCATTTGCTAGTGGCTGTCTGTAGTAGTGATGTCGCAACTACCGTGACAGGGCCAGCGGGATTTTCGACTGCCATCAATGAATCGGCTACCATCGGGCAAGGGATATTTTATAAAATAGCAATTGGGAGTGAGTCAACAATAAGCTGTTCGTTTTCGGGATCAGGGAATAATACGGTGCAATTATATGAATACAGTGGTATTCACTCATACACTACTTTTGAACTTGCCAATGCAACTTCTTCGACAGGCAATAGTGGCACCATTTCGTCTGGTACCCTTACTACCACACATGCCAACGATCTTATTATCGCGGCTGCTACAATCAATAACCCCAATGGTACTCCTATTACTGGCTGGACCAATAGCTTTTCACAAAGACAATCAGACTCCATAACTAAGGGCCCAAAAGGCAGCCGTTTTTATGCGACCTCACTGGATCGCTACGTTACTGCAAGTGGCAGCTACAGCACCACAGGGACGACCACCGATCCAGGAAGCTGGCGCGGCCAAATAGTAGCATTTCGGGCACTCGCGGCCAGCCCGGTGCTGTCTCACGACATCGTGAATGGCGCCGGTGCCTCAGTGGCTAATCCAACCGTCGCTATGTCCACTTTAACCAAAACATTTACCTGCCAAACAGCTACCGGCACACTCGGGACGGCCTCACAAAAAATCCGCGTCAGCAATAGCACCGATAACCCCGCCTGGAGCTTATCCATTGCCGCCACGGGCGGCCAATCTGCCGTCTGGCAAGCCGGCGCCAATACGTATGCCTATAACAATGCTGCAGGAAGTGGCTGCACGGGCGGCCAACTAACCATAACGCCAAGCCAAGCTGGTGTGAGCGCGTCTAGTGGCTGCTCAACTAGTGGAGTAACCGCTGGGAGTAGTGGTAGCTTTACGGCAGGGTCGGTTAACGCGGTGACATTACTGTCGGCGGCGACCCCTGCCGCCATTGATTGCTCCTGGGACATGCAAAACATTAGCTTGTCGCAAAAAGTCCCGGCCAACCAAGCCAGCGGCGCCTACAATATTGGCCTAACCCTCACGCTCACGGCTAACTAATGAAGCGACTTACTTTATATTTTATATTAGGCGCCTTACTGCTGCAGCTTTGCCTATTGGTAAGCACCGACACCGTACTCGCCAAAAAGAATGATGCGCTTTTTGAACAACAAATTCTCCCGCTTAATTGCGTATATCAAATCGTCGATGATGGCCTAGGTACTATTATCTACCTCACGCCGCAAGAATGCGGGCACGTTGTACATCCACCCAAAAAACCCACCACCAAGCCAACAAAAGGAGGCGGCAAAAGCACCAAGATACAAAACAAAGACAAACCTGTTCATGTCCAAAGGCAGAATTATTCTCCTCCAGGTCTGCCAGTACTGCGACAGCCCCATTCTGCTAATACCGACCACGGTACAAAATCCATAATCCTCAACGATTCACCGGATGCACTCGCCCGATCAGGCTACCGGAAAACCGTCATGGCTGGCGACATATTCACATATATACCACTCACCGGCAAAAAAACCACCAAGCACACCATACGCATCACTAGTGTGCTGGCGGCCGGGGTAAGTATACTGATACAACCCTCGAACCAGCTTATTTTTGTGCCAAACGGCAGCACTAAATACCTCGATTATGACGCCGATCACAAACCCTCGCTTGCCATTACCGTAACCCGCAGCGCTGACGGCAAAGCACTCCTCGATATACGCCTGCTATCGCTTGATCAGCCGTTGGTTATTCCGTCAGAAGAATCGACTCCCCATACTCTTGGTACGGCGACGGTGGTGGTCATACTAGCACTGGCTCTAGTGACGGCACGCTGGTATCTGCCGCGGTTACCGCAACGCTAAGCCTTAACTTTCGTGATGCATGTGGTGATATTGATGGGCGACGGCGTGGCCTTTGCCGCGAGCGATGAGATAGCGATTGACGGGGAATGCTGCCGCGAAGGCAATACCCAACGACAAGCCTAAACTCAACCAAAACAGCCAGGTGGTAAGGCCGGCATTGATGGCGCCGGGAACAATCAAAATAAAGCCATTATCGGTCAGTTCCATCGTTGCGATAGAGGCGGTGTCGGCGACCAAGGCAACGCCGAGCGCTTTTCGTAGGCCCAAACCATGCTTGAGAATAGGGCGCATACTGAGCGCGTAGCCAAAGGCAAATGCCAACACCACCGAAATGACAATGCTCGATGCCGCCGCCCAGCCCAGTGCCGCGGAGATAATCATACCTAAGACTTCGCCGATGGCACACCCGGTAAGGCAGTGCAGGGTGGCACTGGCAGCTGTTTTGTTGAGTGATGTGTTGTGTTCCATGTGTCCATAATAACGCATATAAGTGGTGTAGAATAGAGACCATACAGATCATGAATATTGTCGATATCCTCATCATCATTTTTGCCATCGGTGCGATATTTCGTGGGCTCGAGATTGGCTTTGTCAGGCAATTCTTTTCGACCGCCGGTTTTTTGGGAGGGCTCTGGATTGGTGCGGCACTGCAGCCACTGACCGTGCGCCTGGGTCACACCGAAATGTCGCAGTCTGTCATTACGCTGCTGACAACGCTTGGCTGTGCTCTTATCTTTCTGACGATCGGCGAAATACTCGGCATATTCGTTAAGCGAAAAATGCTCAATAACTCCATCAATCCGGTCGACTATGTATTCGGCAGTGGCCTGGCGGTGTTGTCATTCTTAGTGGTGGTATGGCTCAGTGCCAACATTTTTGTCTCTCTGCCATATAACAGTGTGCAGCAGACAATAAATAAATCGGTTATCGTCAAACAGCTCAACTCAAAATTTCCGGCCGCACCACAAGTCATTGCCAGTCTTAGTCATTTGATTGACCCTAATGGATTTCCCGATGTTTTCGCCGGCGTCGAACCGGCACCGAGCGGTACCGTCGACCAGCCAGGACTCAAAGGATTTCGAACCGCTATCGCGGCCGATGCCGTATCGGTCGTCAGAATTTCGGGCCAGGGTTGTGGCGGTATAGTCGAAGGTAGTGGTTTTGTCGTCGATGATAATGTCGTCGCAACCAATGCGCACGTCATAGCCGGTATTGACCATGTCGTGGTGCAGGATCCTAACGGCTCGCATACCGCCGTTCCGCTATGGTTCGACCCGAATCTTGATTTTGCGCTATTGCGAGTCTCTGATCTTGCTGGCAAGCCTCTCACTTTTGATACCACTAGTCAGCAGCGCGGCACAGCCGGAGCGGTACTTGGTTATCCGGGCGGCGGCTCGTTTACCGCAAAAAGCGCAGCTGTCCTCGACACCTTCACTGCAACCGGCCGAAACATCTATGGCACCGGGCAAACCGAACGTGACGTCTACGAACTGCAGGCCGATATCATCCCGGGCAACTCCGGAGGGCCGGTAATTAATGACAGGGGGAAAGTTCTGGGGGTGGTCTTTGCGGAATCGACTACCTATGACAAGATCGGCTACGCACTAACGGCGCAAGAAGTTGTGCAGGATATCCAAGCCGCCAAAGAACAAAATCACGTCCGTAATACGGGGCAGTGCGCTGGCTAGTAAACATTAGCGTTATTACAACAAGATACGCTATACTAAGTGCAGTTATGGCATCGTCAAACGCTACTCGCTCGCTCGCCAAGCCTCTAGCTTGGATTTTAATCATCGGAGGACTCATAGGCTTTTTCTGCGCATTTACCCTCACGCAGGATAGCTTTATGCAGCTTCGCAATCCTTCTTTTCAGCCAAACTGCGATCTAAATCCCATCATTAGCTGTGGTAGCGTCATGAAGTCTGACCAAAGTGATGTCTTTGGCTTTACCAATCCTTTCCTGGGCTTAGCAGCATTTCCTGTGCTCATCACCGTAGGTGTGGCTATGCTCGCCGGCGGAGTCTTTAAGCGCTGGTTTTGGTTGGCAGTGCAGGCAGGAGCGTTATTCGGACTATTTTTTGTCCACTGGCTATTCTTTCAAAGCGTTTATCGTATCGGCACCCTTTGCCCGTTTTGTATGGTCGTGTGGGTTATTACCATTACGATATTCTGGTACCTGTTGCTATTTAACATAGAGCAGGGACATATCGGCTTACGCGGCAAGTTGGCATCGGCCGGCGTGTTTGCGCGTAAGCATCATCTCGATATTTTGGCGCTCTGGTTGGTTATTATCGCCGTTCTTATCCTGCAGCATTTTTGGTACTATTTTGGTTCCATTTGGTAAGCAGTAACAACTATAAAAATGCCCAAAAAACAAAAAGACTACTACATACGAAAAAGTGCCGAAGCTCCCGCTATATTATTAGAGCGGACCGTCGTGACAACCACGGCGTTTGCTGCCAAGAGTCGCCAAAATAAGTTACTCAAAAAAACCGAAGGCTACTGGCATTCGCTGGGTCCGGGCCTTACCACTGGAGCCAGCGACGACGATCCATCTGGCATCGCTACCTATAGTCAAACTGGAGCGCAATTTGGCTATCAATTCTTGTGGATGAGTGCCTGGCTGTTGCCACTCGCTTCGGTGGTCCAAGAAATGTGTGCCCGCATCGGTTTGGTTACCGGCCGGGGGCTGGCAGGTAATATCCGTATCCACTACTCCAAACGAGTATTGTATGGCTGCGCCGTGCTGCTGTTTACAGCAAACACCATCAATATCGGCGCCGATCTTGGCGCCATGGCCAAGGCCGTACAGTTGCTCAATCCTCAGCTTAACTTCGGCGCCCTCGTGATTGGTTTTAGCCTTTTTAGCCTCGGGTTGCAAATTTTTACGCCGTACGCTCGCTATGCTAAGTATCTCAAGTGGCTGGCGCTGGTACTGTTTAGCTATATAGCTTCGGCACTGCTTGCCCACCTTAACTGGAGCACTATTTTGCATAGCACCTATATGCCGAGTATGACATTTAGCAAAGAATCGTTGATAATTATGTGTGCTATCTTAGGTACGACTATTTCGCCGTATCTCTTCTTTTGGCAGACCTCACAAGAAGTCGAAGAGCAAATTCTGCGTGGCAAAACGACATTGCGATTGCGCCGTGCCAAGCTGCCAGCCGAGGATGTCAAAAACATGCGCGTCGATGTATGGAGTGGTATGTTTTTGTCGCAAATCGTTATGTTCTTTATCATTGCTGCTTGCGGTGGCATCCTTTTCAAAAACGGCATCACCGAGATTACGACAGCAGCCGATGCGGCCAATGCACTGCGGCCATTTGCTGGCGACCAAGCATACTTTTTGTTTGCGGCCGGCATTATCGGCACCGGCTTGCTCGCCATTCCTGTCTTAGCCGGTAGTAGTAGCTATACCATTGCCGAGAGTTTTCACTGGAAAGAAGGCTTGTATCGCAAACTCGGTCAGGCCTCGGCCTTTTACGGCATCATCATCATTTCTATGTTGGTAGGACTGGCCATTAACTTTATTGGTATTGACCCGATCAAGGCGCTGATTTACGCGGCGCTTGCCAACGGGCTGGTCGCACCAATTATCTTATTCTTGATTATCCGTATGAGTGGCAACCGCAAAATCATGGGCAAGTGGCGCAGCGGCTTCGTATCGCGTAGCATCGGTTGGGTAGCCGTGGTGGCTATGACGGTTTCTGGCTTTGCCGCCATCGGCGCACTCTTTATGTAGTAATCGTAAAGCCTACGAGTTGCGCAAGGCTTCAATCGGGTCTTTGCGCGCCGCTTTCAGCGCCGGAATGGAGCCAAAAAGAGCACCAATGACAATGGCGGCCACCACGGTACTTACCGCGACTATCCACGGCATCGCCGGACTAAAATCGGTGTACACGACCATGAATTCAATGATAGCCCACGCCACCAGAAGACCCACCACGCCGCCGATGGCGCTGAGCACCACTGACTCAAGCAAAAATTGTTGCAAGACTTGGCGATTAGTAGCCCCGACGGCTTTACGTATACCTATTTCATGCATGCGTTCGGTGACAGACACCAGCATAATATTCATAATTCCGATGCCGCCAATCAATAACGTAATGGCGGCGGCGCCGACAATAAATCGCGTCAGCAAGTCGAGGATGCTGTTGGTGGCCAGTAAGCTCTGGTTTTGCTGCAGCACCGAGAAAGTTGTGCGCCCACCATGTACCGTGCGTAGTTTGCGCTCAATAGAATTAGCGGTCTGGGTGACGAGCGTGGTGTCGCCAGCTCGCGCTAAGATTTCGTATATGGCAACGTGATCTTTGGTAATATCTTGCGCCAGCGAATATTTGATAAAGATAGCATTATTAAAGTCGGCGTCGCCGAGCAGGGGATTACTGTCAAACTGGCCCATCACGCCGCTGACCACAAAATCGTGGCCCCGAAAACTAAAGCTACGCCCCAGCGGCGCGTTTTCGCCAAACAGAGTAATGGCAACTTGCGAACCAATCACGGCCCGGGCATCACTGCCTTGGTCATCTCCTAAAAAGCTGCCGAATTTTACCGGCTGGCGAAGCACATCAGCAAATCCGCTATTGGTGGCGATAACCGGCCCATCAAATGAAGACTCACCGGTGTCTATGGTAACCATACCGTCGATAGTACTGAGTGGTACGGTCTGGCGGACTCCATTTGCTGATGCTACCGCCTTGAGGTCCCGATCGTCCAGACCAGCCACAACATTTGGCTGGCTCAAGCTACTCAAGCCACCGGTAAGACCCTTAGCTTCGGTACCGGGCCGTACCATAATCAAATCTTTGCCGAGGCGGCTCACTTGCCCTTTTACCTGGCGCTTTACCCCGTCACCAATACCAACAATAAGTATCACCGCCACAACCGCAATCACAATACCGACAATAGTCATGACGCTGCGTGCGCGGTTTTGGTTGACGATACTCAAAGCAGTTTTGATGTCGCCGCGTGTAAACGATCGGAACAGTGGCTTTTTGGGTTCTGACATTATTTTTTACCTCGTTTGGTTTTGCTGCGGGCACGAGTTTTCTTTTTCTTGGCAGGTTTTCGCCGCTCCGACGGTTTGTCGGGCAAGGCATGCATGAGAGTCGACACTCCAGCAATATCATCGTCTTCTTCAGTATTTGGCAACGTGTACATAACTCGGCGGGCGCGGTTAGCGACGCGGCCCAATTGTGACTTTTCATCATAGACGACCGCGCCGTCATGCATGTAGACAACACGGGTGGCGTAGCGGGTAAGTTCAGGGTTGTGCGTGACAAAAATAATGGTGTTTCCCATTTTGTGAATTTCGCTCAGTAGCTCCATCACCAGTCGGGAACTTTCGCTATCCAGATTGCCAGTCGGTTCATCGGCAATAATAAGCTTGGGGTTATTAACGAGCGCGCGGGCAATAGCCACACACTGCGTCTGGCCGCCACTGAGCTGGCTTGGCATAAAGTATTCACGTTGCTGCAGTCCAACGCGCTCCAACATGTTGCTGGCCGTCCGGATGCGCCGAGCGGCCGTCATGTTTTTATACGTCAAGGGCAGGGCGACATTTTCGAGAGCGCTCATTTTAGGAACGAGATTGAATGACTGAAAAATAAAGCCGATGGTATCCCGGCGCATTTTGGCGGCTTGGTTAGGACGCAAGTCGCGAAACCGGCTTGTTATTAAACCAGTACGATCCGTGGGTCGGGCGATCGAGCAAACCTATCATATTAAGGAGTGTCGACTTACCGCAACCGCTTGCACCCATGACAGCTACACACTCGCCACTCTCGATCGTCAGATTTATTTCATCCAATGCAATGGTAGCTGCGTCGCCGAAGCCGTACAGTTTACTGACGTCTTTTAATTCTATGAGTGCCATGTACTATGTAGTGTAATCTGTTGTTCGACAAACCCGCAAGATGTTTTTGTAGTAATTTTTGAGGTATACTTGTATGGTTCGCGTTTTTGCGAGCAAAAAAGACCCGGAGAGGTGTCCGAGTGGCTGAAGGAGCACGCTTGGAAAGCGTGTGTGCGGGCAACCGTACCGAGGGTTCGAATCCCTCTCTCTCCGCCAAACAAAGTCCCGCCTATACGGCGGGTTTTTGTTTGGTGCAGGGGGTCGAACCCGTACAAGTGAGCGGAGCGAACGAAGGGTTCGGTGGAGCGAAACCACGCACAGAAGCTTGCTTCGAGCATGGTTGAGTGGAAGAGGCGATAGCCGATATCCCTCTCTCTCCGCCAAATATAGAGCCCGCCCATGTGGCGGGTTTTGTATTTGGAAGGTAGGGATTCGAACGGGAGTGCCACGGCGGCACTCCCCGCACCTTGCCTAGGAAAGGCGGAACGCCTTTTATGGTCATTGCGGAGCAATGAGGCGAATCCCTCTCTCTCCGCCAATAGAATAGGCCCGATTTTTCGGGCCTATTCTATTGCCAGGGGTCCGAACCCGTAGAAGTGAGCGAAGCGAACGAAGGGTTCGGTGGAGCGAAACCACGCACAGAAGCTTGCTTCGAGCATGGTTGAGTGGAAGAGGCGATAGCCGATATCCCTCTCTCCGCTAATTCTTAGCGTTTATGAGGCACATCAACTCTGTAATCAGCTTGCCAGTCGGCAAGCATCCACGCCCTTGTGGCGCAGGGCCGACAGTACGGCCGAGTTAATGGATGACGCCGACAAATTGCCATGCGCCAAATCTTCGGCTTTGCCTAACACGAGATTCGCGATAGCCGTTGGCTCATTCATATCACTAGCCGCTACGACAAACCGTGCGGCGCCGCTATGTTTAGCAAACGTCACCGGCACCAACTGCGCACCTTCAAACGCTTTCACGTCAGCGGGGGTGGGTGCATTCGCCCCAGTTATGGCGTAGCCCACAGAGTAACGGTCAAATACCGAGCTAAGTCTATGGGCCGAATCGCTCGATACCGGGGCGGCAGTTAGCTGGCCCACCCTGACCTTTGCCGGTAGGGCAGCGACGCACTCAGCCTGCGTAGGGGCGGGCGGTGGGGCCACAGTTTTGCTGACGGGTGGTGCAGGGGCGGTTGGCGGCTGTTGTTCGGCAGGTGTGACAACCGTCGGCGAAGGACTAGGCAATATTGTTGGCGATGGCTTTGGAGTAGCACGAGGAGAAGGCCTCTGTCGCAGCGTAATAGCGCTCAAGGTTGGTTGGATAATCAGCGTTTTGGTGACTGTGGGAGATGGTACAGCGGTTATGGTCGTGGCTGAGGGCCGTGTTTCACTATCGGTGTTAAGTTCATATCCCACATACATGCTTCCGCCGAGCAGGGCAGGCGCAAGCACCATCGCTGCCAGTGCGCGGACTTTATTATTACGAGCCGGTTTTTCTTCGACTAGCATATCGCCTTCCCGAGAAGTCACCGTAGATTCATCCGGCTCGATTCCTTCGTCCCATAATTTTTCAAATGGGCTCATAGCCGGCTGAGCCTGTGCTGGTGAGGGCTCCTGCGGTGGGACGGGCGGCAGGGCTTGGGTTTCTACGCTTCCTATCTCTTCTTTTTCTGCCGGCGAATGCTCATAGAGCCACGCGTAATCTTGCGGGCTGACTTTTTCTGCCGGCTGGTATGAAAAATCTCGTTCTGGCATTGCTGACTACTTTTCGTTTTACTTCTTTGCTGAAGGTGCACTCGGCTTTGCTGTTGGGGTGGCGGCTACTTTCGCCGCGCTAGAGTTTTCGGCAGTAGGCGCCGGAGATTCGACGGGCAGGTGCTTGGGATATTTCAGGACCGAACGGTCAAAGTTTCCTGAACCGCGAGTAAAGACACCCTTTTCTTTAAGGATTCGCAGTACTGAATCGTTGAGCGCTTCTTCAGAGTAAGTGTCGACTGACAACTTATGGCTAATTCGGCCGATGATTTCATCTACTTCTTGGCTCCACGATTGTCCCGATTCAGGTTTTACCATAAGAGCTACATCGACACCCGCGGCTATGGCCTTAGCGACTGCCTTATCTTGCGGATAACCGCGCTTTCGATACGAATGTATTGCTTCGGCATCAAGACTATCGGTATAAATCAGGGCATTTTGATAGCCATCCATCGAACGGACAGCCGCGACGGCATCTTCACTAAGACTCGCGGGGACGCTGTCGGTCAATCCGGGAATTATTTCGTTGCCGAGCATAACGTCTGGGTGGTACTGAGCAATTGCTTGGTATGGCTTGAGCTCCCCTCGTTCGATGATGCGCTCGAGAGGGCGGGTTTCGACACCGGAGTGAGTGTCGGTATTTTCGCGAACCGTGCCACTGAGCCAGTGCTTAACGACCGGTTGAATGCCATTTGCTACCGCCGCTTTAACGTTGGCCTTCACGTACTCACTGACCACATCAGCCTTCATACTATAGCTGCGGCTGCCCAGAGCATACCGATGGTTGGCAACATCGGCCACCGGACCAAGATTGGTGGTAATACCAGCCCAAGCCAGCGTTTTGTAGTCTTTACGGTACATTGCTTCGGCTGCTTCGGGAGACATGCTATCGGCTACCTTAAGAGCTGATGGTAATTGACCTTCGGAAATAAATCGCTGCACTGTACCACCTTCTTGATCGGTGGCAACGGCAGGAGGAATATCTTGGTCTTTAACGAACGCCGTAATACTAGAGCGGGTGACTTCTCGCATCAACACAATGCCGCCAATATGTTTCGCGTTGAATACTTCGGCAGAATCGGTCAGCTCGGCCTGTGTCCATACGCCGAGCATCAGCTTTTGGCCGACCTTTTCCTTGAGCGACATGTCTTGCACATACTGCAGCTTCATATCTTTAGTGATGGGCTTTGGCGGCCGTTTTTTGTGATGTTTTGGCTGCGTGCTGAGGGAGGGAGAAGGAGCCGGAACAGCGTTAGCTGTCTTTGTTGGTGATGGCGATGGCGATGGCGTCGACGAGGCAGAGGGAGACTCACTTGGCGAAGGGCTCGATGAATTTTTAGTCTTCGGCTTTTTTTCTTTGACAGTAGGTAGCCCCACAACTTCCGGTTCTTGCGAAGGCGAAGGAGCCGCCGCCGTTCGGGCGTCGGGACTATCATTGCCAGGCAGCGAGTTAGCGCCGACGTAAGCGCCAACGCCGGCGGCTGCAACTAGAGCTGTAACAGCAGCAAAGCCAACCAATTTGCGACGTTTTGTGCGGGGCGCAGCAGCTTCGCCAGCAAGCATGGCATCGAGATTACCACCGTCAGTAGCGTCTTCTGGACGAGAAGCTGTCGATGCGGCTGGTTCCTGTGCGGGTGCGCCACCGTACAACCAATCGAAACCTTCATCTTTTTTGCTTGGGTCATACCCAAATTGGTCTGGACCACCTGCCATCATGAAACCTCGCAGTTATTACCTGCGATTCTACACCTAAACGAGTTTATTGACAAGTTGGCTATTTTATATGAAGCTAAGCGTTAGCTTTCCGTTGCGGTTACATCCGCTAGCCACTGAGCAATTTCGTGAACACCTGTCTCCGCAGCATGTCCGCCTTCACGAAAGCTATCTGTTACTTTGTGTACGAGTACACCATCGTTAAGGGTTACGTCTAAGTAAGCATTGACAGCAAGTGCCGACGTAACAAGGGTGCCGATAGCACCTACTGCTAGCAAGTTGCGCCGCCGATCAAATCGGCGCTCTTCGTCATTCCATTCGTGCATAGCGTTAATAATACTGAATTATTCAGAATCAGCAATAAGCGTGCCGGTGGTAGAACCGGTAGCAGAATTGAGAATATTGTCTTCAGCAAGGGCATCAAACACAATTATCGGCAGTTCATGCTCCATGGCGAGGCCCAATGCCGCCTTGTCCATAATCTTAATAGCACCGTCTTCGACGGCTTGCTGGAAAGACACTCGATCGAGCTTGGTGGCAGACGGATCTTTCTCGGGATCGGCCGAGAATACACCATTAACCTTAGTGGCTTTCAAGACAACCTGGCAGTTGAGTTCTAGGGCTAGCGATACCGCCGCGGTATCGGTCGTCAGGTACGGTCGCCCAATGCCACCGGCTACTATCACGACGCGGCCTTGTTCGAGGTGCTTTTCGGCAAGCCGGTGTACGAAAGGTTCGGCCACTTGTTCGGCAAAGATATTGCTGAGGCAGCGCGTTGGCACATCGTTTGATTCAAAAATATCCGTCAGGGCAAGAGCGTTCATCATGGTACCGAGCATGCCAATGTGGTCGGCAGTCACACGTTTAATGCCATGGCCAGCGAGTTGGCGACCGCGGGCAAAATTACCACCACCCACCATAATCACCAGCTGTGAGCCGTTTTCGACGACTTTTTTCGCTTCTTTGGCGAGCCAGGCGCCGAGTTCCGCATCAATACCACCATCGAATTTGCCAGCTAGTTGCTCACCCGATAGTTTTAGCAAGACGCGTGTATACATCGCTCTCAGTCTAGCAGATTCCCAGGTTGCCCGCTACAATAGCACCATGACAAAGATATACTCCTGGAACGTTAATGGCATCCGTGCCGTCATGAAAAAAGACATGCTGGTGCCTTTTCTTGAAGCCGAGCAGCCAGACATAGTATGTTTACAAGAGATTAAAGCCAAGCCAGAGCAATTTACCTTCGATCATGACAGCTACGAACAAATTTGGTATCCGGCCGAAAAGCCCGGCTATTCCGGTACTGCCATACTGACAAAGCAAAAGCCTTTGCAGATAATCAACGGGTTTCCGCAAGACATCATCAAGAAATATGACGTTACCGGCGACACGTATGGCGACCCTAATCTCGAGGGCAGGGTAATTGCGGCGGAGTTTGATAAATTTTGGGTCGTTACCGTCTATACTCCCAACGCTAAAGATGATTTGACGCGCCTGCCCATGCGCGAAAAGCACTGGGATCCGGCCTTTTTGGCCTATTGCAAACAACTAGAGCAATCCAAGCCGGTCGTTTTCTGTGGCGATCTCAACGTTGCCCATACGGAGGACGACCTGGCGAACCCTAAGCCAAACCGCGGCAAGAAAGGCTTTACCGACGAAGAACGCCAGGGCTTTCAGAACTTCCTCGATGCCGGCTTTGTCGATACCCTACGGTTGTTCAAGCAGGGCAATGGTTTTTATACTTGGTGGAGCCACTTTGCCAACGCCCGTGCTCGCAACGTCGGGTGGCGCATTGATTACTTTTTAGTCTCAGAATCACTAAAAAACCACGTCGCCAAGGCAGATATTCACCCGAACTATATGGGCTCCGACCACTGCCCAGTTAGTGTGGAGCTAGACGTCTAGCCATGAGATTCGTCGCCCTCCTACGTGGTGTCAATGTGGGCGGCAAGTCAAAACTACCCATGGCCGCTTTGCGGCAGAGTCTCGAATCGGCTGATTATAACCAGGTCAAAACCTATATCCAAAGTGGCAATATAATCTTCGAATCAGACAATAACGACGAGCTAGCTCACACTACACATATCGAACAAACGATAAAAAAGGATTTTGATCTTTCCGTACCAGTTGTAGTAATCAACCAGGCTCGGTTTGAACACATTGCTGCCAACACACCAGCCGGGTGGGGCAAGGACGCAGACCGCAAATATAACTACATATTCCTCCGCCCGCCGTACGACATCGATGAGGTCATGGCGGGCATCGGCCAACTCAATCCAGACCTTGAGTCCATCACAAATGGTGACGGCGTACTGTATCAATCCATGTCGGTCAGCCTGCTTGGCCGCACCACCACCGGCAAGCTCACCAGCAAACCGGTATATCAGCGCATGACGGTACGCAATCACAATACCGTACAAAAATTGGTTGCGCTCCTAGCCGATAGCGAGTAGCATGGCTGCTACACTTGAAACGGAGGACAAATCATGACACCTGACGAATATACCAACCAAGAACTAATGCTCGATGTTGGCGATGGCCACACGTTATACGTCCACGATTGGGGTAACAAAAAAGCCACGCAGCCCATTGTCTTTTTACACGGCGGACCGGGTGGTGGCTGTTCTGACCGCCACAAACAACGCTTTGACCCAACCATCCACCGCGTTATTTTCCATGACCAGCGGGGGAGTGGGCGCAGCACACCGTATGGCGAGCTAGCTCACAACACCACCGAAAACCTTGTCGAGGATATCGAAAAAATTGCTCAAAAGCTCAAGCTAACCAGCTTTGTGCTCACCGGCGGCTCATGGGGAAGCTGCCTAGCACTGGCTTACGCCATTAAGCACCCGAAGCGAGTCAGCAAACTGATACTGACCGGTATTTTTGCCGGCACTCAAACCGAAATAGACTGGGTAGACAAGGGATACTTTGAGTTATTTTTCCCTGATGTCCAACAGAGGTTTGTAGAAGCTACGCCCAAAACCTACCAAAAAGACCCTATGTCGTACCACGCCAAGCACCTCTTCGGCAAAGACCCAGCCAAAGTTACCGCATCGGCGCAAGCAATTAATAATTTGCAGTCCGCCATCATGAGTTTAGATGATCGCCACAGTCCGGTGGGTGGTGACGATTATGATCCTGTTCCGACTCAGCTGGAGACTCACTACATGCAAAACGCCTGCTTTTTGCCTGACAACTACATCATGAAGCACGTCAGCAAAATCACCGTGCCTACTTGGATTGTCCAAGGCCGCTACGACATGGTCTGCCCGCCAGCCACTGCCTACGAACTCCACCAACGGATTAAAGGCAGTCGGCTAATCTGGACCATGGCAGGCCACGGCAACGACCGCAGTACGTACGACGTAATGCGTACTATATTTTTGCAAAATCCTACCTCCTGATAGACTTAGAATCTACTATGCGTATATCGCCAGAATTTATTGCAGCCATCGAGCAATATGACACGCCAAACAGGGATGTCATTCAAAGTCTAGGAAATAAAGTTATCGTGCCAGTTATTGGCCCAACCGCCGTCGGCAAATCATCAATTATGGACATGGCCTGCGACCACAATAGCGACTTTTACCGCGCACGCAGCTTTACTACTCGACCGCAACGTCCAAACGAAGCTGACGACACCTACCGATTTTTGCCACACAACCAACACACGATCGACGAGCTGCAGCAAAAGATGCAGCAAAAGACGTTAGTTCAGATTATCCAGCACCCCGCCACGGGGTACATTTACGGTAGCGAGATACAGGACTACCCGGCGGCCTATAACCTGATCGACATGCTGCCCAAAGAGATGCCTAAAATCCGCCAACTGCCGTTTGGTTATTGTCTCAGCGTAGCCGTCAGCACTCACTGGCCAGCCTGGCATGCTTGGTTTCTGGAACGGCACCAGCAAAATCCAAATCTTGACGACTCCCGAGCGCGATTACAGGAAGCGTACGAAAATCTTACTTGGTCACTCGACGACGCCCATACCTCATGGCTCAAAAACGAACGTGGTCGACTCGAAACTGCTGCTCGCAATCTGGTCAATATGGCGAGAGGTGAACTATCATCCGACCCCGTGGCGCGCATTCTTGGCAAAGAAATGCTAGAGTCGATCGCCAAACTGTCAGCCAGCCTAACCGCAGCCAATGGAGACTCAAAATGACCCCCAAAATATGCACACTACTATTTTTGCTGCGTGAAGACCAAATATTGCTGGCGATGAAAAAACGTGGCTTTGGCAAAGGCCTCTGGAACGGCGTCGGCGGCAAAATAGAGCAGGGCGAAAGCGTGGAGCAAGCTTTGGTGCGCGAATGCCAAGAAGAAATCGGCGTAACGCCCACCGCGTACGACAAAATTGCTGAAATTCATTTTTCGTTCCCCGACGATACTCCAGATATTCATGCGCACGTGTATTTCAGCAAAGAGTGGCAGGGCACACCAGTCGAAACCGACGAAATGGCACCACAGTGGTTTTCGGTCCACGACATCCCCTACGACAACATGTGGCAAGACGACATAGTCTGGTTGCCGCAAGTGCTGCAAGGCAAAAAACTCACCTGCAACTTTGCTTTCGATGCCGCCGACAACATGCAAGCCGCCGAGTTCAAAATCGTCTCCTCTTTGGATTAATTATCCCCGAGCACTGAGTTACTTACTATCTATTTTTTGGATCCTATAGAGATCTTCTTGGGTTCTGGTAGTTCCTTAAACGGAACAACTACCTTCAACACACCCTTTTCCATGTGGGCCGCTATGTTGTCTTCGTCGGCTTGCTCCGGCAGGGCAATGCGCCGGTAAAAGCTACTACTGCTTTCGCGCACGACGTATTTCTTTTTCTTGTCTTCTTCTTTTTCGTGCTTTTCGGCCTGAATTTCTAGGTAGCCTTTGTCCACCGAAATGTTAATGTCTTTGTCGGCAAAGTGAGGCAGATGTGCCTCCACCACCATTTGTTTGTCGTCTTCGGTATAAACATCGGTCGTTGGCATAGTCATGCTGATTTGGCGAGTACCGAATACCTCATCGCCAAAGAACTGTTTTTGCAATGATCGCATCTCGGCGAACGGATCAAATAACGTTAAGTTTGCCATAATAAACCTCCTTATATTTAAAGATTTACGTAGCAAAAGCGCGTGGCTTCTGTATTTTTATAATAGAAAACTAGCACTCTCGTGTCAAGAGTGCTAGTTTTGTGCCGATGCTTCTTGTGAAGAACACTGTTCAGCTTGAAATTCATTGTAATCAAACATGTGCTTCACATATTCATATGTTAATGATGGTAATTCAGCAACTCTTCTCATTCGCTTATTTTCTGGATCTTGTAGGTTCCTGGGCGAAAAGTATGACCCTACGGGCGCCCACACGTTGCTCGGACTTACAACCGCAAATGTTCCCAGCGGTACCGACAACCGGCGGGCGTAATTACCGCAGTGCCGCTGCACAAACGCACCCGTTTTGAGGTGATCAGCCATGCGTGATACATCCCGCCAGTCGACGCGGTTATTGACCGTTTCAAAATCTCCGTCAGGGGAAAACAGCCGCCGTTTTCCATTATGCATATAAATATACGGTAAGGCGCCGTGGCCAATGGTAATCACACTAGAAAAGGATGGATCACGTAGAATCGAGCGCATATCATCACTATTTGCGTCCTCTATAATTTCTACATCCCTCTGGCGCAAACGGTAGTGCTGTTCAAACTCAAAAGCTTCGCTGGCGAATTCCTCGATGTCGTCATACTCACTTGCACTCGCATCATAATTATACGAACACATAATCGCCACCTTGCCGAGCTCCGCCGGCATACTATAGGCCTGCTGTTCGTGCAATTGTTGCCATCGGTTGTTGGCTCTATCAAATTCTTTTCGGTCGCCTGGCATAGTAATTACTTCAAAAATTAATACTAGCCATCATACACCCGCCATACCGAAACGTTAAGCCAAGCGATAAATACCAAAAAGGAGTCCGTTGCCGGACTCCTGTATCGGTACGAAAATCTGTTTAGTTTAGATTGACGAGTTCAATATCAAACACGAGGTCGGAGTTTGGAGGAATATTTGGAGCTGGTGAGTGCTCGCCATAGGCGAGTTCTGCGGGTATCACCAAACGCCGAACGCCGCCGACTTTCATGCCAGGTACGCCCTTAGTCCAGCCGCCAATGACTTGGTCGAGTCCAAAGGTGACTGGTGAGCCAAAATCGTGCGAGCTCTGAAAGATGGTGCCATCTTTGCACAGTGCGCCAGTGTAGTGCGCCGTAATGGTGGCGCCTTCTGGCACAACGTCGCCGGTGCCTTCAGTAATATCGGTTACCTGCAATTCGGCTACCGAGTCAACCGGATTAAAGTTTGCTAGTTTGGTTCCTTCGAGTGGGGTGTTGTCTTGATTCATAGGTACCTAGTGTACAGCAATTACCGCATATGGCTAGTGATGGCGTCAGCGGATTCTTCCATATATACTACAGGCATGAAACGACTGTTTTTGTTGGTACTTTTGTGCCTGACTGTACTCCTCGGAATCCAACTGCCTACGTCCGTGGCCGCTGCAGACGTTAACGATTTTATCATTAGCAATTTTCAAGGCGATTACTACCTCGACAAAGATGCTGATAACCATTCGGTTATGCAAGTAACCGAACAAATAACCGTCGCATTTCCCACCTACAACCAAAACAAAGGGTTAGTACGTGCCATCCCGCGCGTCTACGACGGCCACAGTGTAGAGATAAGTGACGTCACCGTAACGCGCAACGGCCAGCCAGAACCGATTTACCGCACCTACACCCAAAACAACAACAAGGTAGTAGAGACGGGAACCGACCAATACGTTACTGGCTCGCAGCAGTATACCTTTAGCTACACCTTGCATGATGTAATTAAAGATTTTGGCAACCATCAGGAATTGTATTGGGACATCAACGGCACCGAATGGAAGCAGCGTTTTGGTAATGTCACGGCTACTTTTCATTTTAGCGACCAAGTCCAGCCGGGCTTTACCGGTAAAATCGATTGTTATCAAGGCCTGGCAGGGTCGAATGCCTCATGCATACAGAGCAGCACCACTGATGATAGCGCTACTTTTTCATCAGGACCACTCAGCACCGGCGGCAACCTCACGGCCGTTATGCAATTTGCCAAAGATACCTTTGTTCCATACCAACCTACTATCGGTGAACGGCTGGCTCATTTGGCACCTCTGTTAATTTCCACCTACATGGCGGCAGGTCTTATTACTGCCCTCTGGCTCAAGTTCAAAAAAGGCAAGGGCGCACCTGGCCGTGGCTCCATTGTCCGCGAATATCTACCTCCCAAAGAAACCAGCATTCTACAGGCGGCGCAAGTCTACCCCCGCGCTCGTAATAAGTTTGCCGCCCAATACATCGATCTGACCGTACGGCACAATTTGCGGTTATACGAGACAGAGCCAAAATCAAATGGCTTTTTTATCCAGTTTTATTTGAGGAAATCATATGAACTCGAGCTGTTATCACTCGATGACCTCAATAGCGATGAGCTAGCAGTCGTTACGGCATTGTTCGGTGCCAATCCGGCCCTCGGCAGTAGGTATCCTATTGGCGGCAGGATGGATACATCGCTGATGAGTAAGCTCGAAAAGCTCAACAAACGGATTGCGAAAGAAAGTGTCAGCTCGCGTAATCTCATACGAGAAGCGAAAACAATGCGCGCCACCGTGTATGCACTCGGAATCTCCGCACTTATTCTCGCTGCACTCAACGCCTTCGTTATATCTTTTAAATTAGGCAGCTCAGATCCGGGCATCGCCTCGTTTGCGTTGGTTATTGTGGGCATAGTTTATGTCCAAATCATGATAGTGATTGGCGTCAACATCCGTCCGCTGACCGAGCAGGGTAAAGCGCTGCAAGAATACCTCAAAGGGCTCAAGGATTATATCGCCCAGGCCGAAACTGAGCGCATCGCTGCGTTACAAAGTCCGGATGGTGCTGCAAAAGTTGGCGTCGACACCAGCGATCGCTCGCAAATCATTCACCTGTACGAACGAGTGCTGCCGTACGCCATATTGTTTGGACTCGAAAAAGAATGGGGCAAAGTATTGGGCGATTACTACGAGCAGCAAAATCTTTCGCCGAGCTGGTACGTCAGCCCCAATGGCTTTAACAGTGCAGTCTTCGCCACGTCTATGTCTAACTTTACGAGCGTAGCCGGTAGCTATAGCTCACCATCGAGCAGTGGTAGTAGCGGTATGGGCGGTGGTGGCTTTTCTGGCGGTGGCGGTGGTGGCGGTGGCGGTGGTGGCCGCTAGGTCTTATCCAATCACCCTTGTTAAATTAACAATATAATGATAAGATAGTTTGGTTTTGTAGAGATTCGGGAGAGTCTCCAAAGCACTTTGACAAGCAGACAGCACAAGGTGAGTATCGAACGCATTTATAGTAAAACGCGTTAGCTCCTCATCTTGTGTATCTAGAGAGACACACATCCAAGCATTCGCTTGTAGGCACACGGCCTAATGAGGAGGAGATGATAGACGTGACCATTACCATTCACCGCTACTTCCACACCAATCCCCGCACAGCTATCTACCAGGCAGAAGCCGAGAACAACCCGTACTGCCAACGCGTTCGCATTGTTGCAACGCTTCAGCCAGACAAGGGCTGGAACGAGGCGGAGCCGCTGGTGTTTGAAGCTTTTCGGGGCGCATTAGAGATTGGCAACACCAGGAGTATCAACTTGGTATTCGCTGGCGCCAAGCTTGCCGCCGACCCCACCGACGAACCGTTCTACATCTTCAACAGCATGACACCCAACGACACCTTCAGGGTCTTCAACCTCATGCTGTCGCCCGCCAAGCTCAGCAACCGTCGCTACTACACCATCGACGAGCTCAAGCACAGCGCACGTAAGTCGTTCGCCATGGCGTTCGACAATGCATCGGTACAAATCCAGCCCTTCGACTATCGGGTCAGCAACGAATGGCGCCTGCCAGTCAGCTAACAACAGCTTCACATGCAGTGAAATATGACAGTAGGCAGGGTGTGCACTCTCAGAAGGATATTCCTTCTTCACCCTGTCTGCTTGTCATATTTCACTTTACGAATACGCGTTCACGCTAATGAGTACAAAAGGATGAAAGCGAGATAAACCTTATACTTGTAATCTCTTCTGTTTTATTGTAATGTATATGTACTTTGTTGAGGTTTATGCTTCCAAAGTTCTTTGACAAGCAGACTAACACAAGATGAGAAGCCGCCTCATACATCCGCATACGGGCCGGCTCCTCATCTTGTGTATTCACCAGAGAAAACACATTCAAGTCCATGGCTTGTAGGCTTATCGCCTAATGAGGAGAGAGGCAACAAATGATCACCGTCATAGTTACCCAGCACCCCAGCCGTATTAGCCGCCTGTACCACGTACAGAGCACCGACGATGGGTTCCATGCCTACAGCATCGAGGCCATCCTCCAAATCGATACCACCTGGGATCAGCAAGAACCCAAGATTGTCGCCGGCATCATGGCCAGCCACAACATCGAGAACTACGAGGATATCAACTTCGACCGCCACTACCTGACGAAGCTGGCACCGGTCAGCTAACCACCAGACCTCCGGCGGGAAGCGCGAAATATGACAAGCCGACAGGAATGTGGACCTTTACGGGATTTCCGTAAACAACCTTTTTTCTTGTCTGCTTGTCATATTTCGCTTTACGCATGCACGTTCGTACAGATAAGCCTATGCGCAGGAATGCAATGTTGAACACGTTCAAGATTATATTCTGAGCAATAGGGTTATACCAACGGTATGAGTCCACAAGAACAAAAGCGAATCTCTGCAAGAATATTTTACTGCTTATCGGTCGGCCACCGGCCGTTATTGGCGCGGCGAAGTGCCAATGACGCCATTCGCAAGCCACTCTCGGCATGCAACTGGCGACGCATGTAATTCATAAAGGGGAGTAAGTTGCGCTTATGTGTTTGCTTGCGGTTAACCGGCGCACCCAAAATACTACCAAATGAAGCGCCCGCGGCTATGGCCAGCGCCGTAGCTACGGCCGTAAATAAGGTGCCAAGTCCTCTAAAAAACAGCGGGTCGCCGGGCGGATAATTAACCAATTGCATCAGTCCGTTATACAGCGCCAGCCCCGGCACCAGCGGCACAATACCGGCCGCGATAATACCCGAAGACGGTGTCCGCCACCAGCGCGAAAACAGCGCAGCCGCCAGGCCGACAAAAATCGCCGCCACACCACTGGCCGGGATAATCGATATATCCAGTGACCGCGCCAAATAGGCGACCGTCAGCGCACCGCCACCAACCACCCCCGCCCAGGCAATTGCCCGCATGCGCGTTTGGGTGCCGAGTGCATAGGCGGCAGCCGCCACGGCTCCGCCCACAATCTGAAAATGCAGTGCCGTGACGTGTAATGGGTTGGGCGACACGGCTATGCCGATGCCGGCCTTCCGCGCCGTATACAGGCCAATCAATATACCAATCACAATGCCGGTCGTTAGCATGCCCACCTTCAATAGCCGGGCCACGGCCGTGACGTAATATTCCTCAATCGCATCTTGGATGGCTCCGACAATAACCAAGCCGGCCACCAGCATAATAATGCCGCCCACCACGATGAGCGTCGGGTTCATACCATCAAAAAACTCCACGCCATTACGCGACATCATCGCTATAAGCGCCGCTGCAATGGTTACAAAAGCCGCTGCGGCCGCCTGGCGGAAGAAGGGCGGTATCAGCCGGCGCGTCAACAATACCAACAGTTGGCTCACAAACACACCAATGACAAACGTCACCAGCACCACGCGCCAATTGGTGGTAAACATCAGCGAAACCGCCGCCGCAATGCTGGCATTACCGGCGGTGACGAGCCAGCCCGGGTATACAATCGGGTTCTTCAGAATTGCCTCGAGCTCGGACTCGGCTTGCTCCAGGGTGTATTCGCCCTCCCGTATGTGATAGACCAGCTTCTGCACCGACTGCACGGTCATATTATTGATATCGCGCATGGCAACGGGGCGAATCAGCGTTAGGGGTTCCTCGGCCTCTCCTCGCAGTTGCGACACCATAATAAGGTTCGACACCGCATCAATGTGCACCGGTCGGCTACAAAACTTTTCGGTCACGTCCAGCGCCTTCGACACCACGCTGTTTGCTGGCACGCCCATCGACAGCAGCAGGTCGCTGATGGTGAGTGCCAAGCGCAATGCTCGCAAATTAGAGGACAAGCCATCGACGCTGCCGTCCAAGCCAGCAAACGGCGGCTTTATATACACATCCTTGGTCTGACCGCGCAGCCGTATTTTAGGCATTAGCGGCACGATCCCCAACCCATAGTTACACGTTCCATTACTTAGGAGTATATGCACCGTATCGGTAGGGTACAAGGATAATATTGTCCGAGGCAAAGAAGCTGATGAGAAATATAATGTTTAATACCGCAAATACGCGTCCACAACTCCGCCGCCGAGACTCAAACCATGCGACCGTACGCACTACTGATGTTTTTCATTTATGTGCAACAGTGCTATGCTCATAGGCAATTCGTTATGACCGAGCAACACATCCCGCAACGCGAAATACCAAGTTTTAGACGTCGGCTATTGAATGCTGGCGAATTCGGAGCTGAGCTTATCAGCCACATGGCACAAGGAGCTGTGTGGGGAGCACTGGGCGGTGCGCATGATGTTATTGCCAACCGCTACAAAGTGCGCCACACCCTTGAAGAAATTGAAAATTATGTAAATGAAGAGGCTAATCATGACAATTCCTAGCCGCAACAATGGAGCTTGGACATGCTAGGTCTCGACATTGGCAAATGTAATGGCCAACCTGATACGTGCGTTGCCGTCCAGCAAGCAATGGAAGCCGACAAGTTTTACGAAGCTGTCTGCGATATCGAAACCAATGCAGCCGATATACGGGAAATGTTGGGCGACTTTGTTACCGCCTGCGCCAATGGTACGTGCCCTGGTCGTAACCTAGAACTAACCAAGCATCTCCTGCGTGATTTCATCGACCCAGAAAACGATAGCGAATAGTTCTGTGTTTTTTTGGGACGTTAGCTCGTTGATGGCAAACACCCATCGCCAGGAGCCAGTGGCTACCAGCCAGCCATCGACATGGAGCAAATCGAGCAGTACGCCAACGACCCAGCCCAGCACCACCGCGACTAAGTCCGATATATACAGATTCTTACAGCCGCACCGGCCCGCGCCCTCTACAATACAGTTACTAAGCAAAGGGGGAGCGTATGAGTAATAATCCCGTCGTGCACTTCGAGATGCCGTACAAAGACGGCGCTCGTGTGACTAAATTTTATCAAGATGCTTTTGGCTGGGGCATGCAAGACACCGGCGAATCCATGGGCAATTACATTACTGCCGCCACAGCCGACACCGACCAAAACCGTATGGTAATGACCCCCGGGGCGATCAATGGCGGCTTTTATCCGATCAGTGACGCCCCAGACTCTCCCGAACCGTCATTTGTCATTAGCGTCGACGACGTTTCCCAGGCTCTCGCCGATGTCAAAGCCGCTGGCGGCAGTGTGTTGCGCGAACCCAGCGAGATTCCAGGCGTCGGCACTTGGGCAACGTTCCGCGACAGCGAAGGCAACCGCGTCAGCGTCCTGCAAGCCACGCAAGCAGCACAATCCTAACCACAGAAAGGGGACCGCTATGGCACGAAAACGCACCTATTTCATCACCGTAATTATCGGCATATTACTGATTGCCGGCATCACTGCCGGTGGCTACTGGCTCTACCGCAACAGGCAAGACAAAATAGATAGCTTGCAGTCACAAGTGAGCGCCCTACAAGCCGGCATCAAAAACCAAAGCCAACAGCAGGGCGACACCAACAATCAATCCAGCAAAACCTCAATCACTGCCGACTCTGGCACCAGCTACAAATCTCCAAAGGGAGTGCAGATTACCCTCTACCATCCAGCCAAAAACGCCACCGTCAGCAGCCCCGTGGCAGTCCTTGGCCAAGTCCCCGGTAATTGGTCTTCAGAAGCCAGCTTTCCGGTAGTACTCAAAGATAGCGACGGAAAAGTCGTCGCCGAAACGACCGCCACCGTCCTCGGAGATTGGATGACAAACAAACTCGTACCGTTCTCTGCCAAACTGACCTATTCCAGTAACCCAACGGGCAGTGGCACGCTCATACTGCAACGGGACAATCCGTCTGGCTTGCCTAGCAACGACGACACCATAACCATACCAATTCGCTTCTAAGCGCTTAGGCGTCTTTGATGGTGATGTGTTTGTTGCGGCCTGTGCGATAGCTCTCGCTTTTGTAATTCTCAAGGACTCTCAAAACATATCGGTAAATGTAAGCTATACTCATGCACATGGGTTTATCCAATCATGCACTATACCAAATGGCCATCAAGGCACTCGTCATAGATAACGACAAGGTTCTGGTGTTATTCAAATCTAACGGAAGCATTGATTTCCCGGGCGGCAGGGTAGACGAAACAGAGCGAAATATACCATGGGAAGAAGCGCTGCTGCGTGAAGTAGCCGAAGAGACGGGCGAAACCCTTCAGCTCGATATAGGGCCAACAATATTCGTCGGCAAGCGCCAGTACACCAAAGCTGATACTACGCACCACATCGCGACCATCTTTTTCCGCTGCAATTATCTAGGCGGCGATGTCGAGTTATCGGACGAGCACGCTCGCTTTGCTTGGCTAGACCTAGCAGAACTTCTCAAACCCGACGCCAAGTTTCTTTCGGATGACGAAAAACAGCACTTGCATGAGTACTACAATAAAGTTTTAGCCCCACAACAGTAAGCGCTTAGGCGTCTTTGATAGTGATGTGTTTGTTGCGGCCTTTTAGGCTTATCTCCAGCTTTTGCTTTTCGCGCCAGCCGAATTTGTCGATGATTTCTTTAGGGATATTCAGCGTATAGCTGTCGCTGCTAACGCGTTGTAGTTTGCGGATGTATGTTTCTTTAGCCATAAGCGCATACTAGCACAAACGTATATACGGACGTATATACGCGCGTATATACGTTGGCCAAACTAACAGGGGTAAATGCCAACAGGCAAGGGTAGTGCTATGATGCTTGTATGCCACATCCCATACGCCGCATAGCAGTCTTTACCGACAAATATCCGCTGCTTGGCCCGGTGGTCTGGATATTGAGCTTTCAGTACTTTGCCGCTCAATTGGTCGCCGCAGCAGCGTGGTCGCCAGCTTATAGCTGGACCACTAATGTCATTAGCGATCTGGGCAACACCGCCTGCGGCCTGTATGCCAGCCGCTACGTGTGCTCGCCAGAGCACGGGCTCATGAACGCCTCGTTTATTATGCTAGGCATTACCATGGCAGTTGGCTCACAGCTGATCTATACCGAGTTTCGGCGCAGCCGCGCCTCGCGCATCGGCTTTGGCCTTATGGGCCTAGCTGGTTTGGGCACCGTGCTAGTGGGGCTATATCCAGAAAACACCATTAGCTGGATGCACGCCATCGGCGCGTTCCTGGCACTGGGTGTTGGCAACCTCAGCCTTGTCGTATTGGCGTTTGCTATCCAGCAAGCCCGCCGCAACTTTCGTATCTATACTTTTTTGTCAGGAGTGCTCTCGCTCGTCGCCTTTGGCCTATTTGTCGGCGGCATATCGCTAGGCCTAGGGCAGGGCACCATGGAGCGTATTGTGTCGTACCCGCAAACCATCTGGCTCATCATGTTTGGCCTCTACATGACCGCCACGCGCTACCGCGCTATGCGATCCAGCAAATAGACTAGATTACCCACATAGTATTATCAAATACGTATCGCGGTTGACCCATTCAACTTGAATAATACCCATAATTACTACATAATTGTTGTTTTAAATGAGGTGTTCAGCTATGTCAGAACAACTTTCAGAATCTCCAGCGGCGCGTTTTGAGCAGCAGCATGTTTATGCACCAGCCGATTATGATGCATACGTAAACGATGTTCTGGGGCAGTGGAAACATAACGCTACCGACGCAGCACACAACGGCCGCCCAATTCCCCCTGTGTGGGTACGCCAAAATGGCGATATGCCAACTGAGTTTGGTGCGGTTGTAAATTACGTAATGCCCACCCCAGAAAAGGTGCTTGTGCTCGGCCAGATTCATATTTCATCGGACGGCGGTGAGCCAGATGTGCAAGTATGGCTCCCCGGCAAAGACGGCAGCGAAGAACCAATTGTCGCCAGCAGCGAAGCGTATAACCACGCTTCGCTCGACAGAGCTATCGAACTCATCGAATCGCAAACTCGCTAATCCTCTAGCCGTAAACTAACCGTCACGACCTTATTAGGCGCCGACAGGCAGAGGAAAGCTTTGTATAAAATTGGCTAACTGGTCTGTGTTGGTGGCAAGATCTACCATAATGTGGTTATCTAACACGCCATGGGCCAACAACTCTTCTTTTTCTTCATAGAACAAATCATCATCAAACCATAGAAATGGCTTGTCAAAATCAATAGCGCGCGTCTTTGCAACATCCCAGCTCGTAGGTTTTATCTGTGCCATAAGTTGTTGAACATCAGGCGCAAACATATGGCCAACATGTGCAATCGGCACCGATGCATCGCCATTGCAGTGCGTCGTCAGCCAGTAAGTCGTGTCAGGATATTCTGCCAATACTTTGCGCAAAAATTCATTGGCGTAGTTTGCCGCCTGCAGATCATTCGCTAGCAGCACACCATCAATATCCAGATATATATTCGGCTTCATAATATGTAGTATAGACTGGCTGTATGGAAAGGCTTATCGAAATCTGGTCCAAAACCATCTTAGTTATGTGTTATATACCAGGAGTACACCATTTAGGTATCGGTAACTTAGTACCGGCTCGCTTTATGTTCCCGCCATTGCACAAAACAGACAGGCGTAGCTACGAAGTCGAACGAAGATTCTACCGTTTTACTTCCTACATGGCGAAGCAAGGTTTTCCGCTAGACCGTCGTGGCTACTATTACCGCAAAACTATAGCGCTTAAATACGACTGGCCATTCATTAAAGAATCATTCGACAACGACTAGCCGAACAGTTCAAAAACAGATGTATAGATTTGGTATTTTCAGGTGAACAGAGGTAGTATAGATTTTATGAATGAGGAACGACAGAATAAAGAGCTCCAATTGCCTAAGATAAAAACCACAAAAGTAGTTTACCCGCAAATATACTCCTATACACTTCCCGAATTTAAGGAAAATGAGGGCTGGCAGAAGATAGGTTATACGGAATACAAGGATGTAAATAAGCGAATTCGCGAACAAACAGAAACTCCAGCAAAGCATATGAAGTATGAGATGAATTTGGAGCGCACCGGCGTTTTTCACCAGTTCACAACAGGACTTCAAAGATAAGGCGTTTCACAAATTTCTAGATAAAAATGGCATTGAAAATCGAAAAGAACTCGGTACCGAATGGTACTACTTTAATGGCACTCCAGAAAAATCGAAGGAGTTATTTGATAGTTTTCGCAATGAAGGTTTTGCCGCCCTACAAACTAGTAACGGTAAAATAGCCTATGATCTTAGGAAAGAGCAAGATGATGCCGTTACTAAAGCCCAAGAATACTTCGAAAAGCATAAAAATGGCGAATTTCTTTGGAATGCAAAGCCTCGCTTTGGTAAAACGCTCGCTAGTTATGATTTAGCCAAGAAACTCAATGCCAAAAAAGTACTCATTGTCACCAACCGCCCCGCCATCGCAAATTCATGGTTTGATGATTTTGATACATTCATCGACGGCTATTACTTTATCTCGGATACAGCATCACTTGCCAATCGTAAATCGCTAAGCCGCGAACAGTACAACACAATAGAGGGCAACGACAAGCCAATGATTACATTCTTGTCGCTACAAGATCTTAAAGGTTCTAAATATTTTGGTGGTCCTCACGACAAACTGAAATGGGTTGCTGATCTGGAATGGGATCTGTTAGTTATTGATGAAGCGCATGAAGGTATCGATACTGGCCGTACTGATGAGGCTTTCAATATTGTCAAACGTAGCCGCACCTTACACCTATCAGGTACTCCCTTCAAGGCAATAGCTAATCAGAAATTTGCTCGAGAAGCTATATTCAATTGGACGTACCTCGATGAACAAAAAGCCAAGCAAGCAGAGCTAAATGACCCACTAGTAGGTGTAAGCGGTCCACACTCGGATCTCCCGATCTCCGCCTTTATACATATCGCATTTCACAGATGATAGCCGACGAGGTAAATGAAGGTATCGATATTGATGATGAAACTCGCGACTATGCCTTCGATCTCAACGAGTTTTTTGCTACCAAAAACCAAAAATTCGTTCATGAAGACGATGTGCGTGAATTCCTGCGCAACCTTTCAAGCAACGAAAAATATCCATTTTCTACACCAGAGCTGCGCGATCAGCTTCGTCATACGTTTTGGTATGTCGGCAATCGTGTCGAGTCAGTCAAAGCTCTCGAACAACTACTCAAGCAAGATGATGTATTCAAAGATTATAAAATCGTAGTAGCAGCTGGTGACGGCCGATCATTCGACGAAGAAGAGGCAGACTTCAAGGGTAATGAAAAGTCATTCGACAAGGTTAAAAAGGCTATTGTCGAAAACCCACGCACTATTACACTTTCTTGTGGCCAGCTCACAACTGGCGTGACCATTAAGGAGTGGAGCGCGGTGCTGATGCTTACCGATATCAAGACACCATCGCAATATATGCAAGCCGCCTTCCGTGCTCAAAACCCGTATAGGTTCACTGAAGATGGCGAGGTTAAGGCAAAAAAGTCAGCTTACCTGTTCGACTTCGCGCCTACGCGTGTACTCGAGATTTATGAAACGTTCGCAAACGCACTTAATCCTAGTGCGGCAAATGGCGAAATAACCGAAGCCGAACGTAAAGATAATATAAAGAACTCCTCAACTACTTCCCGGTTATCTCTGAGGACGTAGATGGCAAGATGGTTGAGCTTGATGCCGAAAAAGTATTAACCTTCCCGAATGCCCTGGCTGCTACCGAAATTGTCCAGGCCCGATTCATGACCAACCTGTTGTTTAACGAAAACATCAAGGGCGTGTTCCACTTTCCGAAAGAAGTCGAAGAGATCCTCGATAAAATGCCTGTTGAAAAGAACAAACGAGCTGAATCAACTAAGCAAACGCTCGACCTTGATGATGCCCGCAAGCTAGAGCAGGAAAAGCAAACTAAGATCAATGAAAATACCGGTGTCATATTGGGCGAAAAGATATACCGAGCCAATATTGACCGCGTCGTTGATAACGTGCTTGACCAAGCAACACCAGAAGAAACGATCGACATGTTGCCCTCTAAGGTAGAGGCACTCGTAGAGGCTCCGATAGCCAAGCTAAAAGAGCAATATAAGTGGACCGCTGCCGAAGCAGATGAAGCTCGCAAAGAGGCGACTGAGAAAATCAAGCTCGTAGTAGCTGAGTTTGATAGCAGTGAAGATAAAGATTCAGAAGTATTGAAGCAAAATCTTGCCGCCGTCATTGAGCAGGATCTAGTGCAGACCAAAGTAGAACAAGAAGAAGACCAAGTCGTTAAAACCGTTCAAAAGTCAAAGGAGGAAGAGGTTCGCGAGCACCTTCGCGCCTTTACGCGTACGATTCCGATGTTTGTAATGGCTAATTCATCACGCGAAGTTATTACTATCGATAACTTCGACGATCAGATCAGTGATGAAGATTTCATCGACCTAACGAACATTACCAAGGAAGAATTTCATAAACTCCGCGATGGTTTTGAATACACCAACGACAATGACGAACGCCAGCGCTTCGAGGGTGTGTTCCATAAGTACAAGTTCAATGCATCCATTGCAGAGTTTGTGGCGGAAAAGCAAAAGCGTGCCAACTATTTTGAAACCGATGAAGATATTTTTGAGTTGATACCGAACCAAAAGAACAACCAGATCTTCACCCCCCGAAAAGTCGTTAAGATGATGGTTGACGGACTCGAAAAAGAACAGCCAGAACTATTTCGCCGCACCGACAGCACATTTATTGACCTATATATGAAGTCGGGCATGTATATTACTGAAATAGTTAAGAAACTTTTCACAAATACGCGCCATAATTATAGTAGTGATGCCGAATGCCTGAAGCACATACTCGAAAATCAGGTGTATGGATTAGCGCCAACCGGTGTACTGCATGGAATCACAACGAGTTACATATTCGGGTTTGATACTGAGCATACTATAAGTAGTAATAATTTTGTCCAACATGACTTATTGCCACAGGCGAAAGATGGAACCGCCACAACAAAACTCGCACAATTATTTGGAAATGGAGGAAGTATGATGAAATTTGACGCTGTTGTGGGGAATCCGCCGTATCAAGATAACCTTAGAGTCAGGTACGAATAAGATGTCTCGTAGTATATATCCTGACTTTGTTAAGGAATCTGCTAAGCTCGGTGGCCTAGTAACGTTAGTCATGCCAGCACGATGGATGAGTGGCGAAAGTGGACCATACAAAGAAACTAGTGGTTTTGTAGCAGACATGAAAAGTCTAGGGATTAAGAGTTTTACGCTTCATCCTAACTCACAAGATCTATTTAGTGGTGTCGATATCAAAGGTGGCGTTTGCTACTTCGTGTTAGATAGAAACTACGACGGAACAACACACTACTCACTAGTTGAGCATGGCGAAGTTCATGAGCAAAACATAACCTTGTCTAACAAGCTTGATGATAACATAATTATTCGCTATCCAGAGCTAACGAGTATTGTTGATAAAATCGACTTCCGCGCCGTAGGCGCGAACTTCAAGGAATCCTAAGCTTCCATGAAGACACTAGTGTTTTCAAGGAATCCTTACGGATTCATCTCCGATCTGTTTGTCAAAAACAACGAAAAAGTTGAGCGATTCAGCGAGGTCCGCCAAAAAGACAATGACTGGGAAGTGATCGGTCTCTTAAAGGGTAAGCGTGTACATCGTTTTATTCCCTATGATGCACTTAAAAAGAATCACGAAGGTGCAATGAGCTATAAAGTACTACTACCACGCGCAAACGGAAGCGGTGTTTTTGGTGAAGTTTTCAGTACGCCGATGTCGGCGTGCCGATGCTCATTAGTACTGATACCTTCCTAGAGGTAGGCAAATTCGATAATGCATTTGAGGCCGAGAGTTTACTTAAGTATGTAAAAAGTAAGTTTTTCCGTGCCATGGTAGGTGTTAAGAAGACGGCGGTCTTCAACTATAAGGATGCATTTACATTTGTCCCCCTTCAAGACTTTACTCCAAATTCCGACATCGATTGGTCTAAATCAATCGCAGAAATCGACCAACAACTCTACAAAAAATATGGCCTAAATCAAGAAGAAATCGACTTCATCGAAACCCGCGTCAAGCCAATGGTGTAGTTCTGATATATATGGCTCCTCAAATCAAAATCGATATCAGCGAGAACACTCTCCGCAATCGCGGACGTGTTTTAGATATTCTTTTGATCGACAGGACACGCCACAAACCTAGCCGACCGTTCAATATCATTTGGGCAACCGATAGTTACATAAAGTCGGCAAGGATTATGCGCCAACAAAGCAAATCAAACGCGAGCAAATTACCGGAGTAAATGGTAAGTTAATCCAACCCCGCGCAGCCAAAAGCAAGGAAGAGCAAAAATACCGCACGCAAAGACAAGGCCGAGGTCTTTACGCCGCTCAAGATTGTGAAAGAAATGAACCTAGCTATAGACTGGGCGAGTGAAAACTGGCCTGTAGGTCAAGATAACTGGGTAGATTACATTTCTGAATGTCGCCTAGAGATAACTTGCGGTGAAGCGCCATTCATAGCTGGCCGCTATAATCCTACTGCTAACACTGGCGTTGTTATAATTCCGAAAAATCGCGTCGGGTTCTTCGATCGCAAACTTCAGGTGGTTAGCGAATATAGCAAAACCAAAAAGGAATGGCTTCACTATGCCGAGATAGCTCTAAAAGCTAGCTATGGCTACGAATGGCAGGGCGATAATCTGCTAATAGCGCGTGAGAACATGCTGCTCACCCTCGATGATTTCTATAAAGACTTTTGCGCCAACAAGCTAAAACTAAAGTCTAAGCAAAGCCTCACCGATGAACAACTAGAACACTTCGCTCAAATAATCAGCTGGAACATCTGGCAGATGGACGGCTTGAGGTATGTAATACCAATGTCGTGCAGGCCGACTATAAAAAACCCATAGAGGTTTCGAAGAATGAATTAAGCCTCAGCTTACTATCAAAGGAGAAGCCACAAAAAATAAAGATAGAGTGCGAGGGTTGCCGCATGAATAATATACGAAACACACCGGAAAATAATGTCGCATCATGGATTGGACCAGTGGAAAAACCGTCAAATTCCTCGACATCGTCAACGATAAATATTCGCCCTATGCCACATGAATCAGCCAGCGATAAAGTTAACGAGGCTGCATAGTACAATGGGGAGAAGATTATGGATGCATCTTTTGGAATTACCCTGTCAATCATTGTCCTTTACGTATGGTGGCGATCGGAAACAAGAAAGCCAGACCCGCGAGAGTTAAGAAGGAATACCATAAAAGCTCGTTGGGATAGAAAAAGAATCCGCCATGAGAAAACTAAAAGAGAGGCTGCAACTGCAAAAAGAGAGACCGGGAAAGAAAAAAGCAACAAGACGAAGAAGTTATCACAGTGATCTTACCTACCATAAAACATGACAAATAACATGTGCTGACTTTTATTACTTGGGAGGTTCTCAGAAAGCAAACTTGACGTATGGGCTATCTCGGCATATTATCCGAGCAATGATCTACTGAGAATTCGGATCATTATCATCATTATATTGGATTCTCAAGGAGGATAGTCTCTTGGCAGATAATTCTGTCTCTGCATCAAAAAATTTAGATATGACCGGGAAGCGGTCCTGGTACAAAATAAACTTGGTATATTCTACGGCACGTTAGAAAAGGCCGATACCCGGAGCGGTACAGCGCTATTACGTAATGGCTTTACGCTGTCACCAGAACGACACATAACATTCGCACAATACTTAGACTTTTTAGCTGCAGAAGTCAATTCAATATCCGAGGTGTTTCATGAAAAGTTTGACGAGGAAGGACGGCCAACGACTGACCCTTCAGACTTAACACTGCCAGATGAAATACAAATAAGTGCAGAAGAGCTAGAAGAGCACAGTCACAAACTGAGCATTACGGACTACGCGACAGATGGCATTTTCTTGGTACAGTTCCGCACAGAAAACTACTGGAATACAAACTATCGCCAATCCATTGCTAAACTAATATCACTAACGGAAATATCTGCGATCGTACCGGTTAATTCAGGCAAATATGAAGCGATCGAACATGAAGAATTCGAACTTGCCAAGTACGGCGAGCAGGACGACCTTAGTGTGGAGCCCCTTAGTAATTTATTCGCCTGCGACCCGACTGAGATAACAATTTCGCCAGAAGCTACGTTCCGATACATGCTAATAGAAAGCTCGGCAGGTATTCTGGGGCAGATCAATAATCTTGTAGTTAGGGGAGACGGTGACAAGCCAGTACGAGAAGACATTCTAAACCCCCTAGGTTTGGCGCAAGGCAAAAAAATACCAAAACTTGTAGTAAACACCGACCGACGAGTCGAACGTATCAAAAAGCTTAAAAAGGCTCAAGATAATGAGCAAGCTAACTAACCGCCAATGGCTTGAGATTCAAAAAGCACGCAGTAACGACCATATATCGCTAAAAAATGACAGCCGCGTTTTTTGTCATCAAGCCTATAGAAATAAATTCCTATACGAAAGCGAATTTAAAGCAAAAGTAGCTTTGAAGTTCAACAAAGAAAACGGAGCAGTGCGTTACTACGTCTGCGACAGCTGTATGGGGTACCACTTAACAAGCAAGGAGGCTTGGTAATAGAGATGAACGAGATTATATGACTTCATTGTCAGAAGGCTTTTAAGATCGATGGGGCTGGTTTTGCCGATATCGTAAAGCAAGTGCGCGACCATGAGTTTGCGCGGGAGCTGCACGAGCGCGTCGACATGCTAGAGCGCGACAAACAAAACGCCGTAAATACTGGTATAATAAGAGTGTAGGACAGCGGCCGTGACAGTACGGCGTCCATTGCGGCTACGAATTATTAACAATTAATAGTTCGGGAGGCCGCATTCTTTATTGCCGCCCCCCTGGAAGGGGTTACTACTATGAACGGGATTCAAGTATTCGGTCGCCATATCGGTGACGGTAACTATCAAATATTCATTAAAAACATCGATTACCGCTGTGACTTTATTCGGCTGGGCGGCTTTTTGCGCCACAAGAAAGGCGACGACAAGGACAACTATATCTTTTACTGGATGATAATATCGCCGTTTAAGGAAGATAGTGAAGAGATATTCGTTACCACAGTCAATGTTGAACTGCTCAAGGATATGAAGATGTGGTTCGTGCTGGACACTTGCCTAAGCAAACCGTCGCGCTTTATAGAATCGCTGCAGATTGATACACCAGCGGCCTCTAAGCTCCCGAAGACTATCGGCCGTACTGCCGACTTTAAGGTTAGCAAACGCAAGGAACAGACAACACTGCAAGACTACGTTGAAGCGGTGCGTCCCAACATCCGCCAGCGTATCGAAGATCTGATTATTAAGTACAACGTAGAGCGGCGAACCGCTACCATCAATGAGGCATGGCGAGAATTTACTCAAGACCGCGTGATTGGCCAAGAATATCTTGAGCAGCTGATGAGCCTGGACTATTCAGACGAGTACAATAGTGGCATGTCCCTCCAGCAAGCAACAGAGTCAAACGGCGTAATCTATGCCACCTACTACGAGTGGTTTTTGAAGGATTACGGGCTATCGGACCCCCATGGGATTACACCGGAGCTGCGCTTTGAAGTGCCGAAGCCGAAAGTATTTGTACATACAACCGAAGACAACGAGATAACGCCAGAGGAGTATCGGCAAAGACTGCTGGCAGCACGAGATGCTTACTACCGTAAGATTGAGAGTGCAACGTATGAACAGCAAAATGAAGCCATGGCCAATGACAAATCGGTCGCCGAGGCTGAGGCTGATGAATTTATTGAGCTCGACTTTACCGTTAGCTATAACCACGGAGAAAAACCTGAAGATATGAATCCGGCAGCAGCCAAGAAGTACCGTTTATTCATTAAGGCTTTTGATTTACCGGAGCCCACTGGCAAACCGCCAAAGAAGCGATTCACTCTAACTGATTACTAATATATACAGAATGGAGACTACCAATGATTAATTACACCCCACGGCTGTATCAAGCAGTCAATACTGCTGCCAGAGCTCACGACCGCCACCAGCGAAAGGGAAGTGACATTCCCTATATCGTCCACCCATTTTCGGTCATGACGATTGCCGCAGAAGCGACGGAGGATGAGGATGTGCTAATAGCATGCCTGTTCCACGACATACTCGAAGATGTGCCAGAAAACTATAGCGAGCAAACCATGCGCCAAGAATATGGCGACCGCGTGACCGAGCTGGTGCTGGGTGTCACAAAAAATAGCGATATTACCGATTGGCGGCAACGCAGCGAAGCATATCTGGAACACCTGTGGCAAGCCGACGACGGCGCGGTTATTGTCAGTGCTGCAGATAAAATCCACAACCTCATCTCAATACTTGAGGACTACAAAACCCGTGGCGAGGAACTCTGGAGCATATTTAATAGCGGCAAAGACGATCAGCGCTGGTGGTACGGCGCCATACTACACGTGCTACAAGAGCGCATACCTGACTCGGTACTGACGACGAAGCTGTCACAGCTAATGCATCAATTTCCGGAATAGACACCAATATATCCAGAACAAGCAATTTCATAGAAGGGATATAGAACAAGTGATAGATGTTAATTTTGACTTTCAAGCCGAAGCTGGAGGGAATGACTCAGATAAATACAGTCCGACACTGCAAGAGTATCACCGCATATTGTGGAGCAAACCACTGCCGAACGGCGAACTATTTTTACTTAAAAAGATTAGCGACAACAGACTTTATCATAAATCGGAACTAGGCGAGTTCTTTTTATCCAGCGACCGGGCTATTGCAACCTTTACCACCTGGAAAAAAGCAGAACCCATAACTTCGCTAGTCCCTAAGGCTGAGTTAGAAAAGTTCGTACGACTGTCAGACACAATTGGGGGTATCGTGATATGGCCTAGCCGCCAGATTGATGGACTACCGACAATAAACGCTCTTAGGGGATTTAATAGGCAGATTGCAGATAGACTTGATTTAACCCTAGAGTGCATTCGCCGGTACTACCGCGGCGAGGATAGTCCGCTGTACGAGACCATCAAGCGATACGAAAGCTTCTTTGCGCTGTTTAGTACATTTAAAGGATATATAGACTTCTTTCTTCTTCAAGATGCCGTTGCCAGTGACTACTGCAGCGTTAAAATCGCACCGACGTTCGACAACTTTCAGTCAGCAGGAGTACCAAAAAGTGCTGCAGAGTACAAGGAATACATGAAGATGACATCCCAATTTATGCAAGCTAGGAATGAACGCATTGCTGCCTATAGCAATGTTGAGGCGTCAGTTCATCGTCACCACATACCTCAAAAACCTTGAGCATAAGTTAGAATAGTAAATAATGAACGAAATAAAAAAGCATTGGCACCTCTATATACTTAAGCTAGAACAGGGCAAATACTACGTAGGCATTACTACAAAGTTCCCGGAAGAGCGGTATCGGGAACATGCCAGGAATATTCGCGCAGCTGGATGGACAAGGCTACATAAACCACTCAGACTATTCGATAAGCAAGATCTTGGCTTTGCGACAAAGGAGTTTGCCGAAAAACGCGAAAATCTGATCACCCTTAAATATATGAAAAAATACGGGATTAACAATGTCCGCGGCGGTAAGTACTGCGATACAGAAGATTACGTAGTCGAAGGAAGAAATTTTTATCGAAGAGATGTGTGGAATTTTCGACAAACTGCAGTGGCGGTGGTAGTAGTGTTGATGGCAATGCTATGTTTTGTGAGCATCGCGTTGATTGAAGCTCTCCGGTCTTAGTTCAGTGGTGCCCTTGAAATTTCGTTGCGGTGGACTTATATAATTAATTATATAAGTCTTAATACGCAAGAAAGGCATAAATATATGGGAACTACCGAGCAAGGCAACGAAAATATCCGCAAGCTGCAAACCACCGGCGAAGACGGCCAAAGCTATATGATTACGCTGCCAAAAGAACTAATCGAAGAGGTCAAATGGCGCAAAGGCCAAAAGCTCACCGTCACGCTATGGCGAAGACTCATCACCGATGACTGTCAGGCATAGCAAGGTATCGAAAGTTAGCTATAATGGTACCTAATGAATGAGATTATATGTCCGCACTGTAAAAAGGCCTCAACAGCAGAGTCCGTATTGATATCCTTATGAAAGTCCTGACTGGCGAGTGGAACCACGGAGCTTCGTGACACTTATAGTATAATGTTGACTTAAGTAACAATACCGTTCCTATTATGGTATAGTGACATTAATCACCGTGAAAACACTATTTCTTGAAGGACTGCCCGGAGCCGGAAAAAGCACGACGCTCAATCTGATGGCATCTCAAAATACGCCCGTCATTCCTGAGCTTGGGCTGGAACTTGGTGTGGATGCTTTTCCTGGTAACGGCACGTCGATCGATGAAATTCTGGCGATTGACGACTGGTTTATTGCTCAGGAAGCCAGACGCATGCAGCAGGTAAGCGGTATATTTGACCGTTCCTACTTTACCCATCTAACCTACGCCTATGGTTATGGCCATTATATGGACCTTAAATCGCTCGAGCCGACGGTCGTTAAGTATGAGCAGGCGATTGCGACTGGCCGGTTGGCGCTTCCGACGGCGGTAGCTTATATCGACGTAGAACCGGAACTGTCGATTGAGCGTCAACTGAAGCGGGCGAGCGAGGGTGTGCCGCCACTGGATGACTTCTGGATGGACAAGCACTTCCTTCAGGATTTACGCGATGCCTATGCCGTGCTGTGTGGGGTCTGCGAGGGAGTCGCCATCGTAACGCACGATGGCGCCCAGGAGAATACCATTATCGCCCGTGAAGTCGCGTCCTTTTACGATTCACTGACCACCGAAACTCCGACGTCGGGGGCGCAGCTTGACCTGGGGCGCTATGTGATGCAACTGGAGTCTACCGATGATCGTTAGTGGTCTAATCCTGACGGGATTTTTGTACCTGACACTCTGGTACTGGGTAAAGATTCCCCAGAGTCGTCGCTATATGCGGCGACCTCACGAAACGTCCGCTACGGACCCCATAAATAATATTATCGTGCTGGTACCAGTCTATCGTGAGGCGTCCGTTGTAGCGCAAAGCATCGGCTACTTCGCTAAACTGGCCGCCAAGCTCAATGTAACCGTCATTTTTGTGACGACCGAACGTGAGGGGAGTAGGGCATGCAATGAAACCTACCGGACGGCACAGGCGTTGATATCTCAACAGTCGCACTTATTGCTGGAGCACTGTCCGGCGGCTCAGGGTTCCAAAGGCACCCAGCTCAACTGGGTCATGAAAAAGTACCGCAAACAGGCGGACTACTTTGCCATCTTCGACGTCGATTCGCGACCAGACGTTCGGGGCATACGCTATGTCAAGCATCAGTCAGTACGGGCGGATGTCTTTCAGATGCCCAGTCTGTATCTGCCCCATCAGTCCAGGTCGCTTGCGAGCCAAGCCATGGCGGTTTTTCAGACGCGCTGGTCATACTGCTTTGAAATACCGAAGTGGCGAGCCTGGCACGAACATCCCGAGCGTGCCCATGTCATGTATGTGGTCGGCCACGGGTTATTCTTAAGCAGCGATATACAGTTTTCCGAGCAGACGCTGGCGGAGGATCTTGAGCTGGGCTACCGCCTATCAGCGGAACGAGCCAGTCTGATAGTAGTGCCGTTCTTTGATCGCGCCCTGGCACCTAAGGCCTTTACGACGGCAATTGGCCAGTCGGCACGCTGGTACTACGGCGAGTTGCTCGCGCCTGTGACGTTCTGGCGCCAAGCTTCGGCGGTGGCAAACATTGGCGGTTATATCTTCCGTTGCCTGGTTCGTTACGGGCAGATATTGCTGTGGATGCTAGGCCCTCTACTTGTCGTTGCGAGCCTCATTGCGGCGTTTTCGCAACCGATCGTACTGACCATTGGAATAAGTGCTACCGTCCTGTACTGGCTACTACACGTGCCACTATGCATCGATCGGCGGGCTGCCTACAGTTCACTCATTCTCATACCGATAAAATCGGCCATCAATGGGCTCGGGCCCATGCTGTGTGTCGGCTACATCCTTCTTGACCGGCTCAGGATCAGAGAATACCAGTTCGTACGAACTAAACGCTAATGTCGAGCACCACCGGGAAGTGGTCTGAGGCGTCTCGAGTAGCGGCATTTTTGATCACTTCGTAACCAGTGATACCCGAGGCCAAGTCAACCGATACGAGCGCCCGGTCCAGACGGACTGGGGGGTGTGTCACGTCGCCGATGGAAGTCGGCACGGTGCTGGCTAAATCGTCTCGGGTAACAGCGACGTCGATCAGGCCCGCCGACTGCAAGAGCTCGTAGACATCGTATTGCGCCGTACCGTGGAGAGCAAATTTCTTCTGAAACCCCTCCGAGAAAGAAGTAAGCTGTTGCTTGGTGAACTGGTCCTGGGCCGGCAGTGAGTTGAAGTCGCCCATGACAACCAGTCGGGACGACTGGCGGACGATCGGCAGTACGGGCGCCAATTCCTGGACGCGTTTGGCTTCGGAAAAAGGGCTCAGGTGAAGGCCGACAACGGTAATCGGACCATTGCTATGCTCTAGTGTAAAGCAGACAATACCTCGTGCCACTGGGTGGATCGCTTTCACCGACACAATTGGTGAGCGAGAAAAAACCGCCACGTGATAAATCCAGCCGTCACCACACTTTTCGAGGTGATAATACGGCAGCTGGATCTGTGCGGAGAACTCATGCAGTACTTGGTTATCGTTGGCCTCAAAGCCATTGGCCTCGTTGATGATCAAGACGTCGGGATCGGCCCGTCTGATCGTGTCCACGACGGCTTCGCGTCTGCCGGCGGCTCCATCCAGAATGTTATAGGTCATTATGCGCATACATTCGTATCCTTGCTTCAATGGAGGCGGTAATAAATTTTTGATCGCCACTCAGTAGTAATTCTAGCAGCGGACGATCGCCGGGGGCAAAGTCGTCAGTGCTGATTAGGCCTTCGTCTTGCAGTGCCCTGAACTTTTCATACATATGCTCATAGAAAGTCAGCTGGGCTTCACCGCTCAGCCGCGACAGATTCCAGGAGTAGGTTTCGAACCTGACTGCTTGTAGAGGTAGGCGTATACAATTGAGTCGGCCGGGGTACTGTTCCATGTAGCGCTCGAAACTGTCGTATTCATCGCACACCGCAAACACTTTTTCGTTCGAGTGTATCGACGAGTACTCATTGTCTCGGCGATAGTGCACAAAGGCATCGGAGGTCAACCACACCCTGTCGGAGGTGGCCAAAGTCTTGAGATTGAAGGCCGTATCTTGAAATGAAGCGCCGGTCGAGTCGGTAAATCCAATGCAGTTTTCCTCCAAGAAGCTGCGACGGTAGATTGCCGACCATATCGAAGGCTGGGCTCTGAAGATAGCAAAATCTACACAGGGTGAAATCAGCCGGTTGGCATCGACGGCCGTAATGATATTCGCCTTCCGCGAGATCCCTTGCTTATACTCAAAAAAATCCGACTTGACGATATCGGCGTTGTGCCGGATGGCCAGCGCATACAGTTTTCGGAACATGTCCTTGTCTACAAAATCATCCGATTCAATGATACCAATGTAGTTGCCGCGCGCTCTCTCAAGTCCATGGTTGAGAGAATCACCATAACCACTGTTGTCCTTGTTCAGTATAATTATGCGCTCGTCATTCTGGGCGATCCGTTCCATGATATCCAAAGAACGATCATTTGAGCCGTCGTTTATACAGATAACTTCCATGTTGCTGAGCGTCTGGTTGAGCACACTGAGCAAACACTCCCGAAGATAGGCTTCGGCGTTATAGACAGGTATTAGGATGGTTACATTCGGTGTGAGGGTTGAATAGTGCATAGGCCAGTACTGGTATTATGTAACGATACAAGTCGGCTGGCAATGGTACGTTATCACGGCTCCTACATATTGACTAATTGTCTGTCCTATTTTCTATATCGTATAATGTAGAGAACTTTATGAAGAATCAGTATCGTATAGCGAGAAGAAGTCATGCCGCTCCAGTCGAAGGAGAAGCTATGGCTGTCGTAACGGAATTTCTGTGGCAGGGAGGTGAAAAGCCTACTCAGAGCGATATCGACCAGGTCAAGGACAATCTTTTGGAGCGAGACAACGAGGAAGGACGAGATACGTTCCGCCAAGAACGACACGACTTTCTCCTATTACAGCAAAGGAGACATCTGGCGTTACTGGGCTGGAAAACGCTCGAGCTGATGAATATCTATGTCGACTAGCGACTTGATTGGACGCTAGGCAGGCATGCCGAGAAATGGCAAACGGGGAGGTCGCTACTCCATCTTGTGGCCGGTTGGCCGAGAACTAGTGGCGTTCGCGCTACTTATCTTTTTTGCCCGTGGACTGAATGATGAAGCCAGTTTGTCTATGCCATAGTGGTAGTACACTCCTTTACGTATGTAGGGGTAATTATGCAAACGGCCTCTGTGAGAAAAGGCTCCCAGTATTTAAATCGATTTAGGTTCTGTCACGACTTACAAAATAACAGTCTGGTAGCGTTTGTGCCGCATGGTACTTCAATCCGGGAATGGTTATAATGAGGTGTAACGATGAATGAGATTATATGTCCGCATTGTAAAAAGGCCTTTAAGATTGACGAGGCTGGGTTTGCCGATATCGTCAAGCAGGTGCGCGACCATGAGTTTGCGCGTGAGCTGCACGAGCGCGTCGACATGCTGGAGCGCGACAAACAAAACGCCGTAAAACTGGCCGAAGAACAGACCAAAAACCAACTGCAGGCAGACGCCGCCAAAAAAGATGCGTTAATTGCCGAGCTAAGGGCCGACAAAGACGCGGCCATAGCCAAACTGCAATCGCAGCTAGAAGCAACCGAAGCCGAAAAGAAGCTGGCGCTGGTAGAGGCCGTGCGCAATCTCGAAAAAGAGCGGGACCAGCTGGCCAACAAGCTCAACAGCAAAGACACCGAGCAAAAACTGCTGGAGTCTTCGCTAAAAGATAAGTACGAGATCGAGCTAAAGACCAAAGACGAGATGATCGCCTACTACAAAGACATGAAGGCCAAGCTTAGCACCAAAATGGTCGGCGAAACGCTGGAGCAGCACTGCGAAACCGAGTTTAACAAGCTGCGCGCCACGGCATTCCCCAATGCCTATTTTGAGAAAGACAACGACGCTAGCGTCGGCAGCAAAGGCGACTACATATACCGCGAAACCGACGAAAACGGCACCGAGATAATCACCATCATGTTTGAGATGAAAAACGAAGGCGACGAAACCGCCACCAAGCACAAAAACGAAGACTTTTTGCGCGAGCTCGACAAAGACCGCACCGAAAAGAAGTGCGAATACGCCGTGCTGGTAAGCTTGCTGGAAGCCGACAGCGAGCTAGTACAACACCGGCATCGTGGATGTATCGCACCGCTACCCGAAGATGTACGTGATCCGCCCGCAATTCTTTATCCCTATCATCACGCTGCTGCGCAATGCCGCGCTTAACTCGCTGAAGTACAAGAACGAGCTAGCGGTGGTGCGGGCGCAAAACATCGACATAACCAACTTTGAAGAAAGCATGGAGAAGTTCAAGAGCGGCTTTGCCCGCAACTACGATCTGGCCAGCCGCAAATTTACTGATGCGATCGATGGCATAGACAAGACCATCAAGCAGCTCGAAAAGACCAAGGCTGCGCTGCTGTCGTCAGAAAATAACCTGCGAATGGCCAACGACAAAGCCCAAGACCTGACCATCAAGCGCCTGACCCGCGGCAACCCCACCATGGCTGCCAAATTCGCCGAACTAGACAAAGAGTAAGACCTGGTCCGTACCGCTACGTAGTAGCTTTTTGGCAAAAAAAGGTTACCAAGTTGCATGCTTATGAGGTGTTATGATGTGTCTCATGGAACAGCTCACCCCCGAAAATGTGGTCCGGCAGGGCCTCGCGACAACGCGCGTTATGTCATTGGCGACGTTGCACAAGAACGCCCCCCGGGTGGTGATGGTCCATTTTGTGCACTCAGCAGACCTTACGCGCCTGTACTGGCTGAGTGAACCCAACAGAATACATAGCAAAGACCTCGCAGCAGACCCCCGCGCGAGCGCGGGCTTTACCATACGAGATACACCAGGTGTCATCGGACTAACAGTGCAGGGAACAGCTAGAGTTATTACGGAGTGTGGACGTTGCACAAGATGTCATGGACCGCTACATAGCCAAGTATGGCAACGGCACTAAATTTTGCGATCTGCTCAAGCAGGGAACCAACAAGCACCAGCTATTCGAACTAACAGTGCATGATATGGTGCTATTTGACGAGCATAACTTTGACGGTAAGGTGCAGATACTGCCACACTAACGTCCGCCACAGATACGCCCTATGGTCGAAAGTAAAACAGGCGTACAATAATGCTTATGTTAGAAGCTCTATTAGAAGCTCGTATATTTGCACCGCTACGATTGTTTGGCCACGAGCTGTACGTGCTCAGTAGCTCGGCCGCTAAACACGATGAGGCCAACCACAGCGTTAACCCGTGGGATGCGCTGAACAATTCGCACGATTTGATGCTATTTTTGGTGTGCGCACTGGCCATCGGAGGGGTACTAGTGCTGGCTGCGTACCTAAAGCGCACGGCATTTTTCCAAAAAGTGGGGGCAACCCTAAATAAGGCGACCGTGATAGCGCCGGATATTATCCGTGTAGCGTTTGGTGCGTCGCTGATTTCTTCGGCACTGCACCTATCATTGTTTGGGCCCGAGCTACCGATGCATGACTTTTTGGCGCCAGATCTGCTGCGACCGATTATGTTTGTTAGTGGTGTTGCTTTGATAGTGGGACTTGGGACGCGGCTATTTGCTATGATTGCCGCGGCGATATGGATTATGGCGGTTTTTTACAAGGGGTGGTACATGCTGACCTACCTTAACTATATTGGTGAAGCAATTGCCGTCATATTACTGCCGGTACAGACGCTGAGCCTCGACCACCTGTGGTACAAGTTACGCCACAAGGCGGTGCCTAAGCCTTTTTATCAAAAATACAGCATGAGCGTCACACGCATAGGTTTTGCGCTGGCGCTGCTGTACACGGCTATTGCTATAAAATTTGCCGAGGCAGCGCTGGCCCTCGATGTGGTCAATACCTTTGAGCTGACGCGCTATTTCCCATTCGATCCGCTGTTTATCGTACTGGGGGCGGGGCTGGTCGAAATCGTGATTGCAGTGCTGTATCTCGCTGGATTACTCCAACGGCTGACAACCATTGTCTTTTTGGTATTTTTGACGCTATCGTTGCTATTTTTCAAAGAAGAAGTGTGGCCACATTATCTACTGATCGCGCTCGGGGTTGGTATATTCTTGCACAAGCCGGATGTCTGGGCGCTAGACAAGTACTGGTTTAACCGCAAAATAAGCAGCGCCAAAACAACCAGACGCAAGACTACCTAAACAGGACCGCAGCATAGAGCATGCCACAGCTATGATACGTAAACATGATTTTTCTTTTATGGTAATGGGGAGAAAACTCGTTCAATGAAGAATAAGGTCACAAAAAAAGCCGCTCGGGTGAGCGGCTTTGGGGTTAGGGAGTACGGTAGTTAGGAGCGGCCGAGGCGCTCGCGGAGGTTTTGCAGCTCTTGCTTGCCTTTGTCGTCGAGCTGGCCGGTGTCTTCTTTGCTCTTGAGTTCGTTGAGCCGATCTTTGGCTTCGTCGCTCATATCGCCCATTTTGTCTTGCATATTGTCCATTAGACCCATGTGTGCCTCCTTTTTGTTAGCATACCGAACTATACCTGGCCGTTACGCCGAGCACAGTAAATAAACTTACGGCACACCGCTACCTAGAAGCGTAGGAAGCACTCCTGACAATTGCGTTACATAGTTAATCATTGTATAATCTGTGGATTATGAACTCGCCTGAAAGCGGTGAAGCGGCTCCGCAGATTGTGTACCCGTACGACATCCCATACGCCTGGGGACGTATGCGAATATCAGCGGGCATCGCGGAATCAGATATTTTAAATATAAACGTACCTCCCAGCACAGCCGGGCGAGAATTGATAAAGCCGAATCATGTCGTAGGGCTCAGTGTTGTGATGGCGAATGAAGTATCTGCCGCAGAAAACTACAACAACGCTAACGGCTTAGACACGGAAATTCTCATAGACCTGAACAAAGAAGATACAGAGCTCATAGAAAAACTTACCCAAGAGAGGACAGCTGCAGTAGAAACTGTCATTACAGACGAAGTGGTGGGTTACTTCCGTCACACGTATGCAACTGCCCATCTACAAGACAAATTATCGGCCAAAGCTACCGCACAGATTGCCGGCGATATTGCAAAGCGCGTAGAGGCGGAGGAGCATACGAGTCTAAAACGTACCACGGTAGCACTGGCCGGATCAATAGCCGTGTTAAGTATGGTTACGGCGAGTCTACCACAAGAAGGTTTTGTCGCTCAGTACGCAACCATCGAGTACCCAGCGGTAATCGGCATGGCTGGTATGTACATATATGCTCGCAGTTTAGTGACCAACGAAAAGAAAAAAGGGAGAATCGCAGCTATCGCACACAACAGCCGCCTCCTGGGCGAACTTATGAAGCACGATATCGATCTAATGTTTAACCCCAATAACGCTGTTGGAAACTTGCAGGATTTGTTTAACCTCGACGAACGCACACCGCCGCGCGGCCCTGAAGCATAACCCTCCGTTATCCGCGCTACTGAGACCTACTACGCTTGCCACATAGTAATTAATGTGTTCATGATTTGGCTATATTTCACTGTAGGCGTAAAATGCCACTATATGGCGGAGAACGGCAGAGAACCGGAGTTAGAATTCCCGATCGTACAAGACCCAGAAGTCTCATATGTACTCGAGCAAGCACGCGACTACCAAAAAGACCTCGACTTACAGCCCAATGCTTCAGACGAAGACATAGAAAGCATTATTTCGACACTCGATGGCGAATGGCCGTACTTTAGAGAGCAAATGAATGTGTCCGGCCGAGTACAAACAAGTGTTATCGGACCTGACTACGATGAATCAGGCGAACTAACGATCAAAACGCTAACGCGCGAAGACGGTAGTCAGGACCTCTGTAATATCATGCTCAATGACCAACCTCTGGTGTCACTCGGTTTTACCTACGAGAAAGTGCCAATGCATGTTGCCGGTGAAGAGATAGGGGTACGGACCGTACTAAAGCTATTGTTTGGGCGAGAAGTGCAGCTTAACCTACCAGATGGCGACAACTGGTACCAATTAGCGGCCGAATATACCGCGAAAATAGATGACGTGGTCATGGAAAGTGAAAGCGAATCGGCTGAATTTTCTGAGATCAAAACTCGAGAATATTTCCCTGAATTAGCCGATACATTAGATGATCTAACTGACCAACACCGTACCGTTGCCCAAAGATTTTTGGCTATGCGCGACATAATAGAGCCACGCCCCGACTATATCGACCAGAATGCGCTGCAGTCCGTCGAAAACTACACCAACGAAATAATCGGTACCATGTACGAGCGCGAGCCGTACATCGCCGTTCCGGTAGAAGAAGCTTTATTGTTCCACGATCCGGATGGAGACACCGAATGCGATGTGTTGACACCTGATCCTCTCCTTATACATGTACTGGGGTTGCGAGTGCGACCGGTTGTTAATATATACGAAACTGATGAGAACTATGCGATCGAACATGACCTTACACAGTTTGAATATCGTCTGAGCGGCGTCATAGCTTCGCACGACTTTGCGCATGACAATAATGCACTCGTAGAAATCAGACTGCGCGATATTAGAGCACTGCAAAACATTCGTCAGTTGGTATACAGCCAAACGGACGGCGAACATGCCGATGATACTAACGAGCCGCCAGCAAACGGCGACAGCTAAAAAGCCGCTCGGGTGAGCGGCTTTTGAAATATGACAGTAGTTGCGTTACGGACGACGGCCGAGTCGTTTCTGTAGGTTGCGTAACTCTTGCTTTCTTATATCGGCCTGCTGGTCGTCGTCTTGGCTGCTAGAAAGATGTGTAGGAAGAAAGTTAGGTCTATTGCTTGAATCGTCCGACTTGTCTTGCGAACTATCCGTTAAACCCATATATGTATGCCTCCTTATTGGTTAGCAGCACCCAATGTAGCCCAAATATACGGCTAGGTCAGTAAAGAACTTAACGATATCCCCGATGTTAGCGGACGCGGGCGAGTTTGCGCTTGCGATAGAGCACACTCATGCCTAAGCGGACAGCGCACAGCGTGGCAAATACAACACCGTAAAAGAACACCATTATTGTAGAGCTGAAGGCTTGTTGCAACCACCACGCTACACTGTATGCGCCTGCGATGAACACACCTGCGGCTACGTACAATCCCATAATAAAAGGTCGGCCCCGTCGAAGCACTAATTGGCGGCTGCGGCCCAGCGTGGACCAAAGCGGCACATCTTTTTCAAACAGTGCTACCTGCGGTGCTAATCCATACGTCGTGCCGGCGTAGAGCAACCACATGACAGATGCGCTGACCGCCAGTGCCATCGCCTGGCCGGCAGCGATAAGGCTACGATCGGATAGCAGCAATAGATACAGCATGCTCAGCAGTCCTACGAGAACCATAGGGCCGCCGACTACAACGGCAACCAAAAGCCAGCTGGAAGTCGTACGCGAAGCCTGCTGGAGGCTGTGGCGAAGCGTGCGACGCAGTGATGCGGTACGTTTGCGGTTAGCACCATCCATGAGAGCGGTAGAGAGCAAATTGGCCATCCAGGCTGCTACCCAGCCGGCCAGTGTTGCCAGGACACCGCAAAAGAGCACAAAAACCGGTAAGAAGCTAAAGCCTGTCAGGTCGTTGAGTAGCGATAGACTCAGGAATGACTGCAAAAACACCTGCGAAGCGGTGGCGGCAAAGGCAAACATGACTGCCGCCGCTATGAGCGAGGACGCAAAGAATATATCTTCGTTGCGGGCCACAGCTTTTCGTATATCCAGATAAGCTGCAGTGAGGTAGTACTGGCGGCGATGCCATACCGTGAGAGTTCGGAGCAGTTTGCGGTATAAGCGGCGAATAGTCCGCGCTAGACCGGTCCGTGCACGCCTAACTGGTCGCTTGGAGGAGCGTCCGGTGTGCCTTGGTAGGCGAGAAGCGGTTAGTTCTGCAAGACTCATATGTTTTCCCAAAAAGATTAGTGTTAACAAGGAGATGGCACGAGCCATCCGTCATTCACAACCACCCACGATTGTTGATAGTCACTTTACCACAAGCTTTACTATTTTGCAAGCATTATTTGTAATAAGTTTGCATAATTGCCAGAATGACGGGTAATAAATCCCGGTGGTATGGTAGCGATAATTTCACAGACATGAGTGAGCGGCTGCCGTAAGGTGTGGGCATTAGCAGTAAGGAAAAGGAGATGCTGTGGATGTAAAGCAGTTTTACGAACAAGCCCTGGAAGTTGCCACCCAAATCGTCAACAAGGTTAACGAAGAGGACTACGAGGCTCCGACTCCGGATACCGAATGGACTGTCCGCGATCTCCTCAACCACATGCTGTATGAGCTGGCCTGGACCGAAGACATCCTGCACGGCAAAACTATCGCCGAAGTGGGTGATGTACACGATGGAAATCTTATTGGCAAAAATCTCAAATCTGAATGGCGGCGGTATGCCGAAGCGGCGCTTAGCGCCCTGGAAGACGTGGAGATAAACGACACCGTTCATCTATCATATGGAGCGGTGACAGCCGAAGAATACTTGTGGCAAACTGGCAGTGATCTGGCCATTCATGCCTGGGATTTGGGCGAGGGCATAAGCGAGGAAGTAGTATTTGGCCAAGAACTAGCCCAACAGCTCTATTCCTACGCCGAAAACCGCGGCGAAGAACTTGCCAGCAGCAGTTTGTTTGGAGAACCGCTAACGGTCAGTAGCACGGCTGATTTACAGACCCGCTTGCTCGGCCTGTACGGTCGACAGCGCTAGCGTAAGTGAGCGAAGTCACAGAAGCCCCGTAAAGCTTCCTACAGACAGCCGCTCCGCCTCTTTTTAGACTGAGAGGGAATGAGGAGGCTGGCATGCGACGAGGTATGGTTCCGCGTTTGTTGATAATCGGTGCGTCGGTATATTTGCTGACATTTATATTTGCAGTCACGGTAGCTGGTGCCCAAGATTTTCGCACCGGCACCAACGTAACGGTGGCCAAAAGTCAAACGCTCGACAAATCGTTGTTTGCCAGCGGACGAACACTGGATATTGCCGGTACGGTAAAAGGCGACGTCTTTTGTGCGGGCCAAAGCATTACAATCTCAGGAAAAGTAACTGGTGATGTGATTTGCGCTGGGCAAAATGTGCGCATTGCCGGTACGGTGGGTGGTGATATTCGCGTAGCTGGCCAGACAGTAGCACTCGACGCATCCGTCGCAGGCAACCTGACCGTTGCGGCACAGCAATTTAGCAGTTCCTCACAAAGCAAGGTGGCTGGCGACGCCGAAATTGGCGCCACCGATATTAACCTCAACGGCGCTATCGGACGAGATCTGGCGGTTGCCGGCAGCTCCGTGACAATTGCCAGCAGTATTGGGCGTGACGTAACCGGCACCATGCAGGACTTATCCTTGTCGAGCAAAGCAAACATAGGCGGGGATGTGGTATACACCAGCGACAATAAGCTGCAGCAGTCCTCAGGATCGCAAGTAGCGGGGCAAGTGTCGCAGCGTACGCCTCGTCCGCAGCAGCAACACCACACGTACGGTTCAATCGTGGGAGTGAGCTTAGCGCTGGCATTGTATACTTTCGTTGCCTTACTTTTGCTGGCGCTGGCCTTAGTGCTGCTGGTACCGCGCCTGTTTCAGGCAGCGACGACTATGGCCATCCGCCATATGGGCAAAACATTTTTGATTGGATTTTTGGCAACCATACTGGTGCCCCTCGTGATTGTGGCGCTGATGATCAGCGTCATCGGCATACCGCTGGCATTACTAACGTTGCTGGTCTGGATACTGTTACTGAGCTTGTCCGGACCAATGGCAGCATACTTAGCGGGCCGTTTTATGCTGCGCAAAGTCAGCGATAATGCCATCTTTTATATGCTTGCGGGCGGCGCTGTTTTGCTGCTGCTGTACTTCATACCGTTCTTTGGCATTGGTGTGGTGGTAGTAAGTGTTTGGTTTGGCCTGGGGGCCATCTTGCTGATGCTGCGCCACATACCACGCCCCAGCTATGACACCGCTCGGTATGTATCCGGCCACAAAGACAGCAAAACAGTCACCGTCCGATCTGAGTAGCCTGCGCCCGTCCTGCTTGCTGCAGTGATACAATGACTTTATGAATCAGGGAGCCCGACGACCATTTGCCGTTTTTGATATTGACGGAACTGTCATACGATGGCAGCTGTACCACGCTATCGTTAACCAATTGATTAAACAAGGGGCGCTACCGCAACAGGTGGCCGAAGCAATCCATGATGCTCGCATGACCTGGAAACGCCGGACCCACAACCAATCCTTTGCCGAATACGAACGTACACTAGTACACGCCTACCACGACGCTCTCGAACATCTACGCGCCGAACAGTTTAGCGATGCCGTCGATGCGGTCTTTGAGGAATATAAAGACCAGGTATATACCTACACGCGCGATTTGATACGAGACTTGAAGGCGCAAGGCTATCTGCTTTTTGCCATCTCCGGCTCGCACCAAGAGATCATTTCTAAACTCGCCGAGTATTACGGCTTCGATGCCGCCGTAGGGCAGCAGTACGAACAACAGAATGGTACATTTACCGGCGAACATACCATGCCTATGCACCACAAAGATACTGTACTGGCCGAGCTGGTGACTGAATATAACGCTACCAGGCAGGGCAGCATCGCAGTCGGCGACAGCGAAGGGGATATCGCCATGCTCGAAAAAGTCGAGCAGCCAATTGCCTTTAACCCAAGTGCTGGTTTGGCGGCTCATGCCAAAACACACCACTGGCAGATAGTCATAGAACGCAAAAATATCGTCTATAATTTGGAGCCACGCAATGGATCGTACGTACTGGCTGAGACAAGCCAAGGATAAGGCGCTCTTTCCGGACCTGCTGTGGAGCCGGCCAGAAAATCGGCTGCACGCCGGTAAATTATTGGTGCTCGGCGGGAATTTACATGGCTTTAGTGCGGCCGCCAGCGCGTATACTGACGCCGAACGAGCCGGCATTGGGACAGGGCGCGTCATATTGCCAGATGCACTGTACAAAACCGTCAGCAAGCTATTTCCGGCAGCCGAGTACGCCACCAGTACCAAACCCAGTGGCGCGTTTTCGCAGGCGGCGCTCGGTGAGTGGCTGGTGCATAGTGCCTGGGCCGATGGTGTACTGATCGCCGGCGACCTCGGCCGCAACAGCGAAACGGCCATTCTACTAGAAAGTTACCTACAGAAATATCAGGGCAAACTAACTCTGGCTAACGACGCTGTTGATTACTGCCTAGAGGGCAGCCCAAAGTGCTTAGACCGACCCGACACGCTACTAGTACTTTCGTTTACGCAGCTGCAAAAGCTTGCCATACAGGCCAAATACACCACCGCCTTTACCTCTGATATGGCACTGCTGCAACTCGTCGAAGCACTGCATGATTTTACCCAGCAGCACAGTGCTCACTTGCTGGTATTGCACGACGGAGCGGCAGTCGTCGCCTCGAACGGTACCGTTACTTCAACACCTATCAATGGCGTAAGTGCTACTCAAACAGCCGCTTTCGCCAGTGTCTGGTGGCTGCAAAATCCGAGTAAAGTTATAGGTGCTTTAACGACATCGTTGTTAGAAATACAAAAATAGTTTATAATTCTCTAATGATTTCCGGTGAATATACGGTTCGACGACCCGTTTCGCCGCAGGACCGCTGCGGTCTTATTGACCTGCAAGCCACCATTGGCCGCACGGTCGGCACCCACATCGGCGCCCCACTAGAAATATTCTCTACGACTGGCTTGAGGGCTAATTTGCTTGGTTCCAAAATTATCAAAAAAGCCATCATGCACTCACAAAAACTCCAAGCACTACCAGAAAGCTACCTCACCGCCATCTTAAAAGATGAGCTGCCTGCTACTGCTGAGCAACCCCTACATGATGTCGCCATAAAAAGACTGAAGTTTGTGGGGCGGGGCGCATTACAACTTGTGGGGCTAGAAGTATACAGTCCTGATATGAACCGGGAGCAAGACGGATTACTCAACTCGCTCCATGAAATATCAGACCTCCGAACCGCTCATTTGCGCACACCTATCATTCCTATAGGCATAATCGGCACAGAGCACGCCGCTGACGTCGAAAGAGCTCTGGAGCCTTCTTTGCAGCGTGAGATAAGCTTAGAACCGATGAAATTCGGAGCAAGGCCGCCTGCTTTTCGCCGCGCCAGCTAACACGAACGACGCCGCGATAAGCGCTAAGTATTGTTTTTTACAATAAATTAGTATATAGTATAGTTATGCCAAGTCCTTCTTTTCAGATCTGGCGCGAACTCGATAGACAGAGTATGCCCGATATTACCGACCTACAACAATTTACGTCTGAACGGTTGGGAGATGGATTTTCGCCAATTAACGTGGAAGATGTCCGCATCCATCTCATATCACGATATGCAATGCGACAGGCTATCGATAGTTCTCCTACTTTCGCCAATATGCCCGACCACCAACTAGCGTGGGAGATCCAGCATAACGCGCCAAAGTCTTTTCGCACAAGTCATCGGGCACATGTCACTGATATCGCCCTGACAGACAGCGGTGAGGGGCTTAATATTGGCCTCGTCTTACACAGCAATGCGCTCCGGAGAGATGTAACACATATAGCAAAGACCTGTAACAGAATAACCAAGGTTGGATCTAGAGTTTTGCCAGAGAAACCTATCATGTTTATAGGACATGTGGCCGATAAAGACTATGGGGAAGAGTTGACAACCACTCTACTGAACCAATCGCCAGAATATATATTCCTTACCAAGGCCCAAGCTGGTCGCTACAGAAACAGCTTCCAGAGAACTGCTCGAAGAGCATAAATAATAAAAGCTTCTTAATAGCGTGAGCCCGCCTAATGGCCTCAAGACCTACTCCTAGCGATGCTTGGTACACGCCAGCTAGCAGCCATATACCGGCGCTTCGCATACGCGAACCGTCACCGGCGTCATGCTCACCCGATTTTGTTCATATACGGCACACAATATGTGCGCCCTAGCGCAAGAAACTTTTGTGGTGCCGCGAGAGAGAATCGAACTCTCACTCCATTGCTGGAACGGGATTTTGAGTCCCGCGCGTCTACCAATTCCGCCATCGCGGCATCACAAAAGGTCCTTGGCGTGCCATAGCAATCGTCTACCAATTCCGTCACCACGCCACAAATGAGATTTTAATAGAACTAGCTGCTTGGGCTCTACGCCTGTCTACCGCTGTATGTTGCGGCATATCATGGCTCAACAGGGGTTATTGTACTATACTTTGATATAGATAGCACAAGCTACTTTATGGTATTGAATAAAAACCCACTATTCCCAGCAGCAGATGACGATAAGCCGTCCACGCCCACCGAAGGACAGGCGGGCTATTTATTGCCGAGTAAGGGCAACCGAGTGGAGCCACTACATAGCCCTGACGAAATCCGTCAAGAACGAGAGCGACATGCCAACCCAGCCGCCAAATTGATTCGCGAAAAACTTGCCCGGATTTACGACGAATACGAGCCGGATGCTGCCAAAGAAGCTGCTGAAGCCGAACAAGTCGCCGCCCGCAGCCCACACCAGCAGTTTATGCATGAGCTCAGTACATCAGGCAAAAGCTTGGCCGAGATTCAAACCGAATGGCACAGCTACTACGCCAGCCTGCCGGACGACCAAAAACACCAAGTGTGGCAAGAATTTTACGAAGCCAACGCAACAGCCACCACCTACACTCCGCCAACAGAACAACGCCAGGAAGCCTCCAAGCCGCAAAGGGAAGAGCATGATGATGGTATGGTGGTGGGTCACGCCACTGAGCCAGACACCGAAGCTCCGCCCAAAAAGCCAGCACGGCAACGCAGTCGCAAAGAACAAACTGCCTTACGAACGAAAGTACAGCGCAAAGTCCGCGACCGTGCTGGCAAACTCAGCGCCACCCATAAGCAAAATCTACACTCGCTACTGTTTGGTTTGTCGACCGGCATCATAGTATTGGCTGTGTTTATGTTTGGCTTCTTTAACGAAGTCATAATTGCGCCGTTTATGCAGCCGGGAAGGGCAACAGCCACCCCGATAATTATCAATAACGACACCGTGGCGGCCGATGGCACCCCGCAAGTTATAATCCCTAAAATTAACGTGCAAATTCCAGTCATATACGACCTACCCAGCAACCAAGAATCGGTGATTCAAGATAACCTGGAAGATGGCGTCGTCCACTATCCCAGCACCGAACGACCCGGACAAAAAGGCAATGTAGCGATTTTTGGGCACAGCAGTAACAATATCTTTAACAAAGGCAAATACAAATTTGCCTTTGTACTACTACACGAATTACGGACCGACGACACCTTTTACCTTACCTATAAAGGCACCGTATATGCCTACAAGGTCATCGACCGAAAAATCGTTGACCCTTCGGAGGTTGGCGTACTCAACGACGTCCCGGGCCAAACGGCCACCGCTACTCTGATCACTTGTGATCCACCAGGCACAAGCCTGAAGCGCTTAGTCGTCGTCGGCGAACAAATCAGCCCGGACCCGGCTAAGAATACCGCCGCCAGCCCAGCATCGCCTACAGCTACCACTCCGGCAGACCAGCTCAGTGGCAATGGTCCATCACTGTGGACGCGCTTTTGGCAGTGGCTATTCTAGCGACTAGGGCTACTGCTATTGGTCGCTCGGCGTCAACAACCAGGTACTGGTAAGTGACACATCACCGCTGGCACCGCCAGGCGTTTTTACGAAGGTAAAGACATGGCTGTACGTGGGATCATAAAAAATCATATCGGCTTGCAAAGATGGCACCAGCGATACCATGTTAATGCCATCGTAGTCGAACACGTATAAATCGCCATTGCTGACGTATTGCAAGCGAGCGCCATCCATCCAGGTGGCGTGCGATTGGCCGGCATCAAGCGGTGGGTTCTTGTGATACACATATTGTCGCTTGTATTCGTTGTCGTAGGTAGCAAAATCCGTGCCGTGTTCGGCAACGACAAAGCGACCGCCAGCCGAGAAAGATAAAAAGTTTGGCTTGGAAATCTTTAGTACACCGGCAGGTACCGCCACTCCAATATTGGCATTGTTTATTTGGGACACTGGATTTTTGTATATATAAACCACGTTGGATTTTTCGGCCGTCGCCGCTACAAACAGCGAGCGACTATAATCGGCTACAGCCACATGGTACGTAGTGCCCGACGGGAAGGTTCGTATGACATTGGTTTCTTGGCCTTCGAGCAATCGCAGTTCTACCTCTGTCGTATCTTTGGTAGAAGGAGTCACATACAGAACCGTATCATTCTGATACGTATCGTACGTCATAACATTAGCCAAGAATGCGACTGGCTCTGGCTGGTTTAAGGTTGCTTTCTGGAGGGTCTGAGCCGCCTCGTCATACAAATAGTATCTGTCGTACTTACTGTTAATAAATTGGAGCTTACTTGGCGACTCGCCGAAGGCCGCACTCAGGTTAACCGTTTGCGTCGCATCGCCTCTATCGATAAGCAAATATTCGAACGATGATTTGCCGTAGTAGTGCTTAAGCAACACATGCACTTTGTCATCCGCCCAGCTCACTACTTCCCAGTCTTGCTCGCCGCCAGCGGCGTACGCGCTGGCTGGAATGGTAAAGGTGAGCGGATCTTTGGTGGGGGCTTTGAGATCATAAACGTCAAATGAGGCAGCACCGGCTTTTTGTTGGATAAAGAGCCACCGGTTGTCTGGTGTAGTAGTGACGAGTGTGTCGGCGCCAGCGGCTCCAGGATATGTTTTGAGCGTACTGCTATTGAGCGATTCGGGGAATAAAAATGGGTAGTCAAAACGCTGCACCTGCCCGCCGCGGACACTGACTTTTCGCTGCCAGGCTCGGTAGCCGTCACGTTTGAGCTGGAGGTCGTACTGCCCCTCGGGCAAGTTATAGCGGGTGTTGGTTGGTTTGCTTTTTTTAATGCCATCAAGGTATACGTCGGCAGGAGTCGGCTTGCTCGATACAAACACCAGGCCATTTTGGATGACTTCGCCGTCTTTGCTAATACTAAAGCCATAGGAAATCATCAGTAGCACGCTCGCGGCAAGCACAATGGCTATGGCCACTAATACATAACCTACATAGAGGCGTTGTAGGTGTGTGCGTCGGGCGAGAGGATCGAGAAAGTCCATAAATACTATTATTACTTAGGTTAATTGATGGCTCGTTGTTACTAATAAAGCCTCGTAACATTATGAATGTACTTGCAGTGAATACACAAGTCGGTTTAAGATAGAGCTATCTTGCTTAAGCATACAAGAGGGTAGCAAAAAACGTGGCGCAAAAATCAAATGTCTTAGAACTAAACGGAAAGCGATATGACGCATATACAGGCGAGCTTCTGACTAGTTCGACGATCCCGAGCGCCAAGTCACCACGTACCCGTTCCATAGACGGATTTATGAAGAGCTCGGCTCAGCCAACCCTAAAAGCGGTCAAATCAGCTCCAAAAAAGACGACACAGACACACCCCGTCACCACCGTGCCAGCCACCAGCCAAGCCGCTCGGCCGATTTCTGACTTTACCCGGCAGCCGGCCACCCACGTGCAACACCACAAAACCAGTTCGAGCCAAACACTGATGCGCCACGCCGTAGCCAAACCCAAGCCCTCGCTGAAACGGCATGTCAAAAGCCAGCAACGCACTGATGTCCTCGTCAAGCAGCCGAGCATTACGGTACAGCCCAAATTATCATCGTACCAACTGGATCCCAAGCGGATTGCACGCTCACAACGAGTACCACGCCACCCTTCCGCCCGGCGTTATGCACTCGACCGAGCAGCCTTAGCACCGCAACCCGTGCGTGTAGCCGTACCCGCCACCAATCCTCAACCAGCTGCCACACCAAGTGTCAAGCCAGTCTACGCTGACGCTTCTGCACAAGCCCTGAGACTCCCACAGACTCCACAAGCCCGTTCGACCGATATTTTCGAGCAGGCCTTGGCCCGTGCCAACAGCCACCACCAGAAGCCTCTCACGCGTCGACAAGCCAAGCGCCGCAAATCACTGTTTGGCGGCCGCGCACTCAGTATCGGCGCCACCTCATGTGCCGTATTGTTACTGGTCGGCTTTTTTGCTTGGCAATCACGCGCCAACTTGACGATGCATTACGCTGCCAGCAAAGCAGGCGTAGCCGCCAGCATGCCGGGTTATAAGCCAGCAGGCTTTAGCGCTGGCAAATTTAGTTACAGCCCCGGCATTGTGGCCGTCAACTTCAATAACAACAAAAGCGGTAAAAATTTCGCCCTTATAGAAAAAACAACCAGCTGGGACAGTACCGCTTTACTCGATAGCTTTGTCGCAACCCGCAGCCGTACCTACCAAACCATCGATGCAGCCGGCCGCACAATTTATACTTACGGAAACAATAACGCAACCTGGGTCGATAACGGCGTCTGGTATCAGGTGAACACCCAGGGTAGTTTATCCACCAATGAGCTGGTTAATCTCGCCGTCTCAATGTAGCCAATGACCTCTGTTTGTGGCATACTGTAACAGATATGTCCCGTATTAGAACGCGCTTTGCGCCCAGCCCGACCGGTTTTCTGCACGTCGGCGGTATCCGTACCGCACTGTTTGCATGGCTGGTCGCCCGACAGGCAAATGGCCAGTTTATTCTCCGTATCGAAGATACCGACCGCGCCCGGGAAGTCGCAGGCGCTGAAGCACACATTATCGAAAGCTTACGAGCACTCGGCCTCGACTACGACGAAGGCCCAGACATGCCAGGCGAGTACGGCCCCTACCGACAGACCGAACGGCTCGCCATATACAAAACATGGGCGCAAACCCTCATTGACGCGGGCAGGGCGTATGCTGATCCGTACAGCGCTCAAGAGGTACAGGCCTTTCGTGAACAGGCTCAAAAAAATAAGCAGCCATTTTTATACCGCAATCACCGACCCGACCATCCTCCTGTGTGGGATGGCACGACGCCATTGAGGTTCAAATCTGATCCCAAAGATTACCGGTGGAACGATGCTGTCATGGGCGAGCTCCACGCTGGTGCCGAAGCCATTGATGACTTTATTCTCATAAAATCCGATGGTTTTCCGACGTACAATTTTGCGCACATTATCGATGACCACGAAATGGCCATCACCCATGTCATTCGCGGCCAGGAGTTTATCGCTAGCGTCCCAAACTACCTCAACCTGTACGAAGCGCTCGGTTTTGAAATACCAGTGCTCGCTACCATGCCACACATTATGAACGAGCAGGGCAACAAAAAACTCAGCAAACGTGATGGTGCCAAAGATGTCTTGGATTACCTCAAGCAGGGCTATCTCGAAGAAGCCATGATTAACTTCATTGCCAGTCTTGGTTGGAACGACGGCACGACCCAAGAGCTATTTGCCCGCGAGGAGCTCGTGAGTAAATTCAGCCTCGAGCGCGTCGGCCGGGCAGGGGCACGCTTTGACGAACGCCGTCTAGAGTGGATGGATGGCGCCTGGATTCGTAGTTTACCGCTCGATAGCTTGTATCAGCGTAGCCAGGGATTTTGGCCAGCTGCAGCCGATACCTATGACGAAGCATATCGCCGTCAGGTGCTCGGGCTTGCCCAAGAACGACTAAAATATCTCTCCGAAATTCCGGCTCAAACACAATTTTTCTTCGACGACTTGCCGCTCGATATGCAATTGATTGACGGTAATAAGCAACTCAAAAAGTTCAGTCACGCCGAACTCAAAGCATTATTGCAGCAAGCTCGCGACACACTGGCTGCCAGCGACTTTAGTGTCGACGATCTCACCGAGCGGCTCAATGGTTTGCTCGAAACCACTGGCCAAAAACCCGGAGTATTATTTAGCCTTATCCGCATTGCCAGCACTCAAGCCCCATTTAGCCCAGCACTAGCCGACACCTTGCACGTACTCGGCAAAGACCGCAGCCTGACGCGCATCGACCGCCAAATCGAAGCTTTGTAGTCTCGACGTTACTTGGTGAACAGGTTATTTCTGGTACAATTATGCTTATGCAAAATGATATGGTGCCGGGGTGGGCTAATAAGCCGAAACCTGATGAAAAAACAGAGGTAGAAGACACGGCTAACGCGCCAGAATCACTCGAAACAAATCCATCGAGCAATCCAGCGCCTACAGCCGAAGAGACCTCGACAATCGACGAAGCTAAGATAGAGGAGGAGTTCGGTCCACCGCCTGATACGGTGCCCGGCGACGAACCAATGAAACAACCGGCAATTCACAAACGCTTTTGGTCCTGGGCGGTAAACCTCGACAAGAAACGCAAGCTTTTTTATGGGGCACTCGTCGGTTTACTACTCGCTGGGGGTGTCGTCTCCTACATTATGCTGCACCAGCCAGCACCTCCCGTCGTACCCACCAAGCTAGTCTACCGGCCACCAGCACCAAACACCGAGCCTAGCAAGCTCACCGGCTTACAGGTAGATCCCAAGATTAATGACTTACAAGTTACCGGCGTCATGATAGAGAATAGTGTCTACGCTCGCCCTCAATCGAGCCTCAGCCAAGCCGGTGTCGTGTACGAAGCCATTGCAGAAGCGGGTATTACGCGATTTATGGCGCTGTTTCAAGATTCTCAGTCGGACTACATCGGTCCGGTAAGGTCGGCACGTCCCTACTTTGTGCAGTGGTGTCAAGCTTTTGACTGCGCGCTGGCCCATGTCGGCGGCAGCCCCGAAGCCCTCAAAAACATCAAGGATTGGCATGTTAAAAACCTCGACCAATTTGTTGGTGCTCAATATTTTCACCGTATCAATAGCCGCTATGCTCCCCACAATATGTACACCTCGCAAGCCAAACTCAGCCAGTACGAAAAGAGCAGGGGGTACACAAGTAGTGACTTCACTGGCTTTGAGCACCTCGAAAAAGAGCCCAAGCTCAAAGCTGCCGACATTACCACGACCAGCGTCAACATTAACTACCCAGGCAGCGCCTACGACGTCCACTACAGCTATGATGCCAAAAACAACCAATACCTCCGCTCGGAAGGCGGCGAAGCCCACTACAGCGTTGATGCAGCCGGCAAGAAGACACGAAATGCTCCCAAGGTGGTTATCGCCCTTGTCATGGCCTATTCGCACACGAGCGATGGCTACCACTCCGCCTACAATTCCACCGGCAGTGGCAGCATGTACGTTTTCCAGAACGGCACGGCAATGAAAGGCACGTGGAGCAGGGAAGCCCGCGATAAAAACTTTGTCTTTAAGGATTCGAATGGCAAGGACATCCAGCTAACACCAGGCCAAACCTGGATAAGCGCCGCCAGCCAAAACGCCGACGTAACCTATAACTAAACACATGGACAATTTTGAGCATCTTCTCAACCAAGTACGACGACATCTGTACGTCATACTCGCGCTCAACAATATTGTCATCATCGAGCTCTGGTGGGCCAACGAAGTCTTCTTTCACTTCGATGCCTCCATTTTGCTGCTGGTCTTGGCGTTTGTGGCGGTGACGTTACCAATTGGCTTTGCGCTGACAAGTGGAAAGTACGTGCTACAACCTCTGCGGGCCCTCTGGCAAGCCATCGTGCATATTGCGCCCGGCGATCATCAGGTAGCCGCTCCAAAGCTGGAAGAACTCCGCATGGGACGAGAACTAGTCACTAACTTATGCGCCCAAATCTACCAATGGGCAACTCAAACGGAGCAGCCGGGAGAAGATTCTCAGTCGGACACGGCTCCACAAGCTCACTTTGTTATGAACAATTTACCGCTACCACTGTTGGTTCTCGATGAGCAACAAAATGTCGTGTACACCAACGACCACGCGGCCAAATACATCGGCAAAGACATCAAGGACATCATCGGTGCTAATATCTACTCAATTCTCGACATGTCGTTTCCCAACACCAACACCTACGACAAGTGGCTGAATGATGTCCGTGACAACAGCGTAACGGCAACGACAGCATGGGAACGAGTCAAACTGAGCGTATCCGACAACCGACCGGCCAGATTATTCGACCTAGCGGCATATTACAACCAAAGTAATACGGCCGGTCTCGAAAGTATGCTCATTATGTTCGACCACACCGAAGAGTACAGCCAAGACGACCAGGCAGTTAGCTTTATGGCGCTGGCCGTACACGAACTTCGCACCCCGCTGACGTTATTGCGGGGCTACATAGAAGTATTCGAAGACGAGGTATCCAAGCAGTTACCGCCAGACTTGCAAGATTTTATGGCCAAGATGCAGGCCAGCGCCGAGCAACTTACCGCCTTCGTGAATAACATCCTTAATGTCGCCCGGGTCGACGAAGACCAATTGACACTGCAGCTCCATGAAGAAAATTGGAGCACTATAATCAATCGCGCCGTCGAAACCATGGGGCTACGTGCTGGCGTTCGCGGTATATCCATTGAAACCACTGTTGCTGATAATCTGCCCTCCGTTGGTGTAGACCGGGTAGGCATCCAGGAAGTTATCAACAACCTGCTGGATAACGCCATCAAGTATTCTGGGAACAGTAAAAAAATCGCCGTTACTGTCGAGCTCAATAAAGAAGGGCTGGTGGAAACAACCGTCCGCGACTGGGGCATGGGCATACCGTCGAGCATTGTTCCCAACCTCTTTAGCAAGTTTTACCGCGACCACCGCAACCGCGCCCAGATTGGCGGCACCGGGCTGGGTCTATACCTTTCCAAGGCGATTGTCGCCGCGCACAGTGGGAATATTTGGGTCAAGAGTAAGGAAGGCGAGGGCAGCACCTTTGGTTTTACCGTCATCCCGTATGCCCAGCTAGCCGAAGAGCGCAAACAAGCTGGCGGTAAAGATATTACCCGCAGCGCCCATGGCTGGATCAAAAACCACTCATTATATCGCCGCTAACGGCAGATTTGCTACACTATAGCCATATGGACAACACCACACAGCCCACCGACACCAAAGCCACTACCGTGCTGTGTATCGAAGACGAGCACTTTATCAGTGAGCTCTACCAGCGTGCCTTAACCAAAGCCGGCTACCAAGTTGCCGTAGAACTTGATGGCAAAAAGGGCCTCGAAGCTGCCCAGACCGACAAATACGACATCATTCTGCTGGACCTCATGATCCCCACGCTTACCGGCATCGATGTGCTCCGCATCCTGCGCGATCCTTCCCAAACACCCAACCTCCACAGCAAAATCATCATCACGACCAACCTCGAACAACGTGAGGAAGTCCGGGCCGATATCGAAAATCAAGCCGACGGCTACCTAGTAAAAGCCGAAATCACCCCTCACGAACTCGTCGATTTTCTCAATCAACTCCAGGTCTAATTGATTGCCGGAGCTTGCCAGCCTGCGCTATACTAAAAGGTAGCCACAAGAGGACTAGCCACCGCGCTTTTACTTCTTGGACTTACACGATTACTTTGGCAATCATACTCCGGTCCCTGTGCGCCACCATACAACAACCAGCTTCCCGTCACGGTCAGCAGTAGAAGCGGCTACGTGCCTACCTATCGGTCAGCTCTATACATTCCCGCCCATTACTCCTAACTATAGCGAGGTATTGTTGTATGGATCCCACTATCGAAATTAACGAGCGAGTTGATGTGGTCACCGTCTTTCACAGGCAGGGCGACATCAGTTCACTCTGCGTGCCCAAAAAAATGCGCTGGCGTGCCCAAGAGATTACTTTTACCGAGCTGGCGCTGCGCCACCCGACGGTGCAGGGCAAGCGTATGATTCATGTATTCCACGTCAGTGATGGCACCAATGGCTATCGCCTAGAGTTCGATGCCGAAGCCCTTACCTGGACGCTCGTAGCCATGATGGAGGGCACGGCATGACCTACGAGCTAAACAGGGAAGAAGCCCTGATTATGCACATCGACCTCAATAGCGCCTTTGCCTCGGCCGAACAGCAAGCATGGCCCCAACTGCGCGGACGGCCCATGGGCGTGACTAATCGCCTCTCTAAGGAATGCTGCATAGTTGCCGCCAGCTACGAAGCCAAAGCTCTCGGTATTAAGGTAGGCTGCCGTCGCAGCGAAGCCATGGCGCTCTGCCCAGAATTTATCTTGCTCGAAACCGACCCCTCCAAATACACTTGGATGTACCAAAATCTGCTGCGCATCATGAAAACCTACTCACCCCACGTCACCATGAAAAGTATCGACGAAGGGGTGATAGATTTTCACGGCATCCCACGTGAGCGGTCTCTCGAAGATATTGGCCACGAGATCAAACAGCGTATGCGGGACGAAGTAGGTAATTATATGCGCGTTAACATCGGTATTGGCCCCAATCGATTCTTGGCCAAAATGGCGGCTGGCTGGCACAAGCCCGACGGCCTCGATCGGCTCGATCACCACAATCTCGTGGACTTTTACCGCACCATCGAGCTCGAAGACATCACCGGCATTGCTGATGCCTTTGCCGCTCGACTACGGGCCGTCAATATCCGCACGCCACTCGAATTTTTGGCTGCCAACGAAGACTTCTTGCGCCGCCACGTCTTTAAGAGCATCAATGGACTGTACTGGCATCGTCGGCTGCGTGGCTACGAGATAGATGATCAGCCTACCCATCTCGGTATGGTGGGCCGGCAGTGGGTGCTAAAGCAGGCCAGCAATAACGATGAGTGGCTGCGGTCATGCCTCCACTATCTGGCGGAGACGGTAGGGATGAAGCTACGCTACCGCAATGTCGAGGCGCGTGGCGTCTGTGTGTGGGTGTCATTTAACGCTGGCGGTGGCTGGAGCGACAAGCGCATGCTGCGCATGCCCATTTACACCAACCAAGACATCTGGCTACAAGTCTCAAAATTGTTCGATAAGCGGCCCAAGCACATGATTATTCGCAGCATGGGGCTGTACCTTTATCAGCTCGAACCGTCGACTCGCAGCCAGCTCAGCATGTTCGATGACGTCCTCAAGGCTGGCTATCTCACCAAAGCTATGGACGAAATTAACGACTTCTACGGTTCATTTACCGTTTTCTCGGCCGACACGCTGACCGGCACCCGCAACGTCAAGCAAAAAATCCCGTTTGGCGGCACCGAGTATTTCAACCTCCTCCTCAAGCGTGCCTAGCCAAGACCGCCAGGCACTTAATGAAAAATAGGGAGGGCGCTATACTGAACAGGTCATGAACTACTACCCAACAATCCCGCTCATATCGGACCAAATTGAGAGGTCGCAGCTCAACGTCATTCTGAGTGAACTGAACAGAGCGATCAGTAACAACCCCAACGGGGCAGTGGTGGAGTTTGGCTGCTACATTGGCACCACCAGCCTATTTATCAGGCGCCTCCTAGACGAGCGATCAGATAACCGCGAATATCACGTCTACGATTCTTTTGAAGGGCTACCGCCCAAGACGGCCGCCGATGAAAGCCCGGCTGGTACGCAGTTCCAGGCTGGCGAACTCCGGGTCGGCAAAAAACAGTTGGTGCAAGAATTTCGCAAAGCCGGTTTGCAGCCGCCAATTATTCACAAAAGTTGGTTTAGCGACCTGAGGGCGGCCGATGTACCGACGCAGATTGCCTTCGCCTTTTTGGATGGTGACTTTTACGAATCAATCCGCGACTCTCTGCAGCTAGTGCTGCCACGGTTGACCCCGCATGCCACCATAGTGATAGATGATTATGCGCGAGAAGCGCTACCGGGTGTGGCCAAAGCGGTCCGCGAATGTGCGCCCCAGCTACATGAGCGCATCACCGTCCAGCACAATCTGGGTGTTATTCGTTTGTAGGGGGCTCGATCACGACAGGGGCGGTAGGGAGGCATGCAGCCATTGTTACACCTTTCAGTTACAATAAAGTTTATGAAGCTACATATCATCACTATTGGCAAACCCAAGCTAGGGTACGCTAAAGAAGGATGGGACGAATACTGGAATCGACTGCAGCACTATCACCACATACGACTAACACAGCTCGACGACAAGTACGCTAACAACTCAGCAAAGCTGCTCGCAACTGCCGGCAATAGCTACAAAGTAGGATTAATCATCAAAGGCACCCAGCTCACCAGCGAAGAGCTGTCGGGCTTTTTGGATCGCCGCGCGTTAGAGAGTAGGGAAGTGAGTTTTTTGGTGGGCGGACCGGATGGTTTGCCCCGCGACGTGCAAGCGGCCATGGATTTTCAGTGGAGCTTTTCTAAGCTCACGCTGCCACATGACCTTGCTATGGTAACGCTGCTGGAAAGTCTCTACCGGGCGAGCACCATCAATGCCGGTACCCCGTATCACCACTAAATAGATTACTTTATACGTCGTGCAGTTCGACGCCACTCATCAGGTGGAATTTTTCTTGCTCAAATTTTCTGACTTCTTCATCTATTCGTGGCCGTGGCATCATGCCAACAGAGCCTAGTTTCCTCACTTCGGGTTCTTCTAGAGGCGCTACTAATCGCAGGTGTTTTTCTGGCACAGCCTCATAGTCACCTAGTGTTAATAGGTCTATACGTTCAATAGCTTCGACAGCCATCGCTTACTCCTTTGTGCTTCGCACTTTTATTTTTTTATGATCTGCCCGTAGGTGGCTCATGAGTCTTTGCGGGTATGCAAATTGGTTATGCTAACCAGTTCATTACTATTATAACGCCGGACGTCAACTAATACGACCGCAACAGCCAATATAGACGTTAGCTAACAGATGTGGTACGATTGTCTGGTCAAATTTGAGTCGGCTGATTCAAATTTGTGTCTACATGCACAGTTGGCATCATATGCTTTGCATACGTGCCCATTTATCGGAAGATGGAATATGCCAGCACATTTTCCGACTTCTAGCGTAAATGGCCTCATACTTTGTATGAGCCACATTTATTCGGATCATGGAAAGATATGTAAACACATTTTTCCGCGATACCTCATAAATGGCCTCATCGTCTAACGGTTAGGACACCAGGTTCTCATCCTGGCAATCGGAGTTCGATTCTCCGTGAGGTCACCAAACTAAGAATCCCAGCATAGCTGGGGTTTTTTGTTTGGTTAGTTTGCGAAGCAAGCCTCGAAATCCGACGGAGTGCGATAACGAAGCGCTGCCCACAGGAGCTAGCTCCGAGGACAGTGCGAGGCTATACAGAGTATTCTCCGTGAGGTCACCAAGAAAAAGGATCACCCAAGGTGGTCCTTTTTACTTGGTTTCTCGGCGAGGAACGTAATTTTCCTATATCTTGCGCCGCCACTACAGCTTGCATATTTCCCTCACAGAACAGATAATAGCCACAAGCATATATGGATAAATTGACTTTCGTTATTGGTGGGGTAGTGGCGGTCCTGATAGGTATTGCCGTTATATGGTGGGTTGCCTCTCGCCAAGCCAAGCAAAAAGGGGCCACCAAAACCACGCAACTTGCTACGAGTCTCAAAGTTGAACAACTGAAATCAGACATTATTTTAAACGCTATCGAAGATGGTGTCGTCATTATCGATAGTCAGCATATGATACGCTCACTCAATCCCGCCGGAGCCAGCGCCTTGGGCTGGGAGCGCAAAGAAGCTGAGGGACTCGACTGGCGCTCGGTCTTTAAGTTTGTCGACAAAAAAGGCGAAGCAGTAGACATTCAGACGGATCTTCAGAAGGTATTGGACGATGGTGAATCCATACGCCAAAACGACCTCCACCTCATGACAAAATCTGGTAAAACTTTTGATGCCACCCTTTCACTCTCTCCTCTATACCGAGACAGCAAAGAAGCCAGTGCCGCAATCGGTATTTTTCGAGATGTCAGTGAAGAGAAACGGGAAGAGGCACAAAGGGCAGAGTTTATCAGTACTGCCAGCCACGAAATGCGTACACCCGTGGCAGCCATTGAGGGCTATTTAGCTCTGGCACTCAACGACAAGGTCAGCACCATTGATTCACGAGCACGTGGCTATCTCGAAAAAGCCCACGAAAGCACGCAGCATCTCGGTAAATTGTTCCAAGATTTATTAACCAGTGCTAAGGCAGAAGACGGGCGCCTTACCAACAACCCGGTTATTATCGAAATCGGCGAAATGCTCGACGGTTTAACGGAAGACTTCAAATTTACCGCCGAAAAGAAGGGGTTAACGATGGACTTTACCCTCGGTACCAGCTCCAAGATTGATGCCAGTAGCTCAGCCAACATGGTACGCCCCCTGTACTACGTCCAAGCCGACCCTGAGCGCCTGCGTGAGGTGATTACCAATCTCTTTGACAACGCCGTGAAGTATACCGAAGCGGGCAAAGTAACCATTGGGCTAACCGGCGATAACGACATCGTCCAGTTTTATGTACGTGATACAGGCGGCGGCATTCCGGCCGAAGACCTACCGCATCTTTTTCAAAAATTTTACCGCGTCGACAGCTCTGCAACGCGTACCATTGGTGGTACCGGGCTCGGGCTTTTCATTTGTCGAAAAATTATTGAAATGTACAATGGGCGCATCTGGGTCACCAGCGAAATGGAAAAGGGCAGTACCTTTTATATCAACCTACCTCGACTCAGTACGCAAAAAGCCGAACAACTCAAGGCAACAGAGGCAAACTCTACAACGCTCCAACCAATTACATCACTTAGTAAGGCATGATACAATTACATCAATCGTAAGCATTATAGGAACATAAAATATGGCAAAAGTACTCTTAGTAGAAGATGACAATAATCTCCGCGAGATTTATCAAGCGCGGCTAGCGGCTGAGGGTTACGACATAAGCTCTGCATCCGACGGAGAAGAAGCCCTCGTCGTTGCAAAACAAACCAAACCGGACCTCGTAGTATCAGATGTGATGATGCCGAAAATTAGTGGATTTGAAATGCTCGACATCCTGCGCAACACACCCGGACTAGAGAATGTTAAAGTCATCATGCTGACGGCGCTTGGCCAAACCGAGGACCGGAGTCGAGCAGATTCCCTCGGGGCTGATAAGTACTTAGTGAAGTCCCAGGTGACGCTCGAAGATATTGTCAAAACCGCACAAGAATTACTGAATAACGACGAGTTAGCAGCCACACCGGCGCCCGACACAAGCGCTTCTGACCAGGCAGCACCGAGCCCGGTTGTTGAGACGCCTCTTGAGGTCGCGCCACCCGTGACAGCACCAGAGCCTATCACAACTCCCGAAGTTGCATCAGCTACCGAAGCTCAACCAGCTTCTCAACCAGATACTCAAGAAGCAGCCATACAACCCCCAACTGAACCTGTTGCCGACGCGCCTATCGAGGCCGCGCCACCGGTGACAGCACCTGAGCCTGTCGCTACTCCCGAAGCCGCGCCTGCTTCACCAGAACAAACCCCACCTAGCATGACGCCACCCACCTCCGACGATACCACTACCGCGCCACCAGCTACCACAGACGAGAGTAGTTCGACGGCCTCGCAGCCTAGCACCGATGTACCGCTACCCCAGCCTCTTGACACGCCAGCAACGACTCCACCTGCCACTGACGACAGTAGAACTGCTACACCTCCAGCCACCGGAACAGACGATACTCTTGCCGGCAGCACTGCTCAAGAAGAGGAGCTTATACAAAACCAGATCGAAAACTTTGTCGAAAGCCAGCAGACCACCAGCCCAGAAACTCCCTCACCAGAAGCTCAGCCAGAATCCCCACAGCCAGCTCAAGAAGTGACAGACCCAACCGCCTCTACAGAAGCAGGGAACGCTCCAACGGAGCCAACAGGTACACCGCCTGCCGAGCCTACAGCTACCGACGAGCCAGCGCAACCACAACCGGAAACCGCCCAGTCATCCAACGCCGAGGATGACCAGTTGATGGTCGATGCTGTTAACGAACTTGCCGGTGGCACAGCTGCCGCTGCTCCCGCCACACCAGAAGTTCCCGAGCCTTCTCAGCTCAATCCAGAGCCCACGACCGAGACATCACCCGAGACACCAGCATCCGACACGCCTCCTACTGGCGACGACATGACACCCACAAGCAAGAAAATCATCCAACCTTTAACTGGCGAAGCCAAGCCAGACATCAACGAACTCTTGGCTAGAGAAGAAGCAGCCAATGGCGGCGGCCAAGCTCCTGGCATGGTTACACCAGACAATCAAGCATCGATAGCGAACCCCGCAGCTCCTGCCCATCAACCAGGTGAATCATTCTCCCCACAAGCACAAACTGACAGCGAGAACACATCAACCCAGGATAATAACCAGACTTCTCCTTCAAACCCTCCCAAACCAAACGACGGCTTTGACCCCAACAGCGTCGCCCTCTAGTGCAGGCACTCATGCTACGATAATTCGTATGCGAATCAACAAATATGTCGCTCAAGCCACTGGCATGAGCCGTCGCGCTGCCGATACAGCCATAACCGCCCGCAGGGTGCTCGTCAACGGAGAAGTCCCCGAACCGGGCTATGATGTGCGCGAGACGGACCAAGTAACCCTTGACAGTGATGTTATTACTCCAGACGTCAATATACAGACAATCATGCTTAATAAGCCGGTAGGCTACGTCTGTAGCCGGGACGGGCAGGGAAGCAAAACTATTTATGATTTGCTACCGGCTGAACTCCATCACCTGAAGCCTGTCGGTCGCTTAGACAAAGCCAGCACGGGTCTAATACTACTGACCAACGATGGCCAGCTAGCCCATCAGCTAACACATCCTACCTATCGAAAAACAAAAATCTACGAAATAACTCTTGATAAGCCACTGACCCCATTACACCGGCAAATGATTACCGACCATGGCGTCCAGCTCGATGACGGTCCCAGCAGCTTCACCCTCGAGCGGCTCAATGATGATGATCTGTCGTGGCAAGTTTCCATGCAAGAAGGACGTAACCGCCAAATCCGCCGGACCTTTGCCGCCCTCGGCTATAGCGTGGTCCTACTGCATCGTATTCACTTTGGTTCTTACCAGCTTGGTCAATTAGCAACTGGCACAATACGTGAGATAACCTAAGACCTCAAATACAGGTTAAGATTTTGGGTTAAATGACAGAACGAGAAGGAGACGGGTGGGGCTGGAGTGGTGCTCCGAAAGCAATAAAGAACCACTCCAGCGACCCGTTATTAGTCTGATCGTTGAGAGCGTCGTGAGAGTTTGAGCCATGCGGCCAGTGACAACGCCACAGCACCCAACAGCGCCACAGCGAGCAGACTCAGAAGCACCTCACCGACACCTCCTTGAGCACCGAGTAATACCGCGACGGCGTTGAACACGAACAGTGCGACCGCCATCCAGCAGGCGCCAACGATAAGAGCGAGTACAATCACTCGAATGCGCATAGATCTATTTTCGGCGTACTTCTGAAGGGCACCTCCCGTGGCGGCGACCATTCTCCCGAAGGTCAGTGAAGTGACAATGCAAGCGGCCATCAAGCCGAGCAGGCCTTGCCACAGATTTCCTTCCACCATAATCATGCCTCTCGTTCTGTCGATTCTGCGCCTCGGTTGAGGGAGAATATGGCCAGATATTAGCATAAATAAATGATTTTGTCAATGTTCACACCTCTGTTATAATGGAGGTAATGAGCAAGAAACTTCCTATTGTCGCCATTGTTGGACGAGCCAACGTTGGTAAATCGAGTCTGTTTAACGCTATCCTTGATCGGCGCGAAGCTATCGTGGCTAACGAACCGGGCACTACCCGAGACAGCATCATGGCAAAAGCTACATATGACGAACATGATTTCTGGCTGGTCGATACTGCCGGTATCAAAACGCCCGAAGACGACTTTGAATTCACCATTCAGGAACAGATAGAGCAAGCGGCCGATAGTGCCGATATCATCTGGGTTATGGTAGAGGCTAATGTGATGGTCACCGAAGAAGACCGTCGAGTCGCTAAGTTAGCACTTAAAAGCGGTAAGCCGACCTTCTTAGTCGTGAATAAAATCGATAAAGCCCGCAAGAGCGAAATTGGCTCATTTGCAAAACTCGGCATAAAAGACATCGTCGGTACCAGCGCCACCCACAAAGAAGGTGTCGATCAATTGCTACGCCAGCTGGTACAGGTAATACCGCAAGCTTCCAGCCAAGAAGAAGATGGCCGACTGCGGATAGCTCTCCTGGGCCGCCCAAACGTGGGCAAGAGTTCACTCTTTAACTCGCTTGCCCAGAAGCAGCAGGCACTGGTTGCCGACCGAGCCGGAACCACCCGAGACATCAACCGCGCGGTTGTGCGCTACCAGGGTAGGGAAGTCGAGATTATGGACACCGCCGGTATCCGCCGACCAGGCAAAGTCGGACAGGGCATAGAGCACTTTAGTGTGTTGCGAGCTCTGGCCGCAATCGAACAAGCCGACGTCTGTTTCTTGTTGATGGATGCAAACGAGCTCAATGTGGGACTGGATCAAAAAATTGCTGGCATGATCAAAGAAGCCGGCAAAGGCCTGGTCCTGGTGGTAAGTAAGTGGGATAGTCTGGACAAAGATGCCTTTACGCGCGACAGCCTCGCGCCGCAGATTGCCGCTACCTACGACTTCGTACCGTGGGCGCCGCTAATATTTACCAGCGCCGTCAGCGGACAAAATGTAACCAAACTGTTTGATTTGGCCCAAACCATCGACGAACAGCGCCACCAGCGTCTGACCACGCGCCAACTCAATAACTGGCTCAAAAAGGTCATAGACAGCCATCCGCCCGCTGGCCTCAAAAATCGCGCTCCAAAGCTCAACTACATCGTCCAGGAAGATGACAACCCTACGCCCGCCTTTAAGGTTTTTGGGAGTCACACCAAGTTCATTCACTGGAGTTATCGTCGCTACATGGAGCGCACACTGCGAGAAGCATTTGGCTTCGAGGGCACACCCGTCCAATTTTGGTTTATCGAAAAGCATATAACCCATAAACACGGCAGCTCACCCACGAAAGGGGAGGCCAAACCACCACGAAAGATCAAGAGGTAGCATGGCTTTTTTGCAACGTCGCCCGCAAGTTTCTGACCCGGTTAACTACTTTAGCCTCGGGCTGAATAAAACCATTCTCATTGTCGGGCTCGGCAATGTTGGCGCCGAATACCACAACACACGCCACAACATCGGCTTTGCTAGCGTCGAAGCATTCGTTAAGGCCAGCGATCTCGGTAACTGGACCGAAAAAAAGGACCTCAAATGCCAATTAGCCAGCGGTCAGCTCGGTGAAACCCGGGTTATCGCCATAAAGCCCACCACATTTATGAACCTCAGTGGCGAAGCAGTCCAAGCCGTCACACATTTTTATAAAATACCAACTCAGCATATTGTCGTCGTACACGATGAGCTCGATGTTACCTTTGGCAATATCAGAACCCGAACTGGCGGCAGTAGCGCCGGCCACAACGGTGTCAAATCGGTCACGAAGATGCTTGGCGACGAAAACTACGGGCGAATCCGTATAGGCATTGGGCCCAAAACGCCCGCGCAAATCGATAGTGCCGACTTTGTGTTGCAAGCCTTTAGCAAAAAGGAGCAGGCCGACTTACCAGCCCTCCTCAAAGAAACGAGTGCCATACTGAGTGAATATTCCTATGGCGGACAGCTCAATACGGAAACCCGCAGCTTTATATTTTAGATCGCTCCATCACTACAGCTCATCGAAGCTATCGTCAGATAAGACGACATGTTCTGACAATAGTGGTTTGACGGACCGCAGGTAGTCTTGTACTTGCTTTTGGCGTTCTCTAATTTGCGCCCGTTGCGGACCTTGGGGATACGTACTAAGTTCACCTGACATCGTTGCTAAACTATCCTGCAGTCTCGCTACACTATCGACCAACATACCAGGCTCTGTTGCCGGGATTGACTCCACGTCTTCGGGCAAGCCCAACATTGTTCGGTCCGCCTCGTTTACGCTAAAATTTTTGCTTCCTTTATCAAATTCCATTCCAACTCCTCCTGTTTAGTTACCAGCTTGTCCTAGCCGTTTTTCTATCAGATCACCGACGTGTGGGGCACACAAATCAACGATATTTTGCATAACAACCACGCGACCGAGCAGCGGTGGACTCATACGTTCCTGAAAGTACAAGCGTGCTTCCTCGGCCGTGGCAAAATTGGGTGCCGGGAAAGACATGTCCTGGATTTGTTCTTCCACCGCCTCTGAATGTTTCTGCGAAATAATATCCAGCTGTAAAAATGCCTGGCCCAGCGCTACCTCAACGTCCATCGGACTTGGCAACGGGAATAGCTCGCCGCCTTGCTCGGCCGGCTTCAGATAAACTTTGTTGTCCTTGGGGTTTAATTCCATAAGCTACCAATTATACATACATCTGCACACTAAAAAAGGCCGACGAGAGGGGGTGGGCACCACTCGTCGACCTATTTTAGGAGACAACCGGAGTTGTCTCCGCTACCCTTCAACCCACCCCAGTGAAGCATCGATGTCTATATATTCGTGACTCGTGCCGGCTAGTAGCCACCGTTTAGGCTCACTTTGATTGGGGACCCGATCTTGCCCGAAGGCAAAAAGGAATCTAGTTAAAGGGGTTAGTATGTTTTAGAGCGCTGCTATTGCTAGCGGCGCCAGAGATAAGTGGAGGGTAACAACTTGTTCTAAGGCACGCTCTAAAACAGTCTAACGAAAGATTGCGTGATGCAATCTGTTAGAATGGGGGTAAAAGGTGCGTAAACGTAACGTATAACGCTTACAAGTTGCTAATATAGCAAAAAGATGTCTTTGTGTCAATACTTTATAATATAATTTTGAATAATCAAGAAGCTCATGCTTAAGACTCCCGACCTCCCACCACAGTTACAGGCCATCGCTGATCCACCGGCTCAACTATTTGCCAAAGGTACGCTCAACGAGCTCATACATCAGCCGATGGTCGCTATCGTCGGCAGTCGCAAGGTGAGCCCCTACGGCAGAGCGGTGACTCAGCAATTAGCCAGTGACTTGGCAGAGCAGGGGATAGTCATCGTCAGTGGTCTGGCGTATGGGGTCGATAGTGTTGCCCACGAAGCAGCGCTGGCAGCCGGCGGAAAAACTATCGCCGTCTTACCGAGTTCTCTCGAAGCCATCTATCCTAGCAGCCACCGCCAGCTGGCGAGCCGTATCGTTGAAGGGGGAGGGGCACTAATAAGTGAATACCCTCGCGGGTCACGGGTATTCAAGACTAATTTTATTGCCCGGAACCGTCTGATAGCCGGACTAGCCGACGGCACGCTCGTTACCGAAGCGGCACTCAAGAGTGGCAGCTTGCACACCGCCAGGTTTGCTCTGGAAAACGGCAAGGATGTCATGGCGGTACCCGGCAATATCACCAGTCCAACCTCTGAAGGGGCCAACAACCTACTCAAGGTAGGCGCCCACCTTGTAACGTCGGCTGTCGATGTCTGCAATATCCTCGGCATTCAAAAATCAGTCGAAAATGCACAGCTGCCGCTTGGAGATACCCCAGCTGAACAGATCATATTAGAACTTATCCAGCAGGGAACCACTGAAGGTACTGAACTCCACGCCGCCAGCAATCTGCCTATCGAGGAGTACAACCATACCATTACCATGTTGGAAATTAGCGGCAAAATACGAAGCCTTGGCGGCAATTGCTGGTCGCTGTAACGCTCAATATGCTCATGCTATACTGCGCTATAGTATGAAAACATTAATTTGGACAGGTCTTACACTCGGCGGCATCCTCGGCGGCTGGATTGGCTCGCTGATGGATCACGGCAATATGTTTGGCGCTTGGGGCATGGTACTGGGGACGGTCGGATCCTTTGCAGGGATATATGTCGGCTACATTGTCGGTAAACAACTTTTTGAATAGGCAATCGGTACCGGAGTCATATATAATAGTCCGGTTGCATTAACGATAACAGTACGGTAAAGATAGAAGACGTGGCAAAAAATTTAGTAATCGTCGAGAGCCCAGCAAAGGCAAAGACTATCGAGAAGTATCTCGGTAAAGATTTTGTGGTCAAAAGCAGCATGGGACACATTCGTGGACTACCAAGTAAGAACGGTAGTATTGATGTTGCCAAAAATTATGCGCCGAAGTTTGAAATTGACAGCGGCAAACGCAAGATTATTACAGAACTCAAAAAAGACACCAAACAAGCCGATGCCGTTTGGCTGGCCTCAGATGAAGACCGCGAAGGGGAGGCTATTGCCTGGCACTTGGCCGAAGTACTCAAACTCGATACCGCGACCACGCGTCGAATCGTATTCCACGAAATTACCAAGCCGGCCCTCGAAGATGCTATCAAAAATCCCCGCACCATCAACCTGCCGCTCGTAGAGGCCCAACAGGCTCGTCAAGCCCTCGATTATCTGGTCGGTTTCGAGCTAAGCCCAGTCCTCTGGCGCAAAGTCCGCCCCCAGCTTAGTGCAGGACGCGTGCAATCAGTCGCGGTCCGACTTATCGTCGAACGAGAACGCGACATAGAATCCCATACTGCCGAATCATCCTATAAACTGACGGCGCTCTTTACATTGGCCGATGGCACCGAGCTCCCCGCCGAAGCCACCAAAAAATACGGCGATCTCGACCAAATCCGTACTATTTTAGCGGCTTTCAAGACCAGCTCATTTAGTGTGCGAAGTGTCAGCAAGAAGCCAGGCAGTCGTAACCCGTCAACTCCTTTCACCACCAGTACCTTGCAGCAAGAAGCCAGCAGCCGGCTCGGCTACAGTCCACGCCTCACCATGCAGCTGGCTCAGCGTCTGTACGAAGCTGGCCACATCACCTACATGCGTACCGATTCGGTCAACCTCAGCAATGTCGCCCTCGGTGCCATGACTGATTACATCAAAAAGGAATACGGCGAAGAATACCACCAGTTCCGCACGTTCAAATCTAAGTCGGCCGGAGCTCAAGAAGCCCATGAAGCCATCCGACCTACCGATGTCCGCAAGACGGCAGCCGGCGCCGACGAACAGCAGAAAAAGCTTTATAACCTTATTTGGCGCCGTACCCTGTCGAGCCAGATGGCGCCCGCTAAGCTAGAAAGAACGATCATTGATATCGCCGCTACCGACAGCAAAGAAAGCCTACAGGCCAAGGGTGAAATCGTCGTCTTCGATGGTTTCCTGAAGGTATATGGTCGGTCTGGCGACGATACGCTGCTGCCATCTTTGCAAGAAGGGGATCCTCTCACACTCCAGTCCGCCGAAGCTATCGAAAACCTCAGCCGAGGCCCGGCTCGCTATACCGAAGCGTCACTAGTACGCAAACTCGAGGAAATGGGCATAGGCCGCCCTAGCACCTATGCCTCCACGATTAGTACGGTGCAAAGCCGCGGCTACGTCGAACGAGGCGAAGTCGAGGGTGTCGAAAAGACCATCAAGAAACTTTCGCTCAACGACGGTTCTATTCAAGAAAACGATGAAACAATACTCTACGGCCGCGATACTAACAAGCTCTATCCGACGGACACCGGCAAAGTAGTTACTGACTTTTTAGTAAAGCACTTTGCTGAAGTCATGGATTATGACTTTACGAAGGAGATAGAGAACGAACTCGATGACATCGCCGCCGGTAAAAAGCAGCGTACTGAGGTACTCGATGATTTTTATCGACCCTTTCACAAGCTTGTTGAATCCAGCGCCGATATCTCTCGAGCCGAGGCTAACCAAGCACGACATATTGGCGACGATCCTAAGAGTGGAAAGCCTATCTTCGCCCGCTTTGGCCGCTACGGCCCCATGCTGCAGCTGGGTGAACAATCCGACGATCCAAAACCAGAATTTGCGCCGATACCAAAAGGCACCACCATCGACACCGTCAGTCTCGAGCAAGCGCTAGAGATGTTTAAACTGCCTCGATTGGTCGGCACCACCGAAGCGGGAGAAGACATCAAGGCAAATATTGGTCGCTTTGGCCCGTATATTCTCATAAACAAGACATTTGTCAGCATTAAGCCGCTTGACCCACACACCATCACCGAGGACGAGGCGCGCGAGTTGTATGCTGCCAAGCTGAAAGCTGACGCCGAAAAGAATATCGCCGATTTTGGCGATGGTATTAAAGTCCTCAAAGGTCGCTACGGCCCGTACATTACCGATGGCAAAAAAAACGCCAAAATACCGAAGGATACCGAGCCGCAATCCATCACACACGACCAAGCCAAGAAGCTTCTGGCCGAAGCTCCCGCCAAGAAATCTTTCCGGCGAACCAGAAAAAAGAAAGCATAATCTTTTTTAAACTATTCCACCAGCTTTTTGCATAGCCTAACAGGGTATACTTTGATAATATTTTACAACAGTAAACGTGCGTATCCGTCATAATTATGCTACAATATCTCTATCAAATAGTACGTTTTGACTTTTGAGCACTTATAGTTTATAATCTTCTCAAGATAGGGACGATATGCCACAAAATACGACCGAAAAAACCATTATTATCGCCGATGCCGTCAAGGATATATTGTCGACCATCGAGCGCGAGCGAGAGCGAGAAATCGTCTCCCGTCGTTTTGGTCTATTCGAACGCAAGGAAACATTAGAGCAAATTGGTGAACTCCTTGGAATTACTCGTGAGCGCGTTCGTCAGCTTGAAAAATCCGTAGTAACTCGGCTCAAGCACGCCGCAGAGCAGGGGGAGCTACCTTATGTCTCCGAGCTAGAAGATACCTTTATTACACACATCGATGCTCGCGGTGGCGCTATGCGCATTGCCGAACTGGCAACGCTCTTGACCAAAGAAGGCAACAAGATCGACCAAGCACAGGTCGCCTTTATCGCCCAGCTATGCCCCCGCTTGATTGTTATCAATGATGACGATCATTTTCACCACAGTGCCGCCATCGCAACTTTACATGACGAAAAAAACCTCAAATCGACCGTCAAAAAGCTTATTGATACCGTGAAGCAAATTGGCGAACCAAAGCCAATCGAGCACATCGCCGACCAGGCCGGTTTGGAAAGCAGCAGCCATGCGGCCGCACTCGCCTCAACCTCTAAGCACCTCGCAACGCTCAACGGTCATTGGGGCTTAATGAAATGGCCGATTGTTAATCCCAAAAACATCCGCGACAAAATCTACGTTATCCTTAAGCAAAACGGCAAGCACATGCACTTTAATCAAATTGCCGACGCTATCAAGGAATCTGAATTCAAACGTAAAGACGTCACCACTCAAGCCATCCACAACGAACTGATTAAAGATAAACGATTTGTCTTAATTGGCCGCGGTATTTACGCCCTCAAAGAATGGGGTTACGAGAAAGGTACCGTTGCTGACATTATCCACGAAGTACTCCGCCAAGCTGGCGAGCCACTCCACCGGGACGAAATCGTCAAACGCGTACTAAAGAGTCGCTACGTCAAAGAAACCACCATTCTGTTAAACCTGCAGAGCAAACCGCAGTTTAAGCGGGTCGCAAAGGCCACCTACGGCCTCGCTGAAGCCGAATAGCCATTACAGAGGACTATGTTGGGGGTATGCTGCAGGCGGCAGGGCATACCTGCCACTACGCCAAGTTATGACATCGTCCGACAAAATACGAACATTTTACGAACGTTTACGGCATCTGGTGGGCCAACTCGCAATTAATGCACATGGCCGGATGAAACACAAAATCAATCGACAGCACGTAACATGCCTCAAAAAGTCATACAGACGTGCCAGCAGGTAAGCACACAAGTTGCGACAGCTGGACATGAAAAGTAAGCAATCCTTAGTCCAAAAGGTTGCGAATGAGAGCACTGTGGGCAAGCAAACGAGCATATGACATGACGTCGCACAATGTATATTTTGCGACTCATATATCAGTAAACTAAGTGATAAACCTATACCCCTGCAACAGGGGAGTTTTTCGGTTATACACCTATAACTTCCTTTGTTGCCGTGCGCGTCGTTACACATGGCACTTATGACAACGTTAAATATACAAGCCACTTAGTCTATAGCGGCGCTACTCATACAGCCTGACTGTGGCGGTCTGTGGCTAGATCGAGATCACACTAGCCCTAGTGGTCGCTTTTGCGGACGGACACAATGTGATATTTCCTACAATTTGACTTTTCCACAGTATCGTCGTGAAAATATTTGCTTTTTGCGACGTTCTATATCATTATTTGCAATTCCCCTCCTTCTCTGCTTTTATATATAAAATTTGCATTTTTGCCCTTTTGACATGTTAGTATAGTTTTTTACCTTTTTAGGCCAGTAACGAGTACATGAACATTTTGCGAACAAGCAGAGTAGCGGGGCCGGGGTACCACACTTATAAACCATTACTATGAGCAGCACCCTACCCCAGCGGATTACTTATAGTAGGCCCGGCCCGGTATGCGCACATCTATGTACTGACTCGGCACTCTACTCCCCTGTTTCCCTCGAGATAACTGCTGACGTGTTGCCAAAAAAGTCCCTACCTGCTGCCGTACTGTTTGACCGTCGTGTAAATTAAACTTACCAAAGTACGAATCACCAGTAATATAGACATCTAGTTCCTCGGTACGAGACGGCATAACCATCCTTTTTACCGAAACGCCGGCCGCATCAAGCTGCGCAAGAACTGTACGAACGAACGTAATAGTGGAACTCGACATGACGGTATCGCCGAGCGAGATAGTGAGGTTACTCTGATCTGTTAATGTGGGGAGTTGTAATTGCGATACGTCCTTGAGAGACGTCGACGTGCTCAAGGCATGACCTTGGCTATCAACGAGTATTCGTTGGCCGCCATTTTGTAGTATCAGAGTGGGTTTCGTGAGCTCAATATAGAGTGTCGGGCGATGGCCGAGCAACGGCAATGCCAAAGAGGTGTCGTTAATTTCTGGGAACGACTGCTGGACGGTTTGCGCGACCTCGGTGGTATCAATAGTTATTTTATTACTATTGAACACCGAGCTACGCAAAACATCCGTCGCAGTGGCTTGATATTCGGTAATGGCATGGAGCGCGTACCCCTCGCTTTCGTTCAACACGACGACACGCGGCTTGGTATCTACTTCTAGTATGCTCACAATAGACGCCAGCAATACAATGCTTATCGCCAGCATGCTCATGCGATGCGCCCACTTTTTGAGAGCCGTTCGCTTATCGAATTTTTCGTGCGCTTCACCTCTTTTGAGGTGACTTTCCCTCGCTGTGGGAACAGAGCGCTGAGAGGCATAGTAAGAAAACGAGCGTTTGCCCATAGAGGTAGTAGCCGTTGGTCGCTGGCGGGTACCAATCGGTCGTTGTGGAGGTTTTTTGCCGATACGTATCTTTTTCATAAGCGCTTTATACAGTTATTGTAACTGATTTTAGCGCTGGTTGCCCGCTGCCTGAGAGATAAGCAGCTCCGCTAACTCTGCAGCACTTCCCGGGTGACCTAGTTTGGCAAGGTTCTTGCCAAGTTTCTTTCGCTTCGTTTCGTTATCAAGCAGTTCGCAGACCTTGACGGCCAAGCGGCGTTCTTGCTCGGCTTGGTCTTCGGTCATGTATTCGATGGCGTCGTGTTTCTGCATAACCTGCGCATTCTTAATATTCCAAACGAGTTGGGGGGACGGGATGATTAAACAAGCCTTGCCTTGTATAGCAAACTCAGCTAAATTGGTTGCGCCGCCTCTGGCTATAACCACGTCAGCCGCTCCACTATAACGATACAAATCGGTAACAAATCCCTCTACCATGACCCGCTCCCGGTCTGCCGAAGGAACTACCTCATCATATGCTGCCTCTGTTGCTTCCAGCAGACTCCTACCGGCAATGTGAAGTATGGCAAGCTTGGGATAGCGTTTTAATAGATAAGCTGCATTAGCCACGATATGTTGATTAAGGCCGTGCGCTCCATTGCCACCACCAGTAACGAGCAGTACCTGTTCGTAATGTTGTAAGTGCAATAATTGACGGTAATGACTCATCAAGCGAGCCGTCACTAGTTGATATTGATGGCTCACCGGCACACCTACAACTTGTACTTTCCGCTGCGGATACGGGTATACTTCGGCCGGTAATGCTACGGCGTGCAAGCGCGCCCACCGCGCAATAATTCTATTGGCCAGACTCGGCACACTATCAGAATCATGAGTAATGTACGGAACGCCGTTAAACAATCCACCAAACGCCACCGGAACGCTCACATAGCCTCCCCTGCTAAAAATAATGTCTGGTTTCAGTCGGTAAATAATGAGATAACTCTGTACCAGCCCTATCAGAACCAACAGGCCATCTCGGAAGTTTTTGGCCTGTGTCTTGAGATCAAACAGTTGCCGCACCCCTTCCCCATGGTACCGACGGAACTTCCCTGCCCTGACCGTATGAATTTCGTCGATATTTGGGTCGGCGGCAGGGATATCACTCAAACCATCGCCTTTTTGGCCGATATATATGATACGTATGGCGTTGTCGCGCTTCTTAAGCTCAGCGGCGACTGCTAGAATCGGCGTAATGTGCCCGCCCGATCCGCCGCCCGTGACGATTATTGTCATAGCGTTGTCCCTTTCTCCCCTCTAGTGGTGAAACAAATGTGGTATACCGTGAAATCTGAAATACCAACCCCATCGCAGCTGCCATAAAGATAACACTCGTGCCACCATAGCTTATAAACGGTAAGGTAATTCCCTTGAGCGGAAACAGTCCAATCATGGCGCCAATATTAATCATTGCTTGCACCGCCAACCACGTCAAGACTCCCACGACGATTAAACGCGTCTGTATATTGGGCGCATGTTCGGCTATTTTGGCTAGTCGCGCAAACAAGGCAGCGAATAGCAGCAGCAACACCACACTGCCGATAAAGCCAAACTTCTCAGCATAAATTGCAAAGATGGAGTCATTGGCTGCTTCTGGGAGATAGCCATATGCCTGCACGCTGCGTCCGAGACCCAAACCAATAAAACCGCCGGAGCCAACGGCTATGAGTGCCTGACAGGCTTGGTAGCCGGAATCTTGGCAATCAGCCGTCGGATGGAGGAACGCACCCAGTCGTTCTCGACGGTATGGCGTTGAGGCGACCGCTAACGTAACTAAAATGAGTATCGCCGCGCCAATCAGCGCTATCCGTCGCAAATCTAGCCCCGAAACAAACGCCATTGCCCCGACCATACAAATCATCACGCCAGCCGATCCAAGGTCGCTCTGCATGGCGACGACCGCCGCCCCGCCCACTGCCAGTACGATCGATAACGGCTTGAGCGTGGACTTAAAATCATTCATTTTGCCACCACGAGCTTGCTTAGCCAAAAAAGCACTCAGCCACAGAATAAGAACAAATTTAACGAGCTCTACCGACTGGAACGATAATCCCCCCATTCGCACCCAGCGGTGAGCGGGGTATTCAGGGTTCACGGGGATAATGATAGCCAGAAATGTCGCGGCGACGGCGGCTATAATGAGCGGTTTTTGCAAAGAATTCCAGCGGCTTACCGGAAATTGCGCGGTAAAGACAAACGCGATGATACTGAGCCCAATAGCAAGAATTTGGTGTGTCACGTAATTATTGGAATGGCTGCGTGTCGCGGCCGCCAACGCCGGACTTATGGCAAACACCACGACAAGGCCAATGACCAGCAACGCCGCGCATAACAGTAATATCGCATAATCGGGCCGGTGGCGGCGGCTCGGTGTCAGCGTTGATTCGTCGTCTACTACGGGGCGTGCACTGGGGGCAGACGTGCGTCGCTCAGAAACTGCCCGGCGCGGTACCTGCCGGTACCCGGTCATACGCTATAGCGCCCTATTAAGAACAAAATAAGGCCCAGGACGCCGGCAACTTGCCCAAGTATCCAAAATCGCATGGTAACTTTGGTTTCTGGCCAGCCTAAGGCTTCGAAATGGTGATGAATCGGCGAGGATAAAAAGACTTTTTTGCCATGGCGTAATTTGCGCGACAGACGGTTGATAATTACTGAGCCCGTTTCCATGACATAGACTGCGCCAATAATCGGCAGGATAAAAATTGTGTCGGTTTGCATGGCAATAATGCCCAATGCCGTACCGAGCGCAAACGCACCGACATCTCCCATAATGAACCGAGCTGGAAAGATATTAAACCAGGTGTAACTTAGCAAAGCACCCACGACAGCCAAACAGAAGCCAGCCAAGGCATACTTACCTTCGACGGCGCAAATGACAGCGTAGGTCATAAACGACGACACCAACAATCCGCCAGCCAAACCATCGAGCCCATCTGATATGTTTACCGAGTTGGCTGTTGCAACCACTACAAACCAAAAAATTAGTATAATCAACGCCCCGACATATAGTTCACCAAAGCCCGGCACGAACAAACTAGTAACGTCTAATTTGCTGAAGAACCACCAGCCTCCTGTGAGCGCGACGACGCTATATAAGAAAAATTTCAGCCGTGAGCGCATGCCGGCGATACCACCGGAGCTTTTAATGTTCATGATATCGTCAATAAACCCGATAGCGGCCGCACCGACCATGCCGGCCAATGGCAGCCACGTCTGTCCCCTGTCCAGATTAGCGACGAGCGTGACGATGGCAATCGCTATCACAAAAATAATACCGCCCATGGTGGGAATATGCCGTTTGTGTTTGGCGGCGTGGAGTTTTTGGTAGACTGTCGCGGCACCACCCGACCACGCTTCGGTGCGTGGTTTTTTCCACCATTGCCGTTGGTACGCGACGGTAGTGTATAGCGGTGTTAAAGCCATGCTCAAAATAAAGCTCAAAAAGCCGAGAAGCAAGATATGAACCAGAGAGCCGCTCAGGATAGGAACATATAACGTATCATTATGAAATTGCATATAAACTGTTGGTTGCATATCGTGTGTGTCTTTATCTTATATTATAGCATTTAGTTACTGCTTTGGGGTGACATAACCGTTATTAATCAGCATGTGCGCCAAGTCGCCAAATACCGGTTGTCCACCGTACGAGCCGGCGTAACCATAGACATTTGGTTTGATGTTGAAAACCACAATGACATACTGCGGTGTGTTGCCGCCGACAAACCCCATGTAAGTGCCATTAAACAAATGATCGTAGTAGCCGCCGCTCGGCTGGGCTACCTGGGCGGTACCAGTTTTGCCGCCGACAATATACTGATCCGGGAACTTCATATACGAAAAACCACCACGGTAGTAGGTATCCACCACGTTTTGCATGAGCGGCACCATGTCTTTCGACACTTGGCGGCTCACGACGTTACGGCGCACAACCTCTGGTTTGTTGCGGTGCACAGTACCGTCAAACTTAGTCATGCTATCGATGAGGGTGGGCTTGTAGTAGGTACCGCCGTTAAGCACACTAGATAAAGCAGTCCCCATCTGCAAGGGCGTCACCTGCACGCCCTGTCCGAATGAAGTGTTGGCGTACGTCAGCGCTAAAGCAGGACGCTTGGCGTCAGCTGGCGGTACGTAGCCACCCGATTCATAGCCTTGCTCAATATCGGTATATTCGCCAAATCGATAGTGTTTGGTCATGTAGTCATGCCAGGCATTGATTGCTTTCATGTTAACCGTATTCCCCTGCTTGCCCATCTGCATCAACAGCCACGTTGCCCCGGTATTTAACGAGAGTGCCAAGGTGCTGGACACACTCTGCTGCCGGGCGCCGCCATCTTCTTCGATGTCGGTGATGTTATAGCCGTCTATCTTCCAGTGAGCGGGATCATAGAATGTCGTGTCAGGCTTAACTACCCCTTGATCAAGCGCCGCTGCTGCCGTTAATGGCTTCATAATCGAGCCCGGTTCGATCGCGTTACTGACGGCACCGTTTTGGAATAATTTGGGGTTAGAGACATCAGTATATTTAGCGGGATTATACGTCGGATAATTGGCCATCGCCTTTATTTGGCCACTATTGGGGTCCATGATGAGCGCACTCAATCCTTGTGAGCGGGTTTTTTTGTACTGCTCTTTGAGGATTGATTCCATTTGCTTCTGCATACCCAAATCAATGGTCAGTTGCACGTTATCGCCTCGCTGGGCCGGCTCTGAGACATTATCTTTGCTGGCGGCCAATGGAACGCCATGAACGTCGGTAATCGCTTTGAGGAGGCCCGGAGAGCCATTGAGACTGTCATTGAGAGCCTGTTCGATCCCATAGACCCCTTTGCCGGCATCATTCACAAAACCGAGAAGCTGAGCAGCCATGCTACCTTGCGGGTATACCCGATACGATTGTTCCTGTGCCCCTATGCCGGGGAATTCATGCTTGAGCAACTGTTCTTTTTTTGTCTTGCTGACCTTTTTAGCCAAAATCACGTAACGGGCGCCTTCGCGCGTAATCCGCGCCTTATAGTCCTCGGTTGAACCGCCTAATATTTTCCTCAGAGTAGTGGCAACGGTATCGGGCTTTTTGACAAAGCTAGGGTCGGCGTAAATGGTGTACAGAGTCTGGTTGAGTACGATTGGTACCGACGAACCGCCATCATAGGCACTAATAACACCTCGGGATGCCGGGATTTCGTATTGTTTGAGCTGGTCACTCAGAGCGGCTGTTTTGTAATGGTCGTAGCGAATTACTTGCAAATAAAAGAGACGAATGCCAAATATTGCCATTATGAGCAGGAGAATACCGTACCAGAAACGTATGCGCCGATACGGCCGCATACCCTCGCTTGTGTCGCTCGAGAAAGCCATATCTGTCTAGTATACCTTAAGCATTACCCTGTTAGAAGAAGGAATAGGAGTGCGCGGCACTAGTCGGTAACAGTTCCGCTGGGTGTAATGGGAGTCAGAGAGCTTGCGACGGTACTGTTTTGGACACGATCTAATGATTGCAGGCGGGCCGATGCTACTTCCAGATCATCATGCTGGGCCTGAAGCTGGCTCTGTTTCTCTTTGAGATCGTTAATAGTGTACCCGTAGGCGTTTGTTTTGGTAACTTGCGTCAGATACAACAGGCCGAGTAAACATGCCAGGACAATCAGAATAATAGTGTTACTAACCGGACCAATCGTACGCTCTTTGGCGCGAAACGTCACCGAATTTTGCTGTCGCGTGGCATAGTGCTGCCGACTCAACGCCAGTGAGTTTGAATATGTCATATGTTACGTACTTTTTATGTTTGTATTGGGTGGCAATCGCCCCGAACTTTTCAACAGGGCGATTGCCGAGCGCTCAAAAACAGTGCTAAAGTCTAAACGACTTTAACGACGATTTTGTAAGCGCGGGAGCTACTTTTTACCGGAATTGGCATTGTCAGCCCCTTTCTTTTTGGTTTTTTATTTTCACTGCGACTCGTAGCTTTGCACTACGTGAACGCGGATTAGAAACAATTTCATGAGGTGTTGCCACCGCCGGACGTTTTATGACCAGTCGTAGTTCGGCATCGTAGCGGTCCCCTGCCCTCTCTGCCAAGAATCTTTTGACGATCCTGTCTTCGAGGCTATGGAAACTGATAATACCGAGCCGTCCGCCAGGTGCCAACAACCGCTGCCACAATGGCAGACTGTGTTCCAACTGCGCCAGTTCGTCGTTGACGACGATACGGAGCGCCTGAAACGTTCGAGTCGCCGGGTGCACGCGACTATGTCCGGGCCACGCTTTGGCAACAACGGCAGCTAACTGGGTTGTTGTCGAAAACGGGCGATGGGTCGTGATGAGATGAGCGATCCGCTTGGCCTTTGGCTCTTCGCCGTACTGCTTCAGTATGTCGGCTATTTGTCCTTCGGGCCAACTATTAACCACGATTTCAGCGGTCAAAGCTTGCGTTTGGTCCATCCTCATATCAAGCGGACCTTCCGCCTGAAGTGAAAAACCACGACTTTCCTCGTTAAGGTGCGGTGACGATACGCCAATGTCCGCCAAAATAATGTCATAACGTCTGCTCTCATCGAGCAATTGTTGGCTTGCCGACAAATAATCGGCTTGCCGTATATCAATGCCGCTTCCGGCGAAGCGTTGTTGCAATTGGACAATTGCATTGCCATCGCGATCGACAAGCGTCGCCTGCTGCGGTGCCTGTGTATGCGACAATACCGCTGTCGCGTGGCCGCCGTAACCTGCCGTCAAATCGAGATACGATTCCTCTTTTTTCGGGTCCAGATACGTCAGCACCTGCTCAAGCAGTACTGGGGTATGCAAGATATTATTTTGGTTTTTGTTTTGGTGCATCTAAACTTGCTTTTGTTTTTGGTTTTTGTTTTTGCAAGGTCACCTAATCAGCAGTCAACTATTTGTTTTTTGGATGTTTTTGTTTTTGTGGAGGCGACAAGCCATGTATGTAAAGAAGGTGTTAAACGGGATTTTAAAAATCCTTAGAACTTCTTACTGATCATGTCGCCAAGTAAGTGTTTGAGAGACTTATGTGTGAGGTGGAGTTTTGGGAGGTGTTTTTACGTAAAGTACGAGGGTTTTTAGCGTGGTGCCCTGTCCTATCCACGTGTTGATTGCCGATTAGCTAACCTCGAGGTTAGTGTGGTAACTAATCGGTTTGATTGTTAAAGTGCGGCAACGAATCAGTCGGCGTGTTCTTTTGCGATCAAGCGCCAATAGCGCCCAACCCCAACTGCAATCACGTCGCGGGTCATATCAGCATAATCCAACAAGTGCTGCTCGAGCGTTATGCGGCCTTGTTTGCCGTCTAACAGAGCTTCTACCTTGCCCATCCTGAATTGTACGTTCAGGTCGGCTACCCGTTCGTCGAGAATATCACCGTCGAGTTTGGGTTCGACGAGGTTATCCCATACATCTTTTGGGTAGAGATGCAGATATTTTCCAAAGCCTCGGGTAATGACTGCCCCATTTGCAAAGCGTGTCACGAAGTTCGGTCGGTATGGTTAACCGCCGCTTATCGTCAAGCTTTCGTTCGAAGTAGTCTACCGTGGACATTGGTATCCTCTTTAAGTTGCCAGTGGTTTTTATTTTTTGGTAGGAGCCTTTGGCTACCTACGATTACCCACTGCCATGAATATACTACCCACAGTGACCCACTTGCAACCCCTTTTTACCCAAAAACCGGTGTTTATCACACCGGTTTTCCACAGTTTGGCAATTTTTTGGCCAAAGACACAAGATGTAGCGCTGCCCTATTGTTCGTGAGCGCTACCATTCATAATGAATTCTGCCGCTTCAACTGCACTGGGGTCACCATAGCGAGACTCAGATTCTACCGGCCCCGAACCCTTAGAGGATTCAATTGCCCACTGGCATCAAGCCCAACCTTTAAAGAATGTCCTATATGTCCCTGGTAAGCCAGTATCGATCACATAACCCTCTGCTTGGAGCTGTTCACTATTGATCCAGTAGGTATGTTCACTTCGTTCTGATGGGCTATGCATGTCAGTTGGGTCAAAACCTGGCTCAGTAATTGCCATCCAACCAGGGTGTTCGCGAGAGGTCATGCCCATTCGTATTACTAATGCCTGATCATGCGGTACTTTTTCGGCAACATTGCCGGGACTACCGTCGGCGGAAGATCCATTGTTCGTGCTTGGGGTGAGGCGCAATTTAGCGCCTGATTTCAGTACGATGACACTGTCGTCAACATGGTCAATACTTTTGACCGCTTCAAGGCGCTGAGACGCTATACGTTCCTGCTCAACATTATTCAGATGGCGCGCTTCTGTAACGCCAACGACTGCTGCCAATACAGCTACCCCGCCGATAGCGACATTTCTCTTATTTAATCTATTAGGTGACGGTGACTGATCGTAGCTATAATTACCTGTTTTGGTCATAATTTTTCGGTATTCCTTGGTGTATTTGTTTTATTGAAACTAAACAATATTGTAGCAAAACATTAGCATTTTGTCAATGTTATGTATTAGCTTGTTTTTAGAATACTGCCAATCGCCTGCTGCAACAATACCGGGTCATGCCGAATATACGACCGATGTTTTGCCAGCTTATCTCCGACCGACGCTGGTTGCGCCGGGGACTGCCGCGAACCTAAAAGTGGTAAGCCTCGTAGCTCATACGAGCTATCGATTGTTTCATGTGGCAATGCTACCAACGGCTCTCCCTCGTTTTCGTAGCGACGGAGCAGGTCTTGCTCGGGTTGGGCTGTATTGTAAAGCACTATGTCTAGCATGCGGACGCCCGCAAATCGCTCAATTTCTGCGGCGTGATCTCTGACATCAAACTGCTCGGTATGCCCGGGTTTTGTCACCAAATTACAGATATATACCACCTTGGCAGAGGTGCGAGCCAACGCGTGCCCCACCCCCTCTACCAATAAGGCTGGTGCGAGCGAGGTATACAAATCACCGGGCGCTATAATGACTACCTCGGCCTGCTCAATTGCTTGCTGAGCTTCTGGGTTGATATTCGCGTTCGGTTCTAGCGTCAGCTGCGGCAGTTGCTGGCCTTGAATCATGCCCGTGTCTACCTGATGTTCACCATGGAGCCGTCGCCCGTCAGCCGTGGTAGCAACCAGCCGCACATTATCGAAAGTTATTGGCACGACGCGTCCCGTAATATTCAGCACCTCACTGGCTGTTTTCACGGCCTGGGCAAAACTACCCGTTTGCTTTTCCAGCGCCGTCAATAACAAATTACCAAAGGAATGGCCCGCTAAACTACCAGTATCAAATCTGTAATTAAATAAATCGCGCAAATGCGGTGTATCGGACAGCGCAACTAAACATTGGCGGACGTCGCCCGGGGGCAATGCGCCCAGCTCATCACGCAAGACCCCACTGGAACCGCCATCGTCCGCCATACTAACCAATGCGGTCACCTCGGCGCTCACAGCCTTAACTGCCTGCAGCACCGTAAAGCTGCCTGTACCACCGCCGATAACAACATAGCGATGCGCAATGCCGTCTTTCTTATTATTAACTGAACCGTCTAGCGTCTTCGCCATATGTAAGAATTATTGTACGCAGATACCGAGTGGAGGCAAGATTGCGTTGACTATGCCAGATCAATGACGACCGGTTCGCCGGTTTTCAATCGATGAAACGTAATGCCGTCCTTGGCAAAGATTCCTTCAAGGTCGCTATACATTCCCTCACGCGCTTCGTCACTCCAGTGCCAATCATGGATCGGTAGAATGTGCTTTGGCTTAAGCTTGAGAGCGAGCCGAACCGCATCGAGCGTCGAGCCCCACGGCGCTTGAATTGGCAGTGCCAAGATTGGCTTTGTGGCATCAAAGCTATGGCTGTCGCCAGGATCTGTCAGCATATCGATATAATGCACGCCAATATTTTGTGGCTGGGCAAACATAGGTTCTACGTTTTCATGTGGTGCTTCAAAAAAGACTAAGCCTTCCGTCTCTTCGCTAGTGATATGCTGGATGCCCTCGCGACGGAGCATGTCGGCAACTTCTGGGGTCGTGGTAATGCGCACATCCGGAAACTTCCCCACTAGATGTTTTACCAACGGAACACTGCAATGGTCGGCGTGACCATGCGTAATCACGATATCGTCTAAATACTCCAGTGAGTCTATATGCAACGCCGCTTCGCTCATGACGCCAGGGTCAAACAACACTGTTCTATTGACTGGACTTGGCATTTCTACAAGTAAACAAGAATGGACAAATTTGGTAATCTTCATACGCCTCCTTTGCGGTTACTCTCTTGTTTATAGCAGGAACGTCAGCGCTGTCTGTGAAATAACGAACCGATGCTAGTCCTTAGCGTTCACGACCGCCAGGATATCGTCGCCGTAGGTTTCGCATTTCTTTGGTCCAAAGCCTTTGGCGGCACGGAGCCCGGCCATGTCTTTTGGTGGATAGGCTGCAATGGCCTCGAGCGACGCATCGTGCGCCACAATATAGGCCGGAACACTGTCGGACTGGGCGCGAGCCGCACGCCACTGCTTAAGTTTTTTGAGCAATGCTTCATCGATAAAGGAGTCGGGCCTATCTATCTCATTGGTTTCTTCTGGAGCATCGTCGGTTATATTCGCAAGGGCTTCGGAGTGTCGCCGAATATCACTATCAAATTCATATATATCAGGGTGAAGCTGCAGCGCTATGTTATTAATGCCACGCAAATAGACTCCGTCCATCGAGCGGACACGGCTGAGAGCCACGTAGCCCATGCCTGGCGTAAAAGAACGACTCAGATCTATGGTTGCCCCGTCGAGGCTCATCCCCTGGCTCTTGTGAATGGTAATGGCCCAGGCTAACCGTAACGGCAACTGCGAGGCTGTGGCCTTAACCCTATCATCTTCCGACAAACTCCAATCATGTGGCTCTACCGTAATCTCTTTGCCAGTTGTCAGCTCAACGACGGGTCGATCTTGAGAAAAATCCACCACCCTTCCCCGGGTCCCGTTCGCAAAGCCTTTCACAAAATCGTTGGCCACAAACATCACCTCGGCCCCGATTGCTAGTGTTAGCTCGGGCGGCGCCAATAGCGTTTTGACAAACTGCTCAACTTTGGCGGCCTGCCCTGACGTTTCCATACGATAAGTATAGCGGCGACCTGGCAGCGCTTTGAGCTGCTGGGCATTAATGGTGTCGACATCGATATTATGCGAAAACAAGCGGGTCACCACCATGTCGGCTTCGGGTTGTTTACCCAGGCGCTCCTGCAAGCTCATCTCGTGGAATTCATTCACGTCGCCGCGACGCATCGCATCCAGTAAATCGAGCAAAGCATCGCCAGCGGCGGTTTGGCGGTGCTGCTCGGTGATATAGCATATTCTTGGCTGCAGCTCTTGCCACGCCGCACTGCGATGTACAAAATCGAGCGGCTGACCAGAACGATTAATTGGCGGCAGCTGAAACAGGTCGCCCACCAAAATCACTTGCATACCTCCAAATGGTTCGTCGTTTTCGCGTAGCAATTTTGCCATTTCGTTAACCATATCCAGGCGTATACCATGCAGCATGGAAACTTCATCAATGACCAATATGTCAGTGCTGTTATAGCGCTTTACCAGTCGATCAGTGTTGCGAAATTTAGACCGGTCCCACTCGCTTAGCTGCTCACGGATACCAAGACCTGACCACGAATGTATCGTCGTACCGCCAATATGCGTGGCTGCAATACCGGTGCTCGCCGTGACGGCGATACGTTTGCCGTTGCGCATGGCTCGGCCAATGAACTCATTAAGAATGTGAGTTTTTCCCGCTCCTGGTGCTCCTGTCAGGAACACCGACGACCCTCCGAGCATGACTGCCAGCGCTTGTTTTTGCCTCATAGACTCTTAATTATAGCACTAGAAGTTAGCTATTTTTGGCTTTACGTCGATCTCGATACTCGAGTTGGCGGCGATGGTGGTCTAATCGCTCCACATATTGCTCGTATTGGTTGTATAAACTGGAATATTTACGCGTGGGCGCCAATAACTTCAACAGCTTCTTTTGCTGATCAAGATACTCGACCAAGCAGTAAAAATCACCATCTCCCGACACGACAATAGCTTTGTCGTACGACGGAAAGTCTTTCATTGCCCACAAGACCAACTCGGCATCGATATTGCCTTTGATTGGCTTTTTCTCGCTGTCATCATCTTTGCTGTGGTCTTGCTCTTCGAGGGGACGTGTCATATCAAATGTTGGTTTCAAGACAATGGCATAGCCTTGCTGATGCAGCTGTTCGTACATTGCCTCGAATTCCGGCACGTAGCCTATAAACATGTAGGCCTTGGTTACGCCGTACTCGTCGGCTAACCATTGTCGAAACTTCGCCCAGTTCATCTTCCAGCCGTCTTTTTGGGTGGTGACGTTTAAATTTTGGCTATCGATGTAGGCATAGACTTCCGGTTGTTTCTTTCTGCGACGTCTCATGACTACATCATAGCAAAGAAGCCTTAGATACGGTCGTTTGCTTTGGCAAGCTCTGCAGCAGCAACCATATGGACCAAGCGAGCTTCGTGCAATAAACGTGTTAACTGAAGAGCAGCGGTTATCTGGTCCTCCGTACTCAATAGAGCGTCCGGGATAGTGCTGTGGCGTTCATGCTGGAGTCGTTGACGCTGCTTTATCAAATCATCTCTCTCTGTTTCGTACGCTTCTTTTGCTGGATCGGAGGCACCGAAGTGAATTTCTGCTTCTCTTTGTCTGATCGCATGATAGAGCGACATTATCTGATCGCTCAGTCGTTCTTCGACCGCAATGTCATAGCGAGCGGTGCTTATCGTCGTATCACCGTCGCCCTGGCGAATGGCATATTTCTCCTCCCAATAAGCTTCTCTAATACCACGACTATCAATCTCAAGTTCTCTTGGCAGGACATGGCTTACCGTTCGTACCGTCATGCCGTCTGCTGAAGAAGGCAATGTCAAAAAAACCTTCCCACCTTCGTTCAACTCCACCGTGACGCCTCTCATTGCTTGTAATTGGTCAAATGCCGTAGTGGCTTCCCCTATTTCATCGAGCCGTAACGACTCAACTCTAGCTGCATTATGGGATGTATTTTGCTCACTCATTGCCTATCCTGCTTCTGTTAGATTACAACGTTGCATAGGATCGCCTCGGCGGTTCTATGCATACGGTTATACTCCTGCCGACTAAGGAGTCAAGCTTGAGCGTGACGACGTCGGGCTTCATTGGCCCACGTATCAGCCAATTCATTACCCTTATCCCCCTTGTGGGCCCGTACCCATGTGAGCGTTGCCTGGCTCGATCGATACAAGGGGCAGACCTGTCGGACGATATCAAGATTCTTAATTTCCCCGCCCTTCTTTTTCCAGCCGTTTTTCTCCCAATTGAGACTCCACTTGGTTATGACATTAATCCAAAATTCGCTATCGGTATATATCTGGCACGGCTCTCCGTCTGCATGAGTAAGAGCGGCTTTGATTGCCAGACCTTCCATGCGTATATTGGTTGTTTCGCCAGGTTCACTCCCTAGCACCACTGGTTGCTCGGCTAAAATTACGGCATACCCGCCCGGCCCTGGATTTGGGCTGGCACTGCCATCTGTGTAGTACGTTAACATAGCCTTCATCATAGCATTCATCCTCACTTTAACACTGCAGGAACAGAGCAAAAAACAGGTGCAAACTAATGTTGCGGCCGGCACAAATTAATTCTTAGTTATACACAGACTCACCCCTGGCGCTACATGTAGCGCTCATGGCTAAGGGTTGACACTATTTTTCGTGTTCGATATGCTAGTCTTTGTGTTGTTTTTTCCATGTGAGGTGGAAATGCACACAGCTACCTCTGTTATCCACACATATATTATCAATTAATTTTTTGGGTAACACATAGGGGGTATTAGGGAGGAAAATGTTAATGCGTTTAGTCGCAACTACGGCGGCTGCTCTATTAGGCGTGCCAATTTTGGCCACCAGCAGCCCCAGCTCGAGCTTATCGCTCTTCTCACACTCGAACAAAAACCTTAACAATTCAGCAAACGTCGACGTGTCGACAGCTGCAAATAAACAATCAAACGTAAAGATTGTAACCGCAAGCCAGACCATACAATCCGACAAGGAGACCTATGTAGTCGTCGAACGCGGAGACTATCTGAACAAGATTGCAAAAGCACACAATACGACAGCTCTTCGCATTTTCTATGCGAACGAGCAAATCAAGGATCCGGACTTAATTTACCCAGCACAAAAATTCCGTATCCCAAGCGCTGACGAAAAACTCACGACCCGTTCCGTGCCGGTCAACGAGCAGATCGCCAAGCCTACAAAAGAAGAGTCTGAAAAAGCAGCGGCCCCGCAACCAGCACCCGCTCCTTCCCCGGCACCGGCCCCAAAGCCAGCGCCAGCACCAAAAGCTACCGCGCCTAGCCGCACATCCACTCGCAGCAGCTCTGCTTCTGCGCCAAGTGTTGCCAGCGGCAGCGTATGGGATCGCCTCGCAGCCTGCGAATCAGGCGGTAACTGGCACATCAACACCGGTAATAGCTTCTATGGTGGTCTGCAGTTCACCTACAGCACCTGGCTCGCATTCGGTGGCGGCGCTTATGCCCCCCGTGCCGACCTCGCTACCCGTGAGCAACAAATAGCTATCGCGATTAAAACCCAAGCCGCTCAAGGCTGGAACGCGTGGCCCGTTTGTAGCTACAAAGCAGGTATACGCTAGTACACCTGGTGTTAACCTCACCCAAACAACCCCCGTCCATCGGGGGTTGTTTGCTAGTTTGTAACAGTAGCTAACGCCACCTGGCGTTCGCGCGGACCATCTAGTTCTACTAGTACAATTCGCTGCCACGCACCCAACACCAACTGGCCTTCTTCGAATGGTACGCTCACACTCGGGCCTATCAAACTGGCAAGTAAATGGTCTGGCGCATGGGATGGGTCGTGCGGATGTCGCCATTCATAATCCGGCACTAAACTATTAAGGAAGTCGAGAAAATCAGCATCAGTACCTGCATCAAGATCCATGATGGCAATAGCAGCCGTACTGTGAGATACAAATATAGTCACTAGTCCTTCGCTGACTTGCTCCTTACCCACGACATCGGTAATGTCAATAATTTCTCGTTTATCATGCGTCGTAACTGTTTTGCGGCTTATCATGGGCGTATCCTTTGCGGTTTCATTTTACTACCGCACACTACTTGGTATCTGTTATAAATTTCGCAAAGTTAGCACTATTGCCATGGTATAGTGCTGGGATGACAAAACGAACTACACTCCTCACATCCCTCATTATTACTGCAGTAATTCTTCTTGGTAGCTGGTTAGCATTTCGTGCATACCACCACGATCAACAGGAAGATACGACTACCGACACTACCATTTCAACTAAATCCGAGACTGCCTCTGGTCGCCCCATACTATTATCACAATTCAATGCGCAGTTTTCGTTACCCGCTCGCATAGACGTCAATGATATTAAAATTGGCTATATTCATACCGACTCATACGACACTGCCCATGTCCTGAGTAAATCTCTAGCGACCAAAGTAAACCACACTATGTGTAGCGGTAAATCCCTAAATCTCGGTTCGTTTGCCGTAATTACTCGCTACGACACGCCCAAGGAAGGTCGTGTAAAAATGGGCGACTATTATTACTACATTGCTGATGGACCTGGGTATAAAACCTGTTACGACCAAGCAAGCTATCAAAACTATTACAACGAAGACGTCGTCAAAACTATCCGAGCGTCCTTGGCGGAGCAATAGAAGGTCTACACTGCTCGCCATACTGCTCATGCCGGACTCGATAAGTACTGTGCGGGAAGTGAATTGTCATAACATTGCCTTCATTTGATTTACCGCCAAGACATTACCATCAGGATCCTTAAACCAGGCCGAACGATAGTCGCCCATCACATGCACATCACCTTCTATAGTTACATCCGGCATATCGGGATACTGCTCAAAGGTAATGCCATCAGCCTTCAGACGCTCTACTGTACTCGTAAGATCCTCAACATCCCATGCAGCATAGGTCGCTTGGTTGGTTCCTGCCATCTCTGATTGATATACAAATAACCTGCCCCCACCACACTCGTACATAATTCCGGCGGGGTTTTCGTCCATCGTCCGTAACCCTAGCACGTCACTATAAAATTGTCGTGCAGTCGCCACGTCTTTTACGGCTATAGTCGCATAAATCATCCCGTCTCGTAGCATGGTCTTATTCCTTGCTTATAGCTCATAGTATGCGACGACTTTACGTAAAAAAAGATACAAAAATTAACATACCTCGTGTGATATTGGCCCGAATTTGAATATGGATTGTCTTTAGGCTATGATGAAATGCTGGCCATTGGCCAGGCGAACAAGGCACTCCAGTAGCACCGGATAAACCTGTGTGCCCGAAAGACCCAAGCGCGTCGTAACAACAGGTTGCGGGCGTGGTTTCAACAGTTAGATCCGGTCACAAGAATTATGCAGCCAACAGCCCATACCTGTTGGCTTTTTTATTTCGCGTACGGCTGCTGCGTGGCATATTGTCATAAATAAAAGGAGGCACTATGGCAGATAAATACCTAAGTGAGGAAAAACAAGCAGCAGCCCGTCGACAAGGCGACGCCTATACTGCTGCCCTGGCAATTATGCAGGATGATGTCGACGTGCATCGGACCAAAGAAGTCGACGATTATATCGTGACCTTAGCCTGCGAAGAAGCCGAAGGAATGTATAGACCGGTCAATGATGAATCGCTGGAGTGGAGCGTACCAGAAGCTTCTCTCAATAAGCATATAGAAATTGCCGTACAAGATCGAAAAGACCATCGCTTCGTACCTGACCTTAGGATTCATGCCACCATAACAAGCAGTGACGGAGCGGTGGCGTTCGACGGAAAACTACCCTTCTTATGGCATCCGTTTTTGTGGCATTATGGCTGCAACATTCACATCGACGGCAGTGGCGATTACGATATCGCTGTCGTTATTGAGCAGCCCCACTTTGGACGCCACGATGAGCAAAACGGCAAACGATACCAAAAAGAAGTATCAATGAGCTTTGAGGCCGTACCACTCGAGCCTGGTCGAGAACCGCACGGCGCTGAGTAAGCTTAGGCCAAAAGAAGGTACGCAACTACAACGGCAATCGTTGTTGCGCCGGTGCCCCACACCATGTCAACGGCAGTGATTTTCCATGGCCAATTTTTGAGTGTCGACTGATTTGTCAGGTCGTACGTGGCATACATAACCAGTCCTAGGAGCGCAGCATGAGCAGCAGCATATGCTCACCGATTCCCTACCAAGAGCTGGGTTAAGGGCAAACACCACCATACCAATGACATACAGGACATAAAACAATACGGCCGGCACAAAATCAGGCTTGTCCCGCAGAAGACCACCCAACTGCTTTTTGTAAAAGGCGTTAGCGACAATGCTAAGCCATATCGCATCCAGTACCAAAAAGATTACACCGACTAACAACACGTGGCCCACAAATTCCATAGTAGCCTCCTTTTGTTATGAACTTATGATAGCACTGGTGCGTCAGATACATCGGCTCTTTGCAGTTTATAAGCTGTACCGTATCTTCGTTGGATGCAGTACCGCACAAATTCTCCGTATACTTGGGAGGCTGTACCGTCCGATTCAGCATGCCACTGGATTCCGTAATGGCCATTACCGCTAATTGCTTCAATAATTCCATCGTCTGCTCGTGCCGCGGCCTGAAAACCCGGAGCTAACTCAGCCACCGCTTGATGATGGCGGTGAGCCGTCGTTACGATTTGCTCTTGGGTAAAACCCATAAAGTCAGTCGTGAAAGTTATGGGTGTCATTACGGAATGTCCTGCTTGGTGTTCGTGGTGATGACCGCCTCCGAGTTCACTATCGATATGCTGATGCAACGTCCCTCCATAGTGGACATTTAGCAACTGACTGCCGTAGCAAACACCGAGGATAGGAACCGACAATGTATCACAAGCATCGATGAGCCGACGCTCCCACATTGTTCTCTGCCGTGGCTCGTATACAGTCACGCCCTTAGGCACATGGCCATAAAATGAAGGGTCAATATCTTCTCCTCCACTAATCACAATACCGTCGCAGAGTTCGGCGGCGGCTGTGGGCTCGAGGTTCATATCTATAAATATCGGCTGAGCTCCGGCTTGACGTATTTGGTCACCATATTCCTGTCGAATAAAGTTATACGACACCCCTTCTCTAATGAGGTTATTGGCATCTAACGACATAGTGATACCGACCACTAAGGGCTTCCGTAAAGTCTGCCCCCGCTGCCCCATTACATTTCTTACCATTAGCTCTATTATATATCTATTCCGCAATAATCTAACGTAGCACTTCTTTGAGCAGATCATCTTCGTCGGCTGGCTTGAGAATTTTTTTGCTTTTTATCTCATAACGCAAACCTGTGACCGGCGACTCCATGTAATCATCGTTCATAAGACCGATAAACCTCGTCAAATCCTTTTCGTCCATAATAATAATAGCCCCGTTATCGTCGGTCATAATCGGCACTCCAAGCTCTTCGGCATGATCTACCAGCGCATCCTGCGTTATGTTGCCCGGTTCGACATTTTGCAGTTTTTTGATGGCGGCCTTGTTGCCTTTGATGAGCGATTGCAAGCTGAGCCCCTCCGAGAAGCTGAGCGTGTAATTCTCTTCTATCTGGCGCACCTTATGGGCGGCGATACTGGCTTCTTTGGCGTCGTAACCAAATAGTGATTTTAGCTTCGGCTGACTGAAGACGTACATGTCTTGGTCAAGAACCAGTAAATGATTTTCGGGGCCAACCCGCAAAGCCGCATCGGCGTCAAAGGGCATAATCTTGCCGTCGCGAATCATCCAGCCGGTTTTGCCGCGAATTACCTGACTCTGTTGTAGTTGCTTAATCACGTAAAATGGCTTGTCGAATTCCGGGTGACTAACACGCACGAGCACGCCTTTCATGCGCTTAATGTCATGCTCTTCGTCATTAAACAGTTCTATCTCATGTTCTTGGGTTTTGAGCCAGTTCAGCACTTCCCTGGCCTTATCGACATTTTTGAGTCGCGTACGCATCAGCACATTATCTTCGGCTTCGGCATCTTCAAAATTACGCACAATCAGGCCTTTGTCGACACCCTCGAGAATGTACTCTAACAGGCCGTCGATAAAGAGGGGCTCCATTTGCTTGTCCAGCGCCTTGCTGCGCGCCGTTTTGTAGACGACGAAGTTTTTATTAAAGAAAAACAAATCGAGCTTTAAGTCATCTTTGTACTGCACGAGATTATTAGCCCATGCAAATACATCGGTTTCGTCATAATTTGCATCGTCCGCAGTTGATGCGGCCAAGATATCTGTCGGACTATTTTGTTTGGTCATTATCTTTTGTGCATCTGCCGTTTCTGTTTCCATTCTCAAAAAGCCTATCCTATCCACCCTCGCCTAGATTCGAGCAGTGTTTATGTTTACAATCGTTTACTTATTTTACTAGCCAGCTGCGCAAAAATCTGCTGTAAAATTCTCTAAAATAAAACTGCCCCCGCAAAGCGAGAGCAGTACGCAGTTTTGTCGCTACTATCAGTTTCCGTACATAGCCATGCGATTTGGTTGTTCACTACAACTACCAATTGTCACCCTCGTTACGGCTTCTGTGTCATGATTAAAGGATTGGGCGCCAAAAGCTCCTGTTTTCTTAAATTCCGCCCATGGCACAAGTACCGTGCTAGAAGAGATGGAGTCGACTTTTGTATAAAATCCGTAGCTCCCCCCAACAGAATTCAATCGCACTGTGCACCCTGTGAGAGTAGCGCTCTCATTATTGGTGAGTTTCATTCCCGTTGCCGAGGAGCGCACATCTATATCCAAGTCCTTTTTACTCTCGGCTTTTTTCTTTTCGGCCGCCACTCGCTGGGCGTTAGCGCGCGCCTGCGCTTCTACTTGTTTCGTATGTTCGTTATTTGCATGCACTACATAAGCGACGGTGCCAAGGGCAATTAACAATAGTGCAATTCCAACCACCATTGCAATAAATTTTTTGGAGAATTTTGAGTTTTGTATAGTATCAGGCTCTGTGCTCATAGATTTTATCTCCTTTATGTAATCGGCAGGTAGCGACGATGCATCCTTAGCCGACAACGCATTTTAAAGTACTCTAACAATACACCTATCTGCGCAAATATCTGCTATGAAATTCTTTTTTATCTGCATTACGTATATTCGAACGTATATATGCGCGTATATACGTGTCTATGATTCTTCTTACATCTTGCTATGTAAGGGTTGCCTATACTCTGCTCGGTGAAATTAGTAGTAAAACATCAAAAATTTTTTGATCAGCTTACCGTGCTGTACGCCACCGCCATACGTATCATGCTTAACGCCTTGCTGCTTATTACCATACTGGCGCTGCTGGTGGGCATCGGCAAAGCCGGCCAAGACCTCCTTTTTTCCTCGGACGCCCTCTCGAGACAGTGCTGCAAAACATGCTGCTGGACGTCGTGTTTATTGTGGCGTTACTAGAGATCACCATCACGATACTTGGTTACCTAAAAGAGGGTCGAGTCCACGTCCGCTATATTGTCGATACCGTGCTGATCATTATGCTCAACGAAATTGTCAGCATGTGGTTTAAGGAGCCGAAATTAACCTACTCGGTTAGTCTAGCGGTTATGGTGGCTACCCTTGCCGCCGTCCGTATAACTGTCACCCGCTACGCCCCCAAAGAAGGCGATTTCATTAGCGATTAATGGCACTCAAGACAGAATCTATGTTGATTCTTTCTTGTTCGGTGGTGTCGCGATTGCGGACGGTGACTGTATTATCCTGCAGTGTGTCGAAGTCGATAGTGACGCAGTATGGCGTACCAATCTCATCTTGGCGGCGGTAACGCTTACCAATGTTACCGTTGTCATCCCACATGACGTTGCCGAGCTCTTTTTTGAGTATGTCGTAGACTTCTTTAGCCTTCTCGACAAGCTCTGGTTTATTCTTGAGCAGTGGCGAAACCGCTACGCGGACCGGCGCCAAGTGCCCTGGCAGCTTCAGGAACACGCGCTTCTCGCCATTAACTTCATCCTCGGTATAAGCGGCGGTCAGCACGGCCATAATAGCTCGCTCAACGCCAAAGCTTGGCTCGATGACATGCGGCACAAATGGTGCGCCGCCATCCTTTGGCCGATACTCCATGCTCTTGCCTGAAGCGCGCTGTATGTTGCTGAGGTCGAAGTCGGTTCGGTACGCCAAGCCCAGCAGCTCTTCTCTGCCAATCGGGAAGTCGAATTCGAAGTCGACGGTGCGCTTGCTATAGTGGGCCCTGTCATCTTCAGGTACCTCCAGCTCGTGTACCATGTCTTTTGGCAAACCTAGTGCATCGCACCACTTATGTACTCGCTTAATCCACTCTTCGAAAGAAGTTTCCCACTGGTCTGGATGCACAAAGTATTCAATCTCCATTTGCTCAAACTCACGAGAACGGAAGACGAAGTCGCGCGGGCTGATTTCGTTACGAAACGCCTTGCCCTGCTGTGCGATACCGAACGGTAAATCCGGGTAAAAACTATCTACAACGTTTTTGAAATTAGTGAAGATACCCTGCGCTGTCTCTGGTCGCAAGAAACTGACACTTGATTCATCAGCTACCGGACCGACGTGTGTCTGGAACATCATGTTAAACGCCCGAGCTTCTCCGAAGCTATCAGTTTTGCCGCAGGTCGGGCATTTGTTGGGGTCGTCCAGTTTGTCGGCACGGTGCCGAGCATGACAGTTGCTACATTCCACCAGCGGGTCGGTGAAAGTTTCGGTGTGGCCGCTGGCCTGCCAGACCTTTTGGTTCATCAAAATAGCCGCATCAACGCCGTACATATTACTGGCATCGTCAACAAACATCTTCCACCATAGATCCATGACGTTCCGCTTCAGCTGCACGCCGAGCGGACCGTAGTCCCAGGTACCACTGAGGCCGCCATACACATCACTACCCTGGTAGACGAAGCCGCGGCGTTTACACAAACTGACAATGTCTTCGAGTTTTACTTCTTTGCTCATATTGGTGGCATTATACCAAAGAAGTCGCCCGGCCACTTCATCGGAGTTTATGGGGAGCGTTACGGGTGTGAGTCTGTAGCTGTATCTTCCGGTGGTTCTTCCACCGGTACGAATAGCTCCTCAAGTTGGGCTTTCTCTTCTTCGCTTTTTCGGGTTGCTTCGTGCGGCGTAAAGAAAATACTGCCTACCATCATCAGAATAGTCGTAGCCATGACAACATAAAACAAGATGCCTTCGTCAAAGTTAGCTATCTGCAAGTCCTGGGGAATTCGGTAAAACAACACAATGGTGACCAAACCGCGCGGCGCATAAAACAGCTCCGGTAGCACGTGTCGAGTCATAAATAAGCGAAGATAGAGATATCGAACCAAGAACAGCGCCAATACAATACTGGTCCCGACCAAGATGACGTTATGGTTGCCTAGCATTCGGACGTCGATGGTGTAGCCAAACAACGTAAAGAAAAAAGTTCGCACCAAAAAGGCTGATTCTGCTGTCAGAGCTTTAAACGAATATGCCGCCTCACCCACTACCTGATTAGGTAAAAACCGTTCGGCTAAGCGGTGGTGGACTTTGTGCCAGTTGTTGATAATTAAGCCAAACACCAACACAACTAACAGTGACGGCATATGCAAACTGTGGCCAGCACCATACAGCAACAGCAGCGAGGCAAACATCAAATATACTTTGATGTTTATTTTGACCCATGTCAGTAGCAGTAGCAGCAGTATCGAAGCCAGTACCGACGCCACCACCGCAAACACTATCCCAGCGACGGTAATAAATGATGAATGTACAGTAAAAACTTCGTCGGCAATAAGGTAGTTAAACAGCAGTATCCCGATAATGTCAGAGAGTGCCGATTCGTAGGTCAGGAACTCGCGTTTTACTTCACTGAGGCTATGGATACTCGATGCCACTATTGAGCTACTTATGATAGAAAGCGGCACAGCATACACCAAGCTTACTAACCATGATTGCTCGAGAGCATAGTGTACAATTGCCGCAATACTGGACAAAGAGAGTACCAACACAAACAGCGATGACGCGGCAGCATTTCGTATGAGCGTCAACTTTTCGCGAGAAACATTAATGTCCAACCCGGCTTCAAGCAAAATTAGTATAAGCCCGAAGATGCCAATAAACTCGATCGCCTGATCTGGCAGCGGCACGTAGACGCCATAGTGCATCAACACTTCCCGAATGCCGATGCCGAGAAATAGCAAAAATAATACGGTCGGTATCCGTGTTTTTTCGCTAATAAGCGAAAAAACGTACGACAAGATAACTAAGCCGCACAAAATCATAATAATGGTATAGACACTGAGGCCTAGCATGCACGTATTTTACCATTAGCGTCTTGATGACGTTAGTAGCTGTACTGTTGCTGGAACGACACAATCAATTCTTCGATAGCGGCCAACACCCTATCGACATCTCGAATACTGGCCAACTGCTTGGGGCTAGCCGTACTAAACAGCAGCCGCAGCATTTTTATGTGCGATGCATTGAACCGGCCGTTTTCGCTCAATACAAAAGACATACTTTCGATATCAAAGCCATACCGTTTATCTGCCTGGAGCTTGGTGTCAGTGGTATCTCGCTGCAAATTTGGGCTAATGCCGCCCTGCCGCAACAACTGGGCGCTAAACCAGGCATGAATGAGTTCGAGCGAAATAGTCGCATCATCAAGCGACGCAAAGGTCTCCTGCATGAGTCCAAAATATTGGGGCTCTGCTTCGTCTTCGGTGGCTTTGTCTAATCGCTTGAGTAGTTCATAGCCCAGCTGCACTCTATCGAGATGCGCTACAATCGCTCCATAGTGTTTGAGCAAACGAGTGCTGACCAGTGTTCCAATCTCTCCCCTGCCCTTGATAAACGTGATGGAGCTCACGCTAAACAACTCAATACCGCCAGCCAATTTAGACTTAGCCCGGCGCACCCCTTTGGCCATTAACCGTATCTTGCCATGATCGGGTGTCAGCAGCGTGATTATCCGGTCAGCCTCCCCATAATTTATACGGGACAATATTATTCCTTGAGTAACAAGTTGATTCATTTGGGTTGCAACGAATGTTCGTCGATAGCTTTCAGTAAGGTCTGCAAAGACGTATTAGGTTTATAAAAATACTCGGCGATGCCGAGTTGTTTGGCTACACTAGTGCTATTTGTTGAGCCAAAAAAGGCAGCAGGAACATGACTATGGACTATTATTGGCACCGCCTGCCAATCTGCATAGGATCGAAACTCGTACAAAAATTCGACACCACTGTGAGCCACCAATTGTAGTTCAAGCACCACTATATCAGGGCAGATTTCATCAGCCGAGAGGATGGCAGATTGTGCTGTCGCACAGGTGTGCACATGATGCCCTGCCGACGTGAGTGCCCGGTGATATGTTTGGCCAAGTACTCGATTTGGCTCTATAAGGAGAACCTGAGCCATACTTACACGAGCTGCAACTGCGGATTAGGTTGTAGTATAGTGGCCAAGCCACGGAGATTCTGGTGTCGAGAGGTGGTTAGTTGGGATTGCATGGCGTGCAAGATCGCATCAGCGACAAAGATTCCAGCTCCGCTACTCGGCGATAAGTGAGTAAGTGGCTGTCGAGCATGGCCGTGAAGTTTGCGCCCCTGACGCAGTGTTTGAGCACTGAGATGTTCAGCATTGCAATACACACCGGCCACAACGCCATAGCGGCAACGATGAGCCGAAAGCTGGAGTCGTAATTGTGGCGAATCCGACGCCGGCAACGCTTCGATAAGTGCATATCCGAGACTCACCAGGGCCGCCTGCAGTCCTTGTCGGTGCGCCATGACGGGTCCAAATTTGCCGTCTACTTGTAGATCAAGCCTGACATCATACGCCCGTGCCAAGGGCATCAGCTCTGCACCAGCATCATACAAGACAGATGAAACCGACACCGGCTCGGTGGCAAAGAGATTTTCAGGGTCTCCGGCAAGTTGGACGCCCAAAATATAATTGTCGAGGAGTTTTAGGGCTCCCTCAGCTGTCGTACTAATAGACGGCAAGGCATTGAAAGAGGTCATGTCGCCAAGTTCTGCCTGACGAGCAATCTGGAGAAAAGGCAATTTCAGCTGTTCTGCCAACGAAAGCAGAAGTTGCTGCGATAGAACCGGCGCTGGATGTGAATCCGTAGTGGTTTGCGCCACGCTGTTACCCTCTCTTATCTGTTACAGGTTCAGTATAACAGTTTTTTGTTCGGGTAAGCTACGGCGAGAAAGAAATATTGGGCAAAATATTCTTATTGAAGTCTGCTAAGGCTGAGTCAGATTCCGTCCATATCTCGAGAGCGTTAGCTCGGAGCGGCAAGACAATCAAGGTTCCCTGCTTGTTGTTGGTAAGTGTACCGGTAACTTTAGAACCAACCACGCTCGGTACTTTAGGCAATTTGTAAGCACTGATTTTAGTGGTTCCGTCTTGAGCAGCTGAAGTATATTCTGACATTATGTCGGCATAGCTTTCGCCACTGACGCGAATGCGGAGGGCAAACACTGAATTCTCGGCTTGCGCATCCGGCACGGTTCCTTTGGCAAAGTAGCCGTCGACATAGGGTGCGGAGTCGGTGTGACTAATCACATAGGCACTCCAAGTTTTAGGATACTTCAGTATCACACTTCCGAACGCAGAAGGACCGACATAGGTGCGGAATGGACTCTTCGACTCTTCGGCAAATTGTTTATCCTTGAGAATGGATGTATCTTGCTTGGCCTGTTCGACTGCAGCAGCAACTTTTTGGTCGCTATTATTTTTGTAGTCCTGACGCTCACTAAAGGCCCAGTAGCCAAAACCAAGCGCACCAACCAGCAACATGCTCAGCAAAACGAGGACTACCACGAGGGCGGCTGAGCCTTCTTGCGAGTGTCTAGTTTTCATACTGCTCATGGTAAACCAATCACCTGCCCCTGACAAGTCACTTATAGTCGTACCGAAATAGACCATCCCGTGAAGCTGTCGGTTCGCGACCCGGAATGTGAAAGGCGAAACTTACCAACTTTTGGGGGCTATCTGCTTGTTGGATAATCTTTTTATCCAGTTTGACCATATATTTTTGTAAGTTAAAAGCGAATATGCCGTCTGACGGCGGCCATGTGGCCCGCCAAAAATCCGCACAATGTATCTGTACTGCTGTACCGTACCGGCGGGTTCGCAGCCAGGCGATGCCAGCCAGTAAGGGATTGAGTTCGTATCCGACACCGTGCCAACCGCGCTTTGCCGCCGCCAGAAGCACCCTCCCATCGCCGCACCCTAGTTCTAACATAGTTTGGCCTTCTTCAAGTTCCAACATATCAAGCGCGGTTTCGATTTGGGGTCGTAATGTCGGGAGGTACGGCGCCCCAAAGAGTAATACAAAACCAAAGAGGCCAACGACTACCGCCAGCGCAATAAGAAGTATCTCACCCATCGGCTACGTTGTGGCTGATTTGATCTTTTTCACCGTATGCTCAGCTGATTTGAGGCGCTTTTCGAGCTCCGCAATAAGTGCCTTGCCTTTTTCATGCAGGCTAAGGGCTTCGTCGACGTCTATATCTTCTGCCTGAAGCTGCGACAGTATGCTATCGAGTTCCTGGCTGAGCTCTCGAAATGTAGGAGTAGGTTTGCTTGCCATATGGTTCTATTGTACCTCAACCTTTATGTGACCATCCGCCATTTGCACATCCAAGCCCTGGCCCTGGGTCATGTGAGCTGTTGTTCGTATCACCCGCCCTTCCGTATCTCGCACTAGCGCGTAACCGCGCTGCAGTATTGCCGTGGGGTTGAGTAACGCGAGCATGTGTCGACGTAAAATCAGCCGCTGGCTATTACGGGCGATAGCCTGGGCTGTTTCTCGCTGGATGTCTTTGGTGAATTGATTCGTCTGTTGTCGGGTTACAGACAGGGCATGTTCAAGGCTCCTACCGAGCAACGTTTGAGCTGAACGTAACGAGCTCAGCACTTCCCGTCTATCAGGCGTCAGCAACTCGGCAGCGTTACTGGGCGTACTCGCCCGTGTATCAGCGGCTAGCTCTGCCATACTTACGTCTATTTCATGGCCGATCGCTACGAGCGTCGGAATGCGGCTGGCCGCAACCGCTCGCGTTACTTGCTCGGTGTTAAATGCCCACAAATCATCACTACTCCCTCCGCCTCTGGTTATCACGATTACTTCTGGAGGCTCCGCCATCTCATTGAAAGCAGCGATAGCGGCGGTAATTTGCTGCGGAGCAACTTCTCCTTGCACTTGCACATCCGCTAACAGAATTTCCATGCCAGTCCAACGGGCAGAAATAATCTTCATAAAATCGGCATATGCGGCTGATTCGCTCGAGGCGACTATGCCAATACGCTCTGGCGGGTATGGCAACGATCGTTTACGTGTCTCGTCAAACAGCCCTTCGCCCTTCAACTTGGCTTGGAGCAAATCAAAAGCTCGACGTATCGTCCCCTCACCTGCTGGCTGCATATTCTGGACTGAAATACTGAAGCCATATTGCGGATGCAAGCGAGGCGCCCCCCGTACTTTGATTATCATCCCGTCTTCCAGGGGACCAGGCAGCTGGAATACCGTACCGAAAAAACGTACGCTCGCCGTTTCATCTTTGAGATCAAAATAAACCCAGCGGTTCTTACTCACCTTAAAATTACTAAGCTCTCCCACAACCACGACTGTTGGCATGGCATACTCCATAACCTGATTGTGGAGTGCCACAAAGTCACTCACGCTCAGTTCTATGTCGCGGTTCGGCTCAGCCGCTGGCATGCTGCAATTTCTCTTCGTCGACGCGACCACTATGGATGGCCTGGTGATAAAAGTAGTAGCCCGGTGGTATTTGCACCAAGGTATTGAGAACTCGGTACATGACCGTTACCGGTATACTCAGCGCTGGTGATATTCCCGCCGTTGCCAGAACTGCAGTCATCAATCCTTCATAAATACCAATGCCGCCCGGCAGGACCGACACCAATCCAGCAAAGTTTGCCACCGCAAACGCCAGAATTATCGCACCGAGATTAACCCATTCTCCAAACGCTACATAGACCACATAAATAACGAGTACTTCAGTGAGATTGTACGCAAATGCCCACCAAAAGGGACTCTTTAGTTCATGGCGTTTTTTAGAGAGCGTTAAGTAGCTGTCATGGAACTCGTCGAAGGCCTCGCGCGCTCGTCCGATATTAATGGTTTCTGGATGTTTAGGCCGCACTATCTGAATCAGACGATTCAGTAATTGCGTCAGCCAGGTAAAGAAGCGATTAATTCGGTCACGGCTGCCGATAATATACGCAAACAAACCAGTGCCAACTAGTACCGACATCGCCAGCACGGTACCGATGAACATGGTCAAATTACTCGCCCGGCCATTGACCGCCAAAATGACCATGCCGGCAAACAGCAGAATTTCGAACGACAAAAAGGTCAGGACTAACTTCATCGTTTGCACCAGCGTCGCTTGCGAGCCTCGAGCACCCAGTGCTTTCATACGAAGGCCAAAGTATGAAATACCCGACACTCCCCCACTCGGAAAGACATGATTTACAAAATTAAGCTCTATCGAGACTTTCATTAACGGACGGTAGCGTATCTTAGTGCCGACTGACTGGAACATTGATTGATACATTCTGGTCTGTGCATGATAGCCGATAGCCTCTAGTGGCAAGATAAGTAACAGGACCCAAACGTTAACGTGACGGAGATTAGACAAGGTGTTTGCCAGCTGCCCCCGGATGGCATATATCAATATGCCCAGCGCCAGGATAGTGATAATATTAACCACTAACTTCCAGTTGCGTTTCAAAAAGCTACGTTCGCTCATGCGCCCCATTATACCTAATATTCCATTATCACCTGTATACTAGAGGTAATGGATAGTTTAGTAGTATTGGGTCGTCAACCGCATTTAGGGCTGGCAGAAGTTGAAAGTATCTATGGCAGCACTAAGGTTCAACGCGTCGGCAATCAAGCCGCTCGCATTTCGGTCGACCCTTGTATACTCACCTTTGATCGTCTGGGCGGCAGCACGAAATTCTGTAAAGTCCTAACTACTCTCGACACAACTAACTGGAAACAGATCGAAAAATTCTTGCTCAAGGTATCCCCCGACCACTCTCAGCGCATGCCCGCAGGTAAAATGAACCTTGGTTTGAGCGTCATCGGCCTCGATGTACCTCTCAAACAACTCGAGGCAACCGGCTTGACGCTGAAAAAAGCTATCCGCAAAACCGGTCGCTCTGTACGGTTGGTTCCTAACAAGACAGCCGAGCTCAATACGGCTCAAGTGATCCATAATAAACTAACCAATCCCACTGGCTGGGAGCTTGTTTTCATACGAGACGGCGAAAAAACCTGTGTTGCCCAAACAGTAAAAGTACAAGACATCGATAGCTACACCCTTCGAGATCGCAGTCGGCCCAAGCGCGATGCCCGTGTCGGTATGTTGCCGCCCAAATTGGCGCAAATTATCATCAACCTCGCGATCGGCCCGCTGCCCGCTGAGACCCTGTCCAACATATGTGACATTCCCGCCGAAGCCGAAATACCGCACCCTACCATGACGGAAACCATTCTCGATCCTTTTTGCGGCACTGGCGTCGTCCTGCAAGAAGCGGCACTAATGGGTTACCCGACATACGGCACCGATATCGAACAACGCATGATTGATTACACTACTGCCAACCTTGCATGGTTACAGGAAACGTACCACCTCAACGTAACGGCGGCTCTAGAAACAGCCGACGCGACGAATCATCATTGGCAGGCGTCCCCAGTACAGGTTGTGGCCTGTGAGTCATATCTTGGCCGACCGTTTACCACCCGACCCAGCGAAGAGGTGTTAATGCAAACGATGAGTGAATGCAACCTCATCATCAAGAAGTTTTTGCGTAACATTAGTAGCCAACTAGCCGCTGGCACCCGTCTCTGCGTTGCAGTGCCGGCATGGCAAGCCAAACTAGGCTTATTTAAGCATCTGCCGCTCCTTGACTCTCTCGAGGAACTTGGGTATAATCGAGTAAGTTTTGAGCACGTCACAAATGAGGATCTCCTCTACTATAGAGAAGACCAAATCGTTGCTCGCGAATTACTAGTTTTAAGAAGGAAGTAATATGTCACACGTCAAAGCTGGCGGTACCGCTAAAAATGTTCATGACTCCCCTGGTCAACGACTTGGTGTTAAATTATTTGGCGGCGAAAAAGTAAAGACTGGTCAAGTTATCGTCCGACAGGTCGGTATGTCAAAGCGCGGCGGTAAAGGCACTAAAGTAAGCCGTAATTTCACGATTCACGCTGCAAAAGATGGTACTGTCCACTACAAGACGCGCCGGGTACGCCTCTTTACCGGACGCTCTGTGCCTCGCACAGAAGTTACCGTTGTGTAACAGGTTCCAAGTAATCAATAAAAATACCGCCCACCGGGCGGTATTTTTATGACTTATGTGAATAGAACTTTTTATTCGTTCATATCGAGGTGGTGTTTGATTCGCTCCACCACATCAGCAATAACAACTTGTGATTTTACGAGATAGTCATCAACGCCGAGACTATCAGCTCGCTCTTTGTCACTCTCTTGGCCCAAGGCCGTCAGCATAATAATTTTAAGATTAGCTGTCTCGGGTGTGTTGCGAAGTATGTCGAGGACATCAAAGCCACTAACCTTTGGCATCATCACATCAAGCAATACAAGATCAGGCTTGTAGCTTAATGCGGCCGCGAGAGCATCTTCGCCGTTGTCGACACGACGGACCTCAAACCCCTCGCCTTCGAGGCGGGTTACATACACATTGGCAAGTGCATCGTCATCTTCTACTAAGAGGAGACGTTTTGCGTGCACACCGGGAGAAGAGTTGGTAGTTTCCATACTGCTTACGCTATCTTATTTTGCCGTCTTTTGCAATAAACTCTTTATAAATCCGTCGAACATTGGATGTGCACGGTTTGGTCGAGACTTATACTCGGGATGATACTGGCTTGCCATAAGGAATGGATGATCGATGCCCTCAATGACTTCCACAAGATGATTGTCGGGGTTTATACCAGACGCCTTAATGCCCCACGACTCATACTGGTCTTGATAGGCCGGATTGGCCTCATAGCGGTGTCTGTGACGCTCGACGATTCGTTCTACGCCGTACACAGTTGCCGCTAAGCTGCCTGGTGCCAAATCGCAATCATAATCACCTAAGCGCATTGTGCCGCCAGTATTTTCTTTGCCTTTTTGTCCATCCATAGTCGTAATGACGGCATCGGGAGTAGTAGGGTCTACTTCTGTGGAATTAGCCTTTGTCACCCCTGCACGCCGCGCGGCGGCAATCAGAGCCATATGCAGCCCGTAGCACAGGCCGAGATACGGTACCTTCTCGTCCATGGCGTAGGTTGCTGCCATGATTTTACCGTCCACTCCGCGACTACCAAAGCCTCCCGGGACTACTAATCCATCGACTGCCGAAAGTTCTTCTATGCGTGCTGCATCATTTTTTTGTGCAAGCTGCTCGGCATCAATCCATTGAATATCAACGAATACATCGTTTGCCCATCCTGCTGCTCGGAGTGCTTCAAAAACAGACATGTAGGTATCTTGGTTATCTAAATATTTGGCCACCACTCCGACCCGGACCGAGCGCTGAGCCGACGACAGTGCCTTGTCCACAAGCTGTCGCCATTCTTTCATCGTCGACTTTTTGCACTCTAATTTCAAGCGATTGCAGATAACATCAGTTATGCCGCAATCTTCGAGCGTGAGCGGTACTTGATATATGGTCGGCGCATTTGGCAGTAACACAACGGCTTCTTCATCGACACCACAAAACAGGCTCAGTTTCTCTACCGTCGAAGGGGCGGCGACACTCTCACTACGGGCAACCAAGATATCGGGGATAATACCGAGCCCGCGAAGTTCCCGTACTGCGCTTTGCGCCGGTTTCGTCTTTGTCTCTTTGCTGGCACCTAGATATGGCAGATATACGACGTGCACATACAAACAATTTTCTCGGCCGACATTCTGGCTAAATTCCCGTATAGCTTCAATAAAGGCCAAGCTTTCGTAGTCTCCAACCGTACCGCCGATTTCTACTATGTGCACATCAAAGTCGTCGCCAGCGGCTTTAATATAGTCCTGTATGGCACCGGTGATGTGCGGAATTATTTGTACAGACTTGCCCTGATATTTGCCATCTCGTTCGTCTTGAATAACTTTACGGTACACTCGCCCGCTCATAAGCGAGCTGGATTGGGTTAATTCTTCGTCGATGAAGCGTTCGTAGTGTCCGAGATCAAGATCGGTTTCTGCACCGTCTTTCGTGACATAACATTCGCCGTGCTCACGAGGATTCAATGTACCGGCATCTACATTAAAGTATGGGTCGCACTTTTGAAGATTTACCTTGAGTCCTCGAGCCTTAAGAACATTCCCGATTGAGGCGGCGGTAATACCCTTCCCTAATCCAGAAAGCACACCACCCGTTACAAAAATATACTTAGTCTGCCGACTCATGCTCGTCAGTACACCTTACCCCTATATTATTACTTATGGTACCTCAGGCTCATCTGAAGCACAATAGTGAAATCACTTCTGTTTACTGCTTTGACAGCAGATAGTTAATGGCAGCTGTTTTTTGCGTATCGTTGCCCTGTTGGGCGTCCTTATCACTCATGATAATCTTCTCGTCTGGCTTGATACCTTTTTTGTGTATATTCTGCCCGTTAGGTCGATACCAGCTGGCGACCGTAACTTTGAGCTCACTGCCATCGTTAAAGCCAATTATCTGCTGCACTACTCCTTTACCGAAGCTTTTTTGGCCGATTAGATAGGCGGCGTTATTATCCCGCAGTGCTCCTGCTGTTATTTCTGAAGCTGATGCACTCCCCTCATTTATCAATACCACCGTCGGTATACCCACCAAATCATGAGTTCCCTCCGAGTTATATTGATCCACTAAGGTATCGCCACGCTTTTCTTGCAAGATTAAGCTATTGTCCGGCAGCCAGTGACTCGATACCGATACGGCAGCCGAGAGGAGGCCGCCGGGGTTACTCCGTAAATCGAGAATAATGCCTTTAGCGCCCTTCGTTGTCATCGTCTGTGCCGCGTCGTTCATGAGTGCCTCGGTATCATCGGCAAAACTACTAATCTGAATATAGCCGATATTGTTATCGAGCATCTTTGTCGTGATGCTTGGAATATGAATATCTTGGCGCGTCATGGTAAGTGTCAGCTGTTTGGTATTATCTCTGACTATGGTCAGTGATACTTTGGTGCCTTTTTTGCCTCGTATAAGAGTGACTGCTTTTTCTATACTAAAGCCAGCCGTACTCTTACCATTTATCTCTGTAATAACATCCTTGGCTTGTAGACCTGCTTTTTCGGCTGGATAGCCCTTGATGGGCGCGACAATCACTAAGTTACCCTGGCTATTCTTGCCAAGCTCAGCTCCCACGCCGCTAAACGTATTATTAAGCTGATTTTTAAACTGTTGAGCCTCTTCAGCTGAGAAATATTCGGTATACGGATCTTTGGTGGCGTTAGCTAGTCCATCTTTGAGGCCAGTCAGCAGCTGGTCTTGCGTCAGTTTTCCGCTGTAATTTTCGCGTAAGGTGTCGTAAACCTGCTCGACGGAGGAATAATCTAAATTAGCCGGTAACTTCCGATTGGTACCACGGTAGCCACTACCGGTAGTGAGTGTAATATCGCCATGTCCAACCGCCATCCCTATGCAGAACAATAGTGCGCCAGCCACGATATAGCCAATGTGGCGACGGGTAAATTTACGACCAGTGTCAAGGCGTGGCGACGACGTACTGTGCGTGTCTTCAGGCGCCAGCGAACGTTTTCTCATTACTCGTCGTAGTATACCAGCCGTAACCATTTTACCCCAGCTAAAACTGGGGTAAAAAATACTCACCGAGCGTTACTTAACGATAGGCTCGCCACTGGTAGCTGAACTCGCCAGATAGCTGTTGGTTGTACTGTGAAACATAGATCGAGTCGCCAGAGACTGCTTCGACGTACATCGCATGACCCCAAGTACCGTGCGTGCTGATAGCAATATCACCAGGTTGCGGATTGGAGTAGATTGGCACACCGTCGCGTCGAGCTGAATAGATCCAGTATTTTGCGCTGCCGTAGTACATCGGTGCCTTGCGGCCTGAAGCCTCGACTGCCCATGCGGCGTACGAGACACACTGCCGAGTACAGTATCCCCATCGGTCGGGACCATCACCATCGTTACAGCCAGGAGCGGTGCTCATACTAAAACCGGAGTTTCTGTAAGGGTATGACGACGGGCTAAAACCATGCTTAGCGCCAGGAAAACGGAGGAAATAGTAGCCGCCCGGGCTTGATGATTGGTTAGCGGCTCGCTGCGCTGCAATCAATGAGGCCAGTTTTGATTTATTAGCGGCGGTTTGGGCGTTGAAAGAATCTTGCTGACTCTGATTGTAAGTAAGCAAGCGGCTTTGTTCTGCCCGCGCAGATGCCAAGCGTGACTGCTGGGCGCGCTGATCTTGAATCAGCGTTTCTACCTGCACTTTTTGCGACTCTAACTCTTTCTGGAGAGCAGCTATTTGCACAAGTGTCTCCTGAATCTGATTTTGTACGGCAGTACGATACTCTTCTTTGTCGACATAATCACTCAGGTTCTTACTTGTCGCCAACATTTCAATGGTCGACATCTGGTCGTCAACGTACATCGCCTTTAAGTCGGCGCCGAGAACTTCGCGCTGATGCGCTATCTCAGCCTCTTTTTGCGTGATCTGTTTCTGGAGGTCGGCCTGCTTGGCTACGTTATACGATATCTGATGCTGGATGGAGGAAATCTGATTATTAAGCCGAGCAATTGCATCTTGATAGCTTACCGCCTGATTCTGAAGATCGTTAACGGCATCATTATTGCTAGCTATCTCGTTATTACACTCTGTAATGGTGCTACAAGAAGCCACAGCAGCCTGGACCGACTTAGGCGCTTGAGGAAATGCTACACCCACCACCATAAATAACCCGACGGCGAGCATGGCTCCGAGCTTAAGACGATCTACCATAACCTGTGTTTTATTACTCTTTTGGTGCATAGTTTTTGTTTTGCTTATGCTACGCTTTAATGTACCACGATACATGTATTTTGTAAAGTACCCTCTCCCCCGTTACGGCGGCACCAAAAGATCAATGACCTGTTTGGTTTAGTTAAAAGTTGTTTGCTATTTCGATGTTTTGAATTTGAGATACCGCCGGGTCGCAATAACAGAAGAGGCAGCTCCTAGTACTATACCAATAGCGATTTGCACTGTCAAAAACCACAAGAAGTTTTGTGAGAAATATTCACTCGCATAATTAATATCCAGTAATCCGAGACTGCTCGCTTCTAGCGCAGAGCTGGAAGCGACAAACGTCGCATTGATGATTAACACCGATATTATCGCCGAGACAATACCGTATATGATGCTCTCGACCACAAATGGACCACGAATGTACGATGTGCTGGCACCCAGTAATCGCATAATCTGTATTTCATCTCGCCGGTTAAATATTGCCATCTGTATCGTATTGAATATGATGAGCGCCGATATAATCGCAAACGTTATAACCGTCACGACGCCAATTTGCCGTAAAACATTGGTGGCATGCGTAATCTTGTCGATAGCTTCTTTGCGATCGCCAGAGTATGACGGCTCGTCAGATTGCAGTTTGACGTTATCTGGCTTCGCTAGGTAGTTCTTGATCTGATCGATTTCATTAAGGTCGATAGGCTTCACCAAAATTGTCGCCGGCAATGGATTGGATGTCTGACTAATCGCGCTCAATAAGCTCTCGTTGCCTTCGTTTTGTTTCATATAGCGTTTTAGCGCGTCATTTTTCGATAGATATTTTACGTGATCGACGTTCGAAAGCTTCTTAATGCCCTCCATTAACTTATCGGTCTGATCAGGGGTCACAGAATCTTTGAGGTACACCGAAATATCGATTTTATCGGTAATCTGCGCAATTGTATTAGTGAAGGTCGCGTTGGTGATAAGCGAAAATAAGATAATCGTCAGTGTTACCACCATGACGGCCATTGCAGCGACAGCCAAGCTGGCGTTGCGCACAAAGTTCACCATACCGGTGTTAACTATGCGGCTAAACGTGATGAGTTTTCGGCGGTAATTGATCATACTTCGTAACTCGCATTGGCGCGATCGCTGGCAATCTTACCATGCTGAATCGTCACGACCCGCCGCTTAAGTGTGTTTACGATTTCCTGGTTGTGCGTCGTCAGCAGTACCGTCGTGCCGTATTTATTAATTTTTTCTAATACTTTAATGACGTCCCAGGCGTGTTTGGGGTCAAGGTTGCCAGTTGGCTCATCGGCAATCAATATCTTTGGCTGCCGCACGATAGCCCGGGCAATGGCCACTCGCTGTCGCTCACCACCAGACAGTTCCAGCGGCATACGATTCTCTTTCCCTTTCAGATTAACGATATCAAGCACCTTTGGGACGGTGTGACGAATCTCTCGATTGCCCATACCGACAATCTCGAGCGCAAAAGCAACATTCTCGAACACTGTTTTGTTAGGCAACAGCTTGAAGTCCTGAAAAACAACGCCAATTTTACGACGGAGTAATGGTATGTCCCTGTCCTTTAGTTTGTCGTAGTCGATACCACCGATGATTATCTTCCCACTAGTCGGACGTTCTTCGCGCGTCAATAAGCGCAGAAGCGTGGTCTTACCTGCGCCACTCTGCCCCACCACAATCACGAATTCCTTCGGCTCTACGTGCAGACTTATCCGCTCAAGTGCCGAACCGAGATTCTTGTTGTATGTTTTCGTTACCCGATCCAACAAAATCATTATGCTCATTGTAGCATAAACTTGACATCTTAATCTGTGATTATTGACTAGCTAAGGTTTATATGCTATTATATTACTATGGCATATCCAGAACAAAAAACACCAACAGTCGAAGCAGTCATTACGCCCCTATCTGAACTATCTCCAGATGCATTACAGATCGGTGATATTGTTTCCGATATTGATGGTAGTCAAGGTTTTGATGCATTTGAAGAAGCCATAGAAACCCATGTTTACGGGAACAGCTCCACAGAACGCAGAAACCAAGGCCGCGCCGAAAAAGTCGCTTACCGCCTTGGTGACGAAATGGCCCCTAAAGGTTTCCACGGAAAATTAAAAAACGGTCAGGCACTTGTTGTCCCAGTTAGGACGACGTATCGCACTACTGGTTTAAGCTTTTTACTGAACGCTGAACTTCACTCGACCGGTCGTGGCAAAGTTGGAACTGTGCAACGACTTGTTATATATGACGGCAGCACACGAAAACTTCGTAAGTTTTCTAACCCCGCACAAGCAGAGGGCTACGTAAAAACCTTGCACTGGGAAGCTGGCGCCATCGAATGGCTTTTGACTGCCGCGGGGGTTGAGACTCCCACAACCGCCGGTCTGCCCACACTTGGTAAGCGCTAAAGTTATTTAGCCCTTAGTTTCCTAGGTTTTCTTCGAGGTAGGCGTCGATGAACGGCTTAAGGTCGCCATCGAGCACTCCGTCGGGGTCACTGGTTTCGTAACCGCTACGGAGATCCTTTACCTGCTTATAGGGGTGCAGGACATAGTTGCGGATTTGACTCCCAAATTCATTAGCACTCTCAGGCCCCTTGAGTTCACTCACCTTCTCGGCGTGCTGCTCCAGTTGTAACTGTGCTAATCGAGAACGAATAATGGTCATTGCTGTTTCTTTATTCTGCAGCTGTGAGCGTTCGTTCTGTATGGCAACGGTAATGCCAGTCGGAATATGGGTAATGCGAACGGCAGAATCGGTTGTATTGACACTTTGACCGCCATGTCCGCCGCTGCGATATACGTCTATCTTCAGATCTTTTTCGTCGATAACTACTTCGGTGGGCGTATCAATCTCCGGCAAAATATCAACCCGTGCAAAGCTGGTTTCGCGCGAGGCCGCCGAGTTAAAAGGACTCTGTCGGACCAGGCGGTGAACTCCATGTTCGCCTCGCAATTTTCCATACACGTGGGCACCGTCAAATCGCAAGGTTGCGCTCTTGATGCCGGCCTCTTCACCGGTCGATTCATCGAGTATCTCTACCGTTATGTGCTGTTGTTCTGCCCAGCGGACATACATGCGTAGCAGCATCTGAGCCCAATCTTGTGCATCGGTTCCACCAGCACCGGCATGTATGGTCATGATCGCATTATAGGCATCATATGGGCCATTAAAGCGTAAGGCGCCCTTGAGCTTTTCAAATGTAGCTTCAACCTGCTGTAGCTGTCCATCAATTTCCGCCGACATTTGTTCGTCACCGATGGCGCTTAATTCCTTAAGGTCTTCTACTTCTGAGGCCAACTCGCGCCATGGTGTCACTAACGCCTCTAATGCGGCGATTCGCTTCATCGTCTGACGAGCCGACTCCACGTCGGCCCAAAAGTCCGGCTGTTGGCTTTGGTTTTGCAGTAGCGTTAGTTCATTTGCACGCTGCTCAATATCCAGCTGTTGCATGGCTCCACTAACCGCGAGCCGTATCGTCTCTACGCGGGTTTCCTGTTCGTTCATGCTAGGCTCTACACCTTTACTTTATCGGTTCTCCACAAGGGTGAAACTTGGCCACGAATCTTATTCGCAAACACTTCCCCACAATCACCAAGCACGCCGACGCCCCATACGTTGTCGGCAAACATTGCCCGAGCAATCGCTACCATGTCGGCCCGTTCAACAGCTTCGATGCGAGCTGGAATTTCATCATAGTTTTCTATGGACCCATCGAAAAAGTAACGACCACTGTAGCCGTTGGCCGTGCTGCTGACTGTTTGTGCACCACGCTGATAACGGCCCAGCGCATACTGTTTGGTAGCCGCAATGTCCTCGTCGTCGATATCGCCATCGAGTACCTTATTGATTTCATCCATAATGATGTGCATGAGTGGTTTGGCATTTTTGTCTGATACCTGGGCGCCAAACCACCAATTGGTGACATCGCGATTTTGGTTATGACCCGAGTTCATACCGTAGACCAACCCTCGCTCGCGGGCGGTACCGAGAATCTTCGAATATAACGTTTCGGTTAAGGCAGTATTAATGAGGTTAAGCGAATCGTTCTCGCGGTCGCTCATCCGTCGTCGCATAAAAGTATCGAGGTAAAAGTATAAGTTCTCGACCGTATCGTTTGGTACGTACACCGCACGGTCGAGCAACAGTGGCTGTTCCGATGGCAGCTCAAAACGACTACCGGCTGACGGCAGTTCTATTGCTTCGAACATTGATTCAATCGTCTTTGCCCTACCACCGCCCATATCGCCAGCAATTACAAAGCGCATATTACCAGTAACATGTGTGCGTCGGTAGTGCTCGCGAACGTCGTCGACCGTAACATTTTGCATCAGCTTTAACCGCTCGGTATCAGTCTTTACCAGCAATCCGAATTGCTTACGCATTTCCAGACTCAGCCGCCTGAAATGGTTATTCGACCGAGCAGCCATTTCTTCTTGGACGTTTCCAAATTCTGCTTCAAATTCTTCTTCGAGAAACAGCGGTTTTGTGACTGCTACCGTCATAAGGCCCAGCACGCGCTCCCACTCAAAATCAGCGCATTCGGCCTCGTAGGTAATGTCGTACACGCCTGTGGATGCGTTGCTGTAGGCACCGTTTTTCTCCAGCTCAGCCTGAAAATCTCGCGCCTTTGGAATCAGCTCGTTAGCCCCTAGGAGCACGTGCTCCATCAAGTGCGGCACTTCCCACTTATTCTCATCGACGAGGTATTCACCAGCCCGAAAATTAATGTCATACGTCATGACGGCGGCGTTGGGGACGTGAATTATCAGTCCGCGGGCGCCATTTTTAAGATTAATTTCTGTAACGGTATGCTTCATAACAAAATTATTTCCGCTTCCGTGCTTGTGTTTTGCGTTGTCGTTCTGTTTTACGCGCTTTCTTTCGCTTAGCGGCTACTTTTTTCTGTTGCGTATGTTGCTGCTGACGATGCTCAGGGTCGGTCGCTCGAGCAAAATCAGCTTCGGCAAAGTCACTATCGGCTTCTGAGATCTGATCGACATTGTCGACTGAGTTTCTTGCCGCCCGTGTTAATTCAGTTTCGGCCATACGGTTCAATTGGTCCTCAGAAATAGGCTCGGCATGGAAGAGTGCGCGCAGTACATCATGGCGAAGCGTCTGCTGCATTTCTTCAAAGTACAACTGGCTGCGACGTCGGTATTCGACCAATGGGTCTTGCTGCCCGACGCTCATCCAGTGAATTCCCTCGCGGAGGTGATCCATGTTCTCGAGGTGCTGCATCCAAAGATTATCGAGGACCTGAAGGTAGATGTCCCGTTCCACTTTCCTCATGATGTCTGGCGTAAAGGCAGTCTCGCGGCCATTGTATAACTCGGTAGCTTCTTCTTTGAGGACATCGCCAAACTTGTTGGCTTCGGTATCAAACAATCGATCTAGCTGTGCGTCATCAAGCGGGAAAACTTCCCGAACAATATCTTCGAAATCATCGCTGGTCAGCAACGGCGATTTAGCCATAAACTGAGCTTCTTCGTCGACCATCTGCTTGATACGCTTGCTGATATCATCCTGCATGAGGATTTCTCGGCGCATGCTGTAGGTGGCTTTACGGTGGCGGTTCATCACATCATCGTATTGCACGACGTTTTTCCGTTGGTCAAAATGGAAGCCTTCGACTTTCTTTTGAGCACCCTCGAGACTGCGACTAATCAAGCGATTTTCAATCGGTGTCTCATCGTCCACATTGAGGCGTTCCATAATACCGGCAATACGCTCACCACCAAAGATTCGCATAAGATCGTCTTCGGTGCTGACAAAAAACTGTGTCACACCAGGGTCGCCCTGACGACCTGCACGACCACGGAGCTGGTTGTCGATACGACGTGACTCGTGGCGTTCGGTACCGAGCACAAACAAACCGCCCAGTTCTTTAATTCCCTGACCGAGCACAATGTCGGTACCTCGACCAGCAATGTTGGTTGCCAGCGTCACCGCTCCCTTTTCGCCAGCCTGCTCCACAATTTTGGCTTCTCGTTCGTTATTCTTGGCGTTCAAGATTTGGTGCGGTACTTTCTCCTTAGTCAGTAACCGACTGAGGACTTCGTTCTTCTCGATCGACACGGTACCCAGTAGAACCGGTTGCCCCTTCTGGTGGAGCATCTTCACTTCCCGAGCAATCGCCTTAAACTTGGCTTCCTCCGTACGATAAATACGATCGGTGCGATCTTCACGAGCTATTGGACGGTTCGGCGGAATCTCCACTACATCGAGCTTATAGATTTGGTGGAACTCTTCGGCTTCAGTCAGTGCCGTACCGGTCATACCAGCCAGTTTTTCGTACAAACGGAAATAGTTCTGGAACGAAATAGTTGCGAGGGTCATCGATTCTTCTTGCACCTCGACGCCCTCTTTGGCTTCGATAGCCTGGTGCAAGCCTTCGTTGTAGCGTCGACCCGGCAGCAAACGACCGGTAAACTCATCGACAATCACGACTTCGCCATCTTTAGTAACCACGTAGTCTTTGTCTCGCTTAAATAACGCTTGCGCCTTCAGAGCCTGCTGTAAGTGATAAATCGTGCGGATATTTTCGGAGCCGTAAAGATTATCGATGCTCAGAGCTTTCTCGACTTTCTCAACTCCTTCATCGGTCAAAATAACGGTTTTACGCTTTTCGTCAGTTTCGTAGTGATCGGTTTTTTTCAGTTGCCGAACAACTTTCGAGAACTGCGCATAGGCGGTGCCGCTTGTCACACTCGGCGCGCTAATAATCAGTGGCGTTCGGGCTTCGTCGATGAGGATAGAGTCGACCTCGTCGACGATGGTATAGTGCAAATCACGTTGTCGCAGCTGATCGGTTTCACGCACCATGTTGTCGCGTAAATAGTCAAAACCGAATTCATTATTTGTTCCATACGTAATATCAGCGGCGTATGCTTCACGGCGGCTACACGGCTTGAGGTGCTTGAGCCGGTCATCTTCGTGGTCTTTATTAACATAAGCTGGATCGTAGATAAACGAGTGGTCGGCCATAATGACCGATACTGTCAGGCCGAGATAATCATACACACGACCCATCCAGCCAGCGTCGCGCTGCGCCAGATAGTCGTTAACCGTAACGACGTGCACGCCCTTGCCGGTCAGACCGTTGAGGTACACTGGTGCCGTCGCCACCAACGTCTTACCTTCACCGGTTTTCATTTCTGCGACATTTCCTTCGTGCAGTACCATGCCACCAATTAACTGGACGTCGAAATGACGCATACCAAGCGAACGCTCAGCCGCTTCGCGTACTACCGCAAAAGCATCGGGCAAGATTGCATCAAGCGACTCTTTTTCGAGGCGCTTTTTAAGCTCTGCCGTTTGTGCTTGCAGCTGTTTATCGCTCAGTTTTTTGTACTTGTCACTGAGATTATTGATGTCCGAAACACGCTTACGGAGACGCTTTACGGTCTTCGCTTGCGGATCGCCTAATACTTTTTTGAACACACCATGCATACGTTGTCGGACTCCCTGTTTAGTCTTTGGACAATATCGTATTTATTGTAGCGGTTCATTCGCTAAAATGCGAACCTAAAATCAGATGTACCGCTCCTTTTAGGCTATGACATCACCGGACCGCGCGAACAATCTTCGCCGGCGCTTACCACCACTATGCAGTTCTTTGTACTTCTTAATCTGTTGTTTTAGCTTCGCCTCAACGATATCGACGGCGGCATAAACGTTTTGTGTCGATTCACAAATCTTAATAGTTTCATTCGGAAGATGAAGGGTAACATCGCAGACGCTTTGCTTTTGCCCCCCAGATTTATGCTCTTTAAAGCGAACTTCCATATGGGCGCTCGGTCGGGCTTGGCGCGGGAGGTACTTGTCGAGTGTCGCGAGTTTTTTAGTGACGTACTTCTTCAACCTGTCGTCTAGCTCCAAGCGAGTGGCACTTATCTCAAATTTTTGTATCATGTATCCCCCTTCCAGCATCGCTGCTTTTAGATCAACGGTGCTCAGCTTCTATTGTAGCAGTACGGGTCTACTGGCAGGATTAAATTTCTTGCATACCACCCATAAACGGCTGTAGTACGCCAGGAACCTTGATCTTGCCTGTTTCGGTCTGATTATTTTCAATAATGGCAACCATGATACGACCAAGTGCAAATGCCGTTGCGTCGTTAGTGTGTACCAGCTCGACGGCGCCATCTGCTTTGCGGACGCGGGTTTTGAGGCGGCGCGCTTGATAGTCGGTCATGTAATCGGCGGTGTGGGTCTCGCGGTATTTATCTTGGCCCGGCATCCAGACCTCAATGTCGATACCGCGCGCGTTGGGTTTACCTATATCAGCAGTGCATTTCTGCAGCACTTGGTACGGCAACTGCAGCTGCTGTACCAAATATTCTTGCACAGCACAGAGCAGCAGGTGCTCATCGAGTCCTGTCTGGCCGGTACTAAACACCTCCATTTCGAGTTTATCGAATTGGTGCATACGAATGATACCTTCGGTGTCCTTACCATAGGTGCCAGCTTCCCGCCGAAAACTCGAACTATAGCCAACGTAGCGGATGGGTAGCTGTGATTCATCGAGGATTTCATCCATATACATACTGCCGAGAGTATGTTCGGCACTACCCTGCAGCCATAAGTCATCTTCGGCCTCGCCAACCTTATAGCGATCATCCCGCGGCTCCAGCCGATCCATGGCGGCAAACACTTCGGTTTTAATCATGGCTGGCGGCAGCACTGGCACAAATGGCTTGGCCGTAATCTGCAAATTATTACTCTCGATAAGCTCTTGTAGGACCTTTTCGTCGCCAAGAATTGTAAATACGTATTGCACGAGGGCAAACTGCAACCGTACCAAGTCACCCTTCAGATAGGCAAAGCGGCTACCAGATACCTTGCTGGCTCGTTCTTTGTCGATGAGGTCGCGGCTTTCTGCAATTTCCCAATGGCTCTTGGGCGTAAAATCGAATTGCGGCTTCTCGCCGACTTGCTTTGCTACCACATTTTCGTCTTCACTAGCTCCCACCGGAACATCATCCAGAGGCATATTCGGCACACTTTTGAGTAGCATCTCATATTTATCATCAATCAGACGCAAGTCGGCTTCGAGCTGGGCAATCTCTTCTTTGAGTTGTTTGCCGGTGGCTATCTGCTCTTCACTGGGGCGGCCGCCCTTCAGCTGACCAGCTAAGGTGTTTCGGCGCGCTCTTAGCTCATCAATTTGCGTTAAACGAGTACGGCGTTCGCCGTCCAGTTCCAGCAGTTGTGGTATATCAACTGTATAGCCCTTTTCGCGGGATTTTTGGCCAACAAGTTCGGCATTGTCACGTATAAACTGAATATCCAACATAGTCCAAAGTATACCTTATTTACGCTTGGCTGCACGCTCTTTTACCGCGGCGAGTGTCAGTTGGGTTCGTTGGCGCGCATACGAACAAAACTCACAGGGACCACCCATAATACTATCTCCAACGGGCGGTATCTCACCCTCCATGCAGGTTTTCATGCGGCCGAGCACCTCGTCGACCCAGCTAGCCTGGCCAGTGTATGGAATCACTTTGGTGATAAACTCCAGCTTATCTCCGAATGCCTCAAGGTCCATGCGGGCATTGGTGTAAACAAAATACCCCGTATCGCTCACCTTAAAGCCATTGGCACGTAACAGCCACTGGTATATTTCCATCTGCCGCTTGTAGCTGATTTGCCAGTCGCTATCAATCGAAACATCTTTGGCTTTGCTAGTTGCCTTGTAATCCACCACGATTAGCTCGCCGGCTTCGTTTACCCACACATCATCCACCGCACCAAACACATGGAGATTAGTCGGTTCGTGTACATGAACGACTCCGGTAAAATTATGCCGCCAATCATCAAGATTTTTGTGCTGATATGGCACGGCTTTTATCTGATTGTCGAGCATCATTGGATGCGGTTTTGCTTCGGCACGATACTTATCGAACTCTTTTTTAAACAATTCGTCGATAGCTTTATTGATATTAAACGGTGGGCTGCTCGGGCGCGTTATTTTGCAACGAACATCAAGCCAAAAGCAGCGGGGACACTGCATAAACAGTTCGATTTTGCTGCGGCTCACCTTAAACGGCGTCGACTGACCCGGTCGATACGGAGCCGACCGCTCTCTCCAATAATTCATATCACCAGTATAGCAGTGATGAGGATTGGTATTGTGGAGAACTAGATGAAAAATCGCTCGATTAATACTGTTTCTGTAAACACTGCCGGTAGGAGTCATACTCACTGTCGGTCATGTCGAAAGCATATGACCCACACGAGTTGGTCGAACTACTATCAGACTTAAAGTTGTAGTAGCTGCTTGTGTATATGTAGGGCTTGACGGTTTGACAGTTTTCTCCCCTGTGGTGCGCACTCGTTATGTAGAGGTATGAAACCTCTTGATCGTCCGACTCATCAGCAGACGAACTTCCGCTCATGGCGGTACTAAACAGCGCATACTGCAGGCTCGTGGCATCCAAGCCGGAAGAATCAGCCTTATAGGTTGCGCAGAATCGGTAGCGTTTTTCGTCGAGTTTCTTGTAGGTGATAGAATCCGGCGTAGAGGCTAGCCCGGCCTCACTTAAGTCGGCAGGTATCTTATTATTACTACTTACATAGGAGCTGAGTTTATTCGCGGCGTTCGAGGCAGCTTCGTACGTTTTTGCGTCGGCTTTTGCGTAGCTTGCCTGCACCACGACAAGCCCTACCAAACCTATCGTAAGGATGCCCAGTACCGCCAACCCTATCGCATACTTGTGCAATGCCCGTGGAAGTTTCTGCATACTTAATTCCTGTGCTCGTCAATCCAGTAGTAAGCCAAGACCCCTCCCGCCACGACCAGCAAAACCAATACATCGAGAGAGGTTTTCACGAGACTGCCGTCATACTTGCCGCCAATCTTCGCAAAAACCGAGCTTACCCAGCCTACCAGTGAGAAAAAGACAACTAAATAGGCTGTAATCTGAGTAAATTGCGTACTACGTCGTTTTGACGGGTCGAGCTTCAGCTCTGGCTGTGCCAGCTCGGCCTTTTTAAGCCGCAAGAATAACCAGGCGAACAACGGTAGAGAGACGACGAGTAGCGCCACCGGAAAAGCCAAAATGTCAAAACCGAGCTTGCCATTAACCAGCGCAATCAACACGCTCGCGAGACCGATGGCCGCCGCAAAGAGGTTCACCGTCAAGAATACATATTCTACGCCGCGAGGACTGAGGACACGGACTACTGGTACGGGCCGTAGGCCATGTTGCTCAACCGAAGACGCTGCAGATTGGAGCGGCGTCGCCGCATCGTGTGAGCTAAAGTTTGAGTCGCCAGATATCCCTCCGCTACTCACCGGCGTAGCGACTTCTCCTGCTACTACAGCGGGCGCAGGTGCTGACACTGGCACGTTCTGTTCTGTCGGCTCTGGCGCAGCAGCCGAGATGGGTCTGGAGTCTGCTCTTGCGGGGTTATAAGCTGTTCGCTTGTGGGCTCGCTTTGTAATGCGGCAGGATCCTGCGACATCTGAGGTGTTGGCTGATTTTGATCCATTTTGTTCCTATTTGTTTTAGTAGTATTGTCTACAACTATAATCTAAGGGTATGGAGTAATCAACCTAACGCCGACGTAAGATAACCAGCGTTTCAATGTGCGGCGTTCTCGGGAAAAAATTGAATACCTCGATGGGAGAATATTCGTAGCAATCTTGTAGTAACGCAAGGTCGCGCAGCTGCGTCGCAGGGTTGCAGCTAAGATATGCTATCACCGGAGGTCGTGTAGCGATGATATGGGCGATAAGTTTGTGGTGCAGCCCTGCCCGTGGCGGATCAACTACGAGAGGAACGTCACTGGTAATGTACTCGAGCGACTGCTCGCTCGATGTTTCGATAACCGTAGTGTCGAGCGTCGTCTTGGATGCGTTATGACGCGCCATCGCCGCCGAAGCAGCATCCAACTCTACTAGCGTCACCGTATGCTCTGCCACCGTCAACCCTATACTACCGACACCTGCATACATATCGACTAACGCCTTGGGAGGTATGGCCTGCTTAATACGCATGAGTGCTTTTTCAAAAATCGGGATATTAACCTGGAAAAAAGAATCAACATCATAGGTCAACTCGTGGCCAGCAATCGAATCTTCCAGCACGACTGTACCCTGCTCTGCTATCAGCTTGGTGGGTACCGAGGCGGGGCTGCGAGGATTAGAGTGATATACGCGCAATCCTTTGAGTTCAGGAGGTAACGTTATGGCTGGGAACGACTGCGGCTTTACAAACAGGGCAGCTACAGTATCCCCTCGTTGGTTACAGCGGACCACAATAGTCTTTAGGTCACCTGCCCGTACCCCCAGCGTATTCAACTGCTCAGTGACGGCGTTAGCGGCTGCATCGATAGCTGGCATCGCCAACGAACTACCCGTTACAATCTGCTTTCCCCTGCTGCCGCGTTGGTGGAATGCCAGATGAATACCCGCGTCATCTCCCCAAAAGCTGTATTCCATTTTGTTGCGATAGTGCCACGGTTCGGTGCCATGGACAACACGCTGCGAAACCGGCACATCCATGTGTTCCTGCCTGACCAATTCAGTCACAATCTCATGCTTAAAACGGTTTTCGGCTTCGTATGACATCATTTGCCACGGACTGGTTGCCAGATAATTTTCATCGAGTGGCTGTGTTCGTTCGGGGGCGCTGCGCAGTATCTCTTCGGCTATGCCTTCACAGTAGGTACGTTTTTGCTTTATTAAGCGTACGGCAACGTGCTCTGAAGGCAAGGCATTCCATACGAATATTTTTCTCCCGTCTGGCATAGAGCCAATGCCCTGACCACCCGGCACAATGGCATCGATCGTTACTTCAACTCGTTCTGGTGTGGCTTGTTTCATTTATGCGCTGACTATATCTTTTAATTCTTCGGGGGTAAATGCTAGCGCGTCGGGTTGATGTGATTCGAGGACGTGAATATTGTTATAACCCCAACTGACCGCCACCACTGGCATACCGACGTGCTTTGCTGCTTCGATATCTCGTGCTTCGTCGCCGACATACCAGGTTTCTTGCGGTAATAATCGGTGTTCTTTGGCAAAACGCCGGAGTCGCCGAGTTTTTTTGAGTAGACCGATATCGGCTTCTACATCGACGAAGCACTCGGTCAAATTATACTGCTGCAGCATGGACATGATATTTTCGCGACTATTAGAGCTCACGATATACAGTTGAAAATCCTTTGCCAACATTCGTATCACATCTGCCATACCAGGTATCATTGCAATTTCTGTAACACGACCTAGCATTGCCTTGCGACCACGCATAAGCAAAAACGGGATACGATACATCGGTATTCGCAACTCCTTAGACACCTGGCGTAGCGTCATACCACGTAGTCGCGTGAGGTCTTCACGCGGGAGCGGCTCGCGGTGCGTCAGCGTATAAAATATCTCAAGAGCCACCGGGAAGCTGTCCGCTAGCGTACCATCAAAGTCAAAAACAATCGCCTGCCGTTGCTGCTCCATATCAACCCCTCTAAGGCTGTAAGGCTCCGGCGAACACCTGCCAAGCGAGCAGCGATTTCGCCAGTAAACTCAGAAGCATATACGAGCGTTCACCATACAGATAGTTTTTCCATGGACCAATCTTGTTGTACTGGAGCCACATGTTAACGGCAAAACTACTAAAGAAGATGAAGATCGAGACAAATATCCAGTAAACAAAAGTTGGGATTTGGCCCGCTCCATAGACTGTCGTAGAAATAAGATAGGCTGCAATAGCCAACCACGGCGCTATTCCCGCTATACAGCCCACAATGTAGCTGGACCAGTTAACGACGCTTTTCTGACGTATGGTGTTGCTCTTTTCCATAACTAAGCCCAGCAGATTCATCACGGCACACAGCACAAACAGCAAGCCCAGGCTGACACCATCATACATCCCTACCAGCAGCCCAATCCCGACGAGCATAACGCTGGCACTCAACGCATATTCGAACCATCGGAGGTAATTAATACCGTTGTCCAAATCTACTTCGTAACGTTTGCGATACACCGTCGCCATCAGCGTGTGAGCTATCGCAGACAACAGGAAGAAAGTGGCGACAAGATATGCCAGATTCAAATCAAACAAATGGTGACTGGCCGGGGCAAGAACTGTTTGCTTGGCGACATCGCTTTTGAGCGGGTCGATAGTAAGGTACGAGACGCTAATAGGAAAGGTTTTTGTGACGCTAATGAGCAAGACGGCTATCGCCTGTACCGCATGGAAGCCAGCAAGCCAGATATTCCAAGTATGCAATGATGCTTTCGTGGGTGTCGATGTAACAAATGCAGGTATTTTCATATTTGTACTATAGCAAGTAACGAGAGGTAGAGCTAATGCCTAATCGAGTGGTTCGTATGGCACATGGCACAGCCCCCTGCCGGTGCGTTCGCTGAATTTTTGGTGATACGTTTCTGCCGGATAAAATGGCCCTGCCATGGCTATTTCCGTCACAATAGCCTCCACATATTGTGATTGTTGTTCCTGACGCACTTGCTCCGCAGTTTCAAGCTGATCGGAAGAAGTGCAAAAAATCGCCGACCGATAGTTATCACCTACGTCAGGCCCTTGTCTGTTTAGCTGTGTTGGATCATGCAAGCGAAAAAAGTGTCGGAGCAACGTCTCGAGCGCAAGCACACTCGGGTCAAAGCTCACCAGCACAACTTCGGCATGTCCGGTTGTTTGACTACATACCTCTTCGTACGTGGGATTCTCGGTACTACCACCGCTGTAGCCAACAATCGTTTCCGTCACACCGGGGATTTGATCGAGATAATATTGAACTCCCCAGAAGCACCCCGCACCAAGCATAATCTGTTGCATTACAGCTCCTTCCGTTTTCGTATAGTCGGCCGTTTTTTCTTGGCCGGTTTCGTAACCGGCAATGGGCCGTCCATGGTAGTTTCAACCTTATAGTCATGGAGTGCTAGTAAATTTTTCAGGTAAAGGGCGCTTCGTTTCGACATGCGATGACGATCGGTGGTCCGATAAAACCGTATATTAGCGTTATCCTGTAGCATTTTTGCCAAGTTTACTCGCGACACTGCCACGTCAAACCGACCGTGTACGATGTCGGTGGCAATGGTAATATCCTTAAGCTCCTCGTAGCTGGTTTGCTGCATGATATTGTTTCGCAAGCTTCGCTCGATAGGCAGCCATGTCTGTTCACTCTCCAAAAAACGCGTCCAGTTTTTAGATAGGCGGGCTACCAAGCGGGTCATCGTCAATGCTCCTGCCGGGTTTTGGGCTATTCGATCGTAAATCGCAAAATAAAAGGCCCGCCGTTTCCGATGCGTTTTGAATTCCGGTACATCGGCAAACAACGGCGGCTCATACAACAATATACGCTGGAAGAACCCAGGATACTCGCTCGCCAACCGCGTCGCTACCAAACAGCCCATGGAATGCCCTACTATCACCACCGACCGCAGCCGGAGTTGCTTGCATAGGGCCATGACGGCCCGAGCTTGATCATCCGATGAATACCGTATGTAGGGTGGCTTGGGTGATGCGCCATGCCCCAGTAAATCCGGTGCAATAATGGTGTACTCTGCCGGATCTAGCTGGGCAATTAATGGCTTCCAGAAGCTCCTATCGCTCGCGATACCATGCAGCAGCACAATTGTCGTCTTCCCGGTACCAATCCGGTCGTACGCGAGCCGAAACGGTACACGCAGATATGAATGGTAGAGCCAGCTCAGCCAATTATTCACACACGTCCCTCACTTATGCGGCGTATTGTTCTGCTCGGGCAGTTTTTAGCATTGCAGCAAACCACAATAATTCATCCAGTAACGCCGAGATATTCTTCTGGTACCGTTCGGCTTGGTCAGGCTGTATCCCCCCGTCCTGGTCAAAAATGTTCTGAACATACGGAAAATACACGTCCCAGCTCATGACAACCAGGCCAGTTTCGCGCACCGCAGGTACCAACGCCTCGACGGCTCGTACGCCGCCCCAGTTGCCATTACTGACGCCCGCAAAGGCGACGGGCTTGTGGTTATACAACTCAAGCTCACTATCCAGCATGCGCTTGAGCGACCCCGGAAAGCTATGGTTATACTCCGGCGACACTACAAAAAATGCATCTGCCTGGGCTACTATCTGCGTGTAGCGCGGATCTTTTCCTTCTGGATCATTGCCGTCACCGGGAAAATTGAAGTCTTTAGGGTCTACGAATATCACCGACACGTTATCGCGCTCTGCAGCAACATCAGCTATGTATCGGGCTGCTTTAATCGATTCTCGTTGTTCGCGGGTTGTGCCGGCAAGTACTGCTAGCGTTAATGGGCTGTTCATGCCCCTACTCTAACGCATGTATCTGGTCGTGGTCTAATCCAAAGTAGTGTGCAAGCTCATGCCACATGGTGTGACGAATCTGTTCTTTGACTTCCTGAACGCTGCTGGCGTACGAACAAAGCGGCAGTTTAAATAGTGTTATCTTATCGGGCAACAAGCTGGTGTGTCCCTGTCGGCGAGACAGTGGCACGCCTTCATACAAGCCGAAAAGCGTTTCGTTATTGCGCAATTTCAACTTTACTCGCTGCTCGGGCGTGGGCTCGTCTTCGAATAAAAATGCCACATTCTGCACATGCTGCATACGCTCTTTTGGCAGGCTATCGAGCGCTTCGTTGATGTATTGCTGAAACTGTTCGTCACTAATATCAATCATCAGGAATTAATCGTTGCAATGTTAGTTCCACGAAGAGCTACCAAGGGTGTACGGGGTTTGGCGACTTTTTCTTCACGTTGCTTACGCAGGGCCTGGTAGCAGAAGGAATGAAAATGGCCATAGAAAACGTCCTCTATTCTTCCTAAGAAGTCTCTGGCATATTCCCCCTCGTACAATGACGGATCTGCTTCTGGAGATACCGTAATCATCCCGCCCTCTTCGTCATCAATAGAAAAAGTAGCAGACATGATATCCTCTGGTTGCTCGATTCTACCAGCCTTGCCTACAATAAGTTTACCCAGGCTTATGGGGGCGCTAAATGCTTGAGGAGTCACTGGCTCCCACTTTTTTTGATATCGTGCATCTTCCATGGATTCTTGAGTAATGAAGCTATGTTCGTTTGTATATATGTCGTACGCGACAGTCAGTAAAGCATCTCTCACCAACATATCAGCAGGACGTTCAGTACGTATCATTTCTTCTCTCCTTGTCGCCGCAGCGTCAATCTATAACTTAATTGCAGGATATAAGGATTTGGTAGTTTCGTCAATTTCAGACCGCAGCTGCGGGAAAGGTACCCCTTCGCGGGCGGTTACTCCCTCGAATACCCAAAACACACGCTCACTATACCCCCAGCCACAGGCCGGTGGCATGCCGTATTCCAACATTTCGACGAAATCAATATCGAGCATCATCGCCTCTTCGTCGCCTGCATCGCGCATCTGTTGCTGTTCGACAAAACGCTGCAGCTGCTCGATGGGATCGTTCAGCTCCGAAAATCCATTGCCTAGCTCGCTCCCTGCCATAACCGGCTGAAACCGCTGGACGGTATCCGGCCGATCAGGATTGGCCTTGCTGAGCGGACTAATAAACAATGGCGTATTCACCAACCATATTGGGCCGGCTACATCTTTGCGAATATTCTTCCAAAGCTTATCAATGCCCCGAGCTTTGTTTTCGGTTTGTTCGACTTCGAGGCCATTCTCTGATAATGCTTTTTTGACTTCATCAATCGTACAATCCATGGCGTCAATACCATAGCGATTTTTAATAGTTTCCACATAATCCCACTCCTCCCATTCTTGGCTGAGATCTATCTCAAAATTTCCAAGCTGTGAATTGTAGCGTACCAAAAGTTTCCTGCAGTACGAATCTATACATCTCCGTCATAAATTCCATGCCCTGGCGCCAATCTGCATATGCCCAGTACCATTCCATGGCGACGTGCTCCGGCAGATGTTCGTCGCTGTAGTTTTCATTACGAAAGCGTGGACCAATGTCGTAGACTTTTTCAAACCCAGCACCCAGCAGTCGCTTCAACGGCAGCTCATGGCTGATCCGCAGGTAAAAATCCTGGTCGAGAGCATCCATGTGGGTCACAAATGGGTTGGCGTCTGCACCTCCGGTGGTATGCTCCAGCACAGGCACGTTAACTTCGGCAAATCCGCGCTGATTCAAAAAGTCACGCGTTGCCTGCCAAAACTTGCTGCGCCGGATAAACCGATCGCGCACGTCGGTATTGACGTTCATATCGACATATCGGCGGCGCATCCGCTCCTCTTTGTTCGTAAAGCCATCTTGCTGTGTCGGCATCGGCCGCAGGCTCTTGGTCAGTAGGCGCAGCGATTCAACAATCACTGATATTTCGCCGGTTTTCGTTTTGGCCACGACACCGTCGGCTTGCATAAAATCGCCGGCATCAAGCAATGGCAGTTGTTCGAAGCTAATTTGGCTCTTGGCGGCATCAAGCGGCGCCACATCTGCCGCACTCAAAAATAGCTGGAGTGTACCGCTTTGATCGCGAATGACAATAAAGGCAATCTTGCCAAATTTGCGAATGTTTTGCACACGTCCTACCACGCTCACATGTTGACCTTCGAGTTCATCAAAGCGTGTCGCCACGTCGGCCAACACATGCGTTCGGTCGGTTTGCGCCGGATATGGATTAATACCGAGCGTTTTTAATTCGTCTAGTTTGCGCAAGCGTTCGTCGCGCAGTTCTTTTAATGTAGCCATACTTGGCACCAGTATAGCTGTTCTGGCCCTTTCGGACTAGCCCTGGTTAGATTGGAAAGTCTTAGGCAACGCTTTTGATAGAATAGGTCGCGGTTTCGGCGGGCGTTACGATCTCGACATCATCACCGACTGATTTGCCGAGCACTGCCTTACCTAGTGGTGATTCGTCGGAGATTTTACCCTCAATTGGGTCTGCTTCTACCGTACCAACTACCTGGAATTCTTTAGTAGCGCCGTTTTTACCAGCCAAACTCACGCGCGAACCAAGACGTACTTTGCTATCGCCTTTGGGCGTTTTAATCAGATCTACATTATTAAGAATGTGTTGTAATTCGGAAATTCGTGCTTCGTTCCGCTCTTGTTCTTGGCGAGCTGCTTGATACTCAGCATTTTCCGAGAGATCGCCCATTTCACGTGCTGATTTAATAGATTCGGCAATGCCGCTCCGTTTTGCGATTAAGGTGGCGAGTTCTTCTTCTAATTCCTTAACACCATCTGCTGTCAGTCGATATTGTTTATTCATGATGTCACTCCTTTTGCTGTTACCTATGTTCGATATAGTAGAGTCTTCTGCACAAGCCAGGACCGTTAGGCGCCTAGCTTATTGAGTAGCTCTTGGACTGAAATTTGTGCTGTTTCTTGACTAGTTCGGCTCTTATATTCGCATCCTGGGCCATCTAGTGTCTTGGTGCTTACGACGACTCGATGTGGAATGCCGAGCAGGTCGGCATCGGCAAACTTCTTGCCCGGTCTTTCGTCGCGGTCATCATATAGTACCGCAACGCCGGCAGCAGTCAATACAGATTCTAACTCATCGGCTCTGGCGACCACTGCATCGTCATCGCCAATTCGCGCCAGATAGACTGTAGCAGGTGCGATAGCTTCTGGCCAGACCAAACCATTATCATCGGCAAACTTCTCGGCGATGACCCCCATGAGCCTGGTTACCCCAATACCGTAACTCCCCATATAAATCGATGAAACTTCGCCGTTTTTATCGGTAAAATCCAGTCCCATTTCATCAGTTTTTTGGCTGCCAAAATTAAAGATATTCCCCACTTCGGCCGTCTTCACCTTCTCTAATTCGTCACGATTAATCCCAAGCTCTGCCACCGCTTCATCAATGACCTCTTCGTTAATGGCAATATTTTTCGCTCGGTGCAAATAAATAATATCTTCTCCGGCGTCACAAATGGTCTGGAATTCGTGGCTAAACTTGGTAAAAGCACCGCCACTCGCAAAAGTTACGTAGGTATCGTCGCCAATGCCAAGGCGTTCATAAACCCGCTTATAAGCTTCGATGGTCTTGTTGTAGTAATCATCAAGCGCTTCGGCATTGGCATGAAAGGAATACATATCTTTCATTACAAATTCACGGCCGCGCATTACCCCGCTTTTTGCCCGCAACTCATTACGCATTTTGGTCTGGAATTGGTACAAGCTGATTGGTAAATCTTTGTAGCTCTGGATGTACTGCTTGAGCATTTCGACAATCGGTTCTTCATGGCTCCACCCTAATCCCAAAACTGTTTCATCCTGAAGTTTTGTCTTGAACCACACATCGACGGTCTCTTCGCTCCAACGGCCGGTCTTTTCCCATACCTCTTGTCGCTGCAGCGTCGTCATGATTAGTTCGTTTGAGTCGATAGCATCCATCTCTTCACGAACGATTTGCTTGATGTTTTCGAGTACCCTCAGACCCAACGGCAAGTAGGCATACACCCCTGCCATTTCTTTGTGTACAAAGCCGGCGCGGATGAGTAGCTGTGCATTTTTAGATACTTCATCGGCAGGCGCGGTTTTGCTGGTCTTGGTAAATAATTGCGACAAGCGCATAACGGTACTCCTTATCTTTGGTTGCTATTGTACCCTAGCGGACCGCCAAGATGAATAGCGCTATAAAAGCAATGCCATTTTTAAAGGCGTGGAGCGTTATGCCAGCCCACAAATTACCGGTCGCTTCGCGTAGCCATACTAACACTAGCGATAGTGCAAACGTATCGAGCGCGCCTATCCACAATGGGCCAGCGGCGCCACCTTCGGCTAAGTGTGCCGCTCCAAACAGTGCACTCACCACTACAGCGGCTACAATACGCGGCAGCCATTTCCTTACGCCGGTATACAAGAATCCACGCATGGTTATTTCTTCGGCTAACGGCGGTAGAATAACCAGACTTATAAACGTTAACGTTAAGCTCATAGGCCCCTGGACGTTATCAAAACCAATTTGTTGCTCTTGATCGATTTTAAATCCCGGCACATAGTGGCTCACCACCTGTGTCAGCAACAAAAAGAGTATAAAGTACGGTACAGCCGCCGCCAGCCCAATAATCGGGTGAAACCAGCGTGGTTTCTTCAGCCCAATATCAGCCTTGGTCCAGCCAAATCGCTTTATCAGCCAAAAGACGACTGCTATGGTGGCGATTTGGGCAATCAACATAAAGAAGAATTGCGCCGGCACCGAGGCTTGCAGCCATGGCTGCAAAGCTGACACCTTCATGCCCAGCACCACGACGGCATACGCTCCGACGATCAATATGGCCAACACCGGCAAGAGAAAGTATATAAACGAGACACTTGCAAGCGTCGCTACGGCAGCCGGAAAACCACGCAGCTCTCGTTTTTCTACCGGCGGCTGGCTAGAAGAACCTTCGGACATCGACTATCGAAATTAAGATTATCAGCCCGATTAGCAAGAAGAAACCAATCGCATTCACCAACTCCTCGGTGCGGGGCGTTAGCGGTTTACCAAAGGCCCGAGAGATTAATGTCATCCACAGCCGACCGCCGTCCAACGCTGGGATTGGCAAAAAGTTCATGATGGCTAAGGTTAACGAAATGATCGCGATAATAAACAGCACATATTGATATCCCAATATTGTCCCGCTTTTGAGCACAAAGAAGATGCCTACTGGTCCGGCTACCTGGCTGGACGCCTCGGTTTGCGCACTCTGGCGAGCGGTTGTGTTGCCCGTAACGCTCCCAGCTATGATGCCGCCAAGACCGGCTAGTGCCTTACCAAGCCCCTGGAATGTCAACGCTGTAAACTGCCCCATCAAGCCGCCAGCCACTATCGGAGCCGACCAGGTCGATCGCTGAAGTACCAGCTCTGATGGACTCACGCCTAAGTGCCCTTTTTGATTGCCATTTTTACTACTCGACTGGACGGCCGCATCGCTGCGGAGCGAAACTGTTTTTTGGATGACTTTTCCGTCTCGTTTCACATTAAGCTCGATACGCTGGCCAGCATACTTGTCGGTTACGTCCGACAGCATACGGGCTGACGTAAATGGCCTGGTACTGGTTTGGTCGCTCGGTCGATAGCTTAGTAACTGATCGGATGAGCGTAGACCGGCCTTAGCCGCTGGAGAACCAGACTCCACATAACCCACAAAGACATGTGTCTGGGTTATGGTGGTATCACTAGCGACGGTGTATTGATTGTCGACAAGCTTCGGCATGCCCACTAAGGCCACGATAATCAACAACACGTAAGCTGTTACAAAATTCATCACTACCCCGGCAGCCATGATCTTGGTTTTATCCCACACCGAGGCTGCACCGAAGGTGCCGGGCTCGGTATCGCTATCGTGCTCGCCTTTGAGCTTCACAAAACCACCGAGTGGCAACAAGTTTATCGTAAACAGCCACCCGCCCTTGGTTTTCTTTTTGAAGACCCGCGGCGGAAAGCCGATACCAAACTCTTCTACCTCAACCCCGCTACGCCGGGCGGCAATAAAGTGCCCCCACTCATGCACAACCACAAGCGCCACAAATAGTACTAAACCAAGAATGAGCAATATCATGTACCAAACCTCCTATGTCGCTGCGCGTACACTGCCAGCATTTGCTGTAATTCCGTAACCGAAAAGTCCGGCCAATTCGTATCCGTAAACATCAGTTCGCTATAGGCACCTTCCCACAGCATAAAATTACTCAATCGCTGCTCACCAGACGTCCGAATTATCAAATCCACCGGCGGCATATCCGGTGCATACAGATGCTGGCTAATAGCCTCAGCCGTGATGTTTTCTGGGCTAACACCTTCCGCTACCATCCGCTTCATGGCATCGACAATTTCTTGCTGCCCACCATAGTCGAGACAGAGCTGCAAGGTACCGCGAGTATTATGTTCAGTTGCCTGCTCGGCATCATGAATCGCCTTGAGAAGCGCCTTGCCGAGCCGTACTTTCATACCCAACGTCCGCACCCTGATGCCGTATTTGTTAAAGTTTTCTACCTCATGTTTAAGGATCCAGCGCATCAATTTCATGAGATAGCGGACCTCGTCCTTGCTACGATTCCAGTTCTCGGTCGAGAAGACATAGGCCGACACATATTCAATACCTTCGGCAAAAGCAGCGTCCGCAATCGTCTTAAGATTTTCGTAGCCCTGCCGATGACCTTCGAGCAAAGGCAAACCTTGCGCTCTTGCCCACCGTCGATTGCCATCAAGTATTAAGCCAAGATGGCGTGGCATCGTACCCTCTGTTTCTATCATGTTGTTCTATTGTAGCAAGAACACCAGCGTTATAGCTGCATAATTTCTTGTTCTTTAGCCTTGGTTGCCGTTTCGGCATCGCTACGGGCTTGCCCCATGGCATCATCAACCTCTTTTTGCAGCCGTTTGGCGTCGTCTTCGCCGATATCCTTTGCCTTTTTAGAGCTATCAATAGTGTCCATTGCATCGTGCCGGATGCTGCGTAAGGCAATCATGCAGTCTTCTTGCTTTTGCCCCACTTGCTTCACGATGTCGCGGCGACGTTCTTCGGTCAATGCAGGCACCGGTACACGTACCACGCGGCCATCATCTGCCGGATTCATGCCCAGGGATTGATTATTCCGAATGGCGGCACTTATCGATTGCAAGTTTGACGGGTCAAAAGGCGTAATTTGCAGCAATTGTGGCTCGGGGACACTAATAGTCGCCACCTGGTTGAGGGGCATCTGGACACCATAGGCATCCACTGTTACGCCATCAAGCATGCCTGCATTTGCCCTGCCGGTCCGTAGCTTTTTAAGTTCGTCCTGATAATGTTCGACTGCTTGGCCGAATTTTGCTCGTGCGTCTGTCACTGCCTTATTGGGATCCATATGTACCTCTTTCTATCAGAACTATTTTAGCGAACTATTGAGGTCTTTGCCACTAACCGCCCAATAAGTAACTATTATGAAACCAAATCAGTAATTTGCAATAATTCATGACCAGCATATACAATAGTCACACTACTGAAGCACAGGGAGTTACAGCATATGTCTGCCGGAGAGCGTAGGCCCCTTAGCGATACGCAACAGAATAATCCTATTCTGCTCAACAAACCGTACATGGCCATTATAAGCCCCAATGTACGTGAAGTTGGTGTGGTCGTTGCACAGGACGACAGCAAATCGATTGAAGTCTTTTCGGAAGCTCTCACCACGTCCAATAAACTCGCCTCTGCAGCGTCGGGTAAGCAAAAATCAGCGGATCAGCTCCACATACTGCTGAATAGCCAGCTTCCCGAAGACCAAGTTATAAAGCTCCGTTCCTATTGCCTCGACCAAGATATCCCGGTATACAAGCAGCACCTTATGGAGGCGGGCAAGCAACTTACCCAACCAACCCCTGCTGCACCCGCCAAGCCTGAATCCTGGCATCCATCCGCCCGGATAATTGCAGGGTTGGGCGTCGGGGCGCTGGTGTTATCCAGTGGCATAAGTTACTGGTCATACCATCATAACTCAGACCACCAGCCGGCAGCCCAGCCCCAGCCCACCGCGTCGAGCCACCCCCATACCAAAGCCTCGCCCAGCTTGCCACCTCCTACAGCCCCTGCACCGGCACACACTCCAAAGCCTACCGTGGCTCCCCCACCGCCAAAACCGTCGGTAACTCCCACGGAGTCTCCCAAACCATCGTCACCTGCCGCCGACTCATTTACCGTTGCTACGTTCAACGTACTCGGCGCCAGCCATACCGATAACCGCACTGGTAAGCACCACGGTGAGTTACCCAATTCTTCCATTCGCGCCAAACAAGCCACAGCGTTCATCCGAGCCCACGACGTCGACGTCTTGGGTACTCAAGAACTACAACGTCCGCAACGAAAGCAGCTGAAACATAATTTGCACAAAACCTACGATATTTATCCGTCGAAGCCAGAGTATCAACATCATTTTTCCGAAAACTCTATCATGTGGAATAAGAAGCGGTTTGAGCTTATCAAAGCTGGCCATACCAAGCTCCACTACTTCGCCGGCAAAATCGCCTTCATGCCATGGGTCAAATTGAAAGATACCGAAACCAAGCAGCGGTTCTTTGTATTAAATAGTCACGACCCAGCCGACACCAAGCAATTCCCGCGCCAAGCGAAGTGGCGGGCAAAAAATGCCGCTATTCACAAGCACGACACCACACGTTTTGCAAAATCCGGCTTGCCGGTCATTCTGACAGGAGACTACAACTCCGGCCGTTCGGTTACCAAAAAAGACACCTACTATCTCGGCAACGACAAAGCACGGCTCGCTTATTGGAAGCTGACCAATACAGGTCTTGTGACCGAAGTCGCTGACGCCCAGCCCGCCAGCGAAAAAAGCCGCGACGATGCCAAAGGTATCGATCATATCTTTGTGAGCAGCGATAGCGTTGCCGTGGAAGCCGTCCGTACACTTCGGCACAAAAACATGACCGACCACCCCGTCAAACTCGCTACAGTGAGCATCAAACCTCAGTCGTAAAGATTTCCCAGCCCAGCGCGGACCCAACCAAAAACAGCCGCATTGCGGCTGTTTTTGTATCCCTAGTCGGAGCGATGAATCTTATTCACCAACACCAAGCTCAATACGAGCAAAGCGGCGAACGACAATGTTCTCGCCCAATCGAGCATTGTGCTCTTTCACGTACTGGTCTACGGTTTGATCAGGATTTTTGATAAACGGCTGATCTAACAAGCAGCGTTCGGCAAAATACTTCTTGACCTGTCCTTCAACGATTTTATCGAGCATGTCGGCCGGCTTTCCTTCGCCGGCAGCCTTTTCTTTGAACTCGTTAGTAACACGTTCTTGTTCGTCGGCCGGAATTTGGTCGGCGCTGACGTATTGCGGGTTTGTTGCGGCCACGTGCATGGCAATGTCCTTGACGAAATCAGTGAAGATTTCGTTGCGGGCCACAAAGTCGGTTTCGCAATTTACCTCTACGATGACGCCGATGCGGCCATCGTGGTTATACGTACCGACAATACCGGCACGCGCTTCGCGTTCACCGCGCTTTTCGGCTTTTGTCATACCTTTTTTGCGCATAGCTTCGAGTGCTTGGTCAAAATCACCATCCGCTTCTTCGAGTGCAGCTTTGGCGTCGGTCATGCCAACACCAGTTAATTCGCGCAAGCGCTTAATCTGTGCAATATCTACTGCCATAAGTCGTTATCCCCTCTCTTATTTCTCTTCAGTTTTGTCGACGTTTTGCTTGGTTTTAGCCTTACCAGTTTCAATGGCTTGCTGGACATAGCCAACCACCAGCTGAATTGCTTTGATAGCGTCATCGTTGCATGGGATTGGATAGGTGATGTTCGATGGATCGGCATTGCTATCGACGACGCCCACGATAGGAATGTGCATCTTGATGGCTTCACGAACAGCATTTACGTCGTGCACTACGTCGACAACAAAGACAGCGCCTGGGCGGCTATTCATGTCTTTGATACCGCCATAGATTTCGTTCAGCTGGTCGATCTCTTCCTGAAAACGTTGGACTTCGAGCTTGCTGTACTTACTGGCAATCTCGCCGGATTCCATGCGTGCTTCTAGATCTTTCAGGTGCTTCACGCGTCCGCCAATGGTGTTCCAGTTGGTTAGCATACCGCCGAGCCAACGGTTGGTCACAAATGGCATCTTCGTTTCTTCGGCTGCCTTCTTCACAATGTCCTGAGCCTGACGCTTGGTGCCAACCAACAGAACTTGCTTGCCGGCCGCAGTTGTTTCGCTTATAAAGCGGAGCGCTTCGTCTAGTGATTCAACGGTTTTCGTTAAGTCGATAATGTGCGAGCCACCTCGCTTGCTGTGAATATATGGCGCCATCTTGGGGTGCCAGCGACTAGTTTTGTGGCCAAAATGCGCTCCAGCCTCGAGTAGTTTCTTAATGTCTACATCAACAGTAGCCATAAATAGTATGTCCTTTCTTGGATCCTTGTTCTTCAGTCTGGTACCGCAGTGACCGTCGAAGAGACGATACATGCAGAGGAACCTTTCCAAACCTGCTTACATTAGTTGTACCCTTACACTAACAGATTGAGGCCAGAGGTGCAAGTTGCACTGCAAATGCTTGACCCTCAGTTAACAGAGGTGTATACTCCATTGGTTATTACAGTCGACTGCAGTGACGCTCGCTGCTAACCGGCTCAACGTACAAACTAAGGAGCAGGAGATTTTATGAAAAAGGATATTCATCCAGCCACTTATCGACAGGTCGTATTCCAAGACCTCAACGACAACACCACTTATTTGACTCGTTCTACCGTTGCCACCACCGAGACTATTAAGCTCGACGGCACCGAATATCCGTTGGTCAAAGTGCACATTAGCAGCAGTTCTCACCCCTTCTACACCGGTGAAGAACGCATCATGGACATCGAAGGTCGCGTTGACAAGTTTAAGGCCCGCGCCGCCGCAGGAGCAGCCGCCAAAGAGCGCCGTAGCGCCGCAGCCAAAAAGCAGGCTACCCGCAAAAACGCCAAAGCCGCCAAAGAAGACGAAAAAAAGCCAGCTGCCGATAAATAGCTACTGGCCACACGAAACCGTCCATACTACTGTATCGGGCGGTTTTTTGTATAATCAAACTAGAAAGAAGACGTTATGGATTCAAAAGAACAGCAGCTGCGCGACGAATTTGCCGAGATCGAAACGGCCTTACAAGATCCGGCTATTTTTAGTGACAAATCATATCCCAAACTAGCCAAACGCCGTAGTCAGTTAGAGAACCTGATCTCACTCTTTGATACCAAAGCGCAGTTAGCCGACGCCAAAGCACAGGCCCAAGAAATGTTGGACTCTGGAGACAACGAACTTGCGGACTTAGCCAGATCGGAACTGGCAGAACTCGAGACGCAAATCACCACCAACCTATCAGCACTTACGGAAGCCCTGACGCCGCAGGATCCAAATAATGATCGTGATGTCATTATCGAAATCAGAGCTGCCGCCGGAGGTGATGAATCTGCTATCTTTGCCGGCGAACTGTACCGTATGTACATCCGGTGGTGCGAAACCCACAATTATAAAACTGAGCTAGTCAGCGAAAGTCCGTCAGAAGCCGGCGGCTTTAAAGAAATTATTTTTATGGTTCGCGGCGATGAAGTATATAAACACCTTAAATTCGAAGCTGGCGTACATCGCGTGCAGCGGGTACCGGCTACCGAAAGCCAAGGACGCATCCACACCTCTACTGTCACGGTAGCCGTCTTGCCAGAAGCCGAAGAAACCGATATCGAGATTAACCCCAACGACCTACGTATCGACGTATATCGAAGTGGCGGTCATGGCGGCCAGAGCGTCAACACGACCGACTCTGCCGTCCGGATTACTCACCTGCCCTCGGGACTCGTGGTTAGTAACCAAGACGAAAAGTCTCAAATCAAGAACAAAGACAAAGCTATGAGCGTATTGCGTTCTCGTTTGCTTCAGCAAAAGATAGAAGACGAGCAGCAACAACTATCAGAGTCTCGCAAAAAACTCATTGGTTCTGGCGACCGCTCAGAAAAAATACGTACCTATAACTTCCCCCAAGACCGCATTACCGATCACCGCATAGGTTACTCGCGCTCCAACATACCGACAGCCCTCGCCGGTGACATTGACGATCTCATTAGCGAGCTCCTAAAGGCCGAGCATGAGCTACTCGCCAACGACAATTAAACAGTTTTTAGCTAGTCAAACCGCCAGCCTCAATGAAGCCGGCGTTGGCACAGCTCGGTTAGACGTTCTAGTGCTGCTCGAAGACGTATTGAACACAAATCGTACTCAGATAATTGCTCATCCTGAACGCCAATTAACAGAGGTAGAATACGACTCACTGACGCGCATGGTCGATAAACGTCGGCAGCATATTCCACTGTCATACATACGCGGCAAAGCCGAATTTTATGGGCATGAATTCGCCATAAATGAGTCAGTGCTCGAGCCACGGCCCGAGACGGAAACCATGATAGAGCTACTGGTTCGTTCCCTGCCCGTGCCTGGTACTATCATTGATATTGGCACTGGTTCTGGAGCACTCGCCATTACCGCCAAAAAAGAATTACTCACGCCGACTGTTTATGCCGTAGATATCAGTCAAAAATGTTTGCAGGTTGCTGCCAATAACGCAGCGAAGCTCGCTGCAGACATCACTTTAGTGTGCGGCGACTTGCTGACGCCCCTTGCCGACCGCGATATGGACCGCGATATTGTTCTTTTGTGTAACCTACCGTATGTTCCGGATAGTTTTAAGGTAAATCGGGCAGCCCTGCACGAACCAAAGCTAGCGCTCTATGGTGGCACCGACGGGCTCAATGTATACCGAAAGCTGTTTACCAGCACTGCCCTCGAACAGATCCAACCTTCTCACATACTCACCGAAGCCCTCCCTCCTCAGCATGAGGAACTAGCCGCCATCGCTGCAGCAGCGCGCTACGAACTATCGCAAAGCGACGATTTTATACAAGTCTTTGCACGATCGACACCGTAGCGTCGATTGCACAAGAAAATGTTAGCGGTCTCTTGCCGTTTTTATATTACTATTGAGCGTCGGCTGTACCGAGTGTAATGGTAACCGATATTGTCTTGTCGCCGCGCACGACCGTAAGAGTTACGAGGTCGCCGGGCTTATGTGCCCCGAGTAAAGTAGTGAGGTTCTTATCTTCAGTAATGGCTTTGCCATTAACTTTGGTGATGATGTCGCCTTCTTTAAGGCCTGCACGGTCGGCAGGAGTATCGGGCAACACGCCCGCATCGCCACTCAAGTGCTCGGGGATAATATATGCGCCTTCATCAGCCGACAGGTCATATTGCTTTGCCAGCGATGCATTGAGCATCATATAGTGCACACCCAAGAATGGGCGCTTAAAGGAACCACTCTGCAACACCTGCTCAATCAAGCCGCGTACATCATCTATCGGTATAGCAAAGCCGATATTCTGCGCTCCACTGGCTATTGCCGTGTTGACGCCAATCACCTGACCATTGATGTTCACAAGCGGCCCGCCTGAGTTACCTTGGTTAATGGCCGCATCGGTTTGTATGAGGTTACCCAAATCTTCGGTCCCAGCCGCACTCATACCCTCACCGCTACTGGCCTGCACATTTCGTCCAAAGCCAGAGATAATACCGGCCGTCACCGAGTTCTGAAATTCACCCAGCGCATTGCCGATAGCCACCACTGAGTCGCCGATGTTCGCTGTGGAAGAATCGCCAAGTTCGGCTGGTTTGAGGGTATGACCCTTGAGGTCCGTAATCTTCAAAAAAGCTATGTCCAGGCTGTCGTTGGTATTTGTTCGGCCTAATACCTTTACGTTGTCGTACTGCGTACCGTCAGATAGCGTCACGGCCACGCTTGTAACACCTGCCGGTACAACGTGGCGATTTGTCATAATGACACCCGTTTTCGAGATAATAATGCCCGTGCCGGCCGCTTCGGTCGTCGGACTGTAGCCAAAGAAATTCTGAGAGCCACTGGTCGTCACATTGACCGACACCACACTAGGCCCGACATCCTTTGCGATCTGGTTAATCAGTTGACCACGGGTTGTTATTACCTGTCGCTGGCCAGCTAACGAGTTAGATAACGCTGCTTGGTCGCTGTCATTATTTGCCAGCAAGCCTCCACCAAAACCGGCGGCCGCCGCAATAACTATGGCGACGAAGCCAGTCGCGATTTTATTCCAGGCGATACTCCCGAGCCGCTGCCTATGTTGCCGGGCCGTATCCCGGCTGGTATTCCATGAGTGGCGCAGCTGCGATGTGTAGCCGCTAAAACGATCATTCTTTTCCGGTTTGTCAGTAGTTATTGGTGTTTCCTGCTTCATATTAAACAACTTTATCCCCCCAATCTGAGAAAACGATTAAAACAAGTAGTATTATCAGCATGACCGTCAGCATTTGCCGGCGCAGTAAGCTAGTTAACTTTTGATGGTGGTCAAAGTAATACAATATAGCCAATCCGTAACCAACCGTCGTTAAGATAATCGTCGGTTGCGCTATGACAGCAAAGTAGTACAGCAACCAGTGCCCCAATAACCACACCAACGCCGCCGCAAAGTACGCCCACAGATACGACAACATCTTAGAGTACGGCTCTTCAAAGCTATCAAAGAAATGTCGCGCCGCCACATAGCAAATCAGTGCCGAGATAAATACCAGACCAAACAACGGACCATCGGTCCATACCGCGTACAGCGCCATCAGACCGACAAATTGTGCTACAAAAGCCTGCAATGAAACCCGCACAATACCCGTCCCCGGCTTGAGTATCAGCAGCCAGGCAGCATATAACGCAGCCCACAGCACTTGCAGTAGCGGACGATCCAAGGAAAGCTGCATGAATATGACCGCCGATATACCGACCGTCAAATCAACCGCATTCGCCCGTAATATCGCCGGCCAAAACCGGGGTCGCACCGCAAACATACGCCACTTACTCAGCACAACAAGCGCCAGCGCCAGCGGCAAACCTAAATAACTTACTCGCAGCACCACAAACAATAACACCGGTAATGCTGCGACCAGCAACAGGTGGAAAATATGCGAAAAGCCTTGGGTGGGCCGTAATTTACTAACGAGTGGTTTCATTGCTTCCAAGGATGATTATAAAGTCAGCACCCTGTGCCTGTACACCCCCCGGCAATGTTCTGGTGGCTTTGGCACCAAACCGTCGTTCCAGATAATTTTGTGTATACGGGTATTTTTTGTTGGCAACCCGGACAACTTGCGTCTTGGTCAGGCGCTGGCTCGACTCGTAGCCGCCAACGACGCTATAGCCGTATGTCTTCAAGTCGGTCGCCTGCTGCGAAGCTAAATCAGCTTGATTCGTCGCATTCAGCACCAATACTTTTGCCTTTTCTTTAATTATGTAGCCGTCGGGCAGTTGCTGCCGTATATAGCGCTTAATGTCGTCGTACTGAAACAGTCCGGCTAGTGGCAGAACAATCGACTGATTCCCGGCCCGGCCAGTCGTCACCAGGCTTTTATCTTCGTCTCCCAGCCCCAGCGACGTAACCTTGCTGTCGTCAATATCTTTCGTCAGCTGATAGACACGGGCGGCGTCCTGTATGCTCAGGTCTGTTTTGACATTATTACCGAAGTTATTCATCAGTTTAGAAATCTTCACAGGGTTACTGACGGTGCCTAGGTTTGCGACCTTATCTTTCAGCGCCGTCAACACGGCTCGTTGCCGATTAGAGCGCGCAAAGTCAGAACTCGTGTGGCGCGATCGCACGTACATCAAGGCTTTATCACCACTAAATTTCTGTACGCCCTGCCGTGCCAGTGTGGCGTTCCAGTTGTTTTCCCAGGCCATCGTCGGGTCATACAGCGTTTCGGGGACGTTTACCGTCACACCGCCAACCGTGTTAATCGCCTGCTTAAACGATACGAAATTCACCAACATATTGTAGTGGAGCGATATACCAAGCACCTGTTCGATTGCCTGATCTGCCGTGGCAAAACCGGCCTGTACGGCTTTCGTGTTGGCATTGCTGGAATCTATGCGGCCCAAGTAATCATATTTGCCTGTTTCGTAGGCGGCATTTATCTTCATCGAGCCGTAGCCGGGCAACTGTATCCATAAATCGCGTGGTACACTCACCAAACTTACCTTTTTATTAACCGGATCTATACTGGCCACCATTAACGTATCAGTTAAGTCAGGGGCTTCATGGCCATCGCCGCCATTACCAATCAGCAATATATTGACGCGTCCATCGCCTTCGCCTTTGAGTAAATTAGGGTTAACCTTCTTTTCCAGCGACACCGCACTTCGGCCGTCACTGGTAAATGCTCGGTGCAGGTTAAAGTAGGCCTGGCCAAACAGCCAGCCGCCCACTCCCAGCAGCACCGCAAAGGACGCCATCACCGATACAAACCCCCGGCTCTGTACCAAACGCCGCTTACGCCGGACGCTTGGTTGGCGTTTTAACAGTTCTGCTGCCCCAGGCAAACGCATATCCAGTGGTTTGCCCTGCGGTTTTACCTGAACAGAAGGAGCGGCCGGTGGTGCGCTCGGTTGAGCCACCGCAGCAGGCCTCACATTAGTAGGCCGCCGCAGCGACTGGGGTCGGGAGTCTACATAGACTCGAGATGACCGCACCGGTTGGGTGGGTCGAGTAATAAATCCATCACTGGTGTTGCGTCCAAACCTCTCCGGTGAACGCCTTGGCATTTGTGTGTTTTCCATGGCGACTACTGTGCGTAGTATACCGCTTTCGCTTACTAGCGTAAACAGTGTTATCAAAACCCAAAATAAGTTATAGTTACATATTAATGGACTCAAAAAACACACCTTCAAACAATCAGGCGGGACCCGGCGCGCCGCAATCATTGCCGCCACAGCCACCCACACATGCCAAACCTCGTCACAAAAAAACGATTATTAAAGAACTTCTGTCGACCGCCGGTATTTTGGGCGCGGCTTTTGCCATTGCGCTCTTACTCATCGCCTTCGTATTTCAGTCGTACGCTGTCGATGGTCCCAGCATGCAGCAGACCCTGCACAACAACGATCGCCTCATCGTCTGGAAAGTGCCGCGTACCTGGGCTCGCATCACCCACCACAATTACATACCGAAGCGCGGTGATGTGATTGTGTTTCAGCAATCCGGTTTGGCCGAATTCGGCCAAGACAACCAGCGCCAACTGATCAAACGGGTCATCGGCCTGCCCGGTGATCGCGTCGTCGTCAAAAATGGCAGTATTAAGATCTACAATCAAGAAAATCCGCAGGGATTCGACCCCGACCAAACCCTCCCGTACGGCGAGAATAATGCCATACCTTACACTGGCGGCAACATCGATGTTACGTTGGATGAAGATGAACTGTTTGTCTGCGGTGATAATCGCCCCGATTCACTCGATTCTCGCTCGTTCGGCCCCATCAAGGCCGACCAAGTAGTTGGCAAACTAATCGCCAGAATCTTACCGCTCAAAGACGCCGAACGTTTCTAGCTACCCCTTGCTAATCCCGTAATGTTTCCTTTTCGATATATCAAAAACCATAGTATTTACCATATGGTAAATACTATGGTTTTAATCATCTCTATCATACTGACCTACTCCTACGAGAAGCACTAGGGCCAACGTGTGGGCGGTTTATCGGTTAGTAGAAAATGCCAGACGACGTAGCTAATCAAACTCGCAGAGCTACTCATTCCGTAAGGATGCGATAATTCGTTGTAGTTCTTCGTCGCTCGTAAATGATATCTCGAGCTTACCACCCTTGGCGGTTCGTCTTATGTGCACTGGCGTGGCAAAACGTTGGCTGAGTGCCTTTGTCTCTGGTGTTTCAGTACTTACTCGAGCCGAGGCGGTTTGCCTGTCCTTGGCACCTGCTTTTACACTGGTGACGAATCGCTCCGCCTGGCGGACCGACCACCCCTGAGATTCTATGGCCTCAAGGAGTTGCTCTTGCAGCTCTGGCTTATCTTTGAGCGCCAAAATCGCACGCGCATGCCCTTCGTTGATACGCTTTTGGTTCAGTGCCAATTGGGCCGGCGCTGGTAGCTGCAACAACCGTACCGTGTTGCTTATCGCCGGAACGCTTTTACCTAATCGCTTACTGATAGCTTCGTATGTCAGGTTAAATTGCTGGTGCAATCGTTCTATCGACACCGCCTGCTCTAACGCCGACAAATCTTGTCGCTGTACGTTTTCGACAAGCGCTATCTCGAGGCGATCCTGTTGCTTGAGCGAACGGACTATCGCCGGTACCGAGCTTAGTTTGGCAAGCTTCGCTGCCCGCCAGCGGCGTTCACCGGCAATTATCTGAAAGCCATCGTCATGTACCGTCACCACTAGCGGTTGTAGTACGCCATGGTTTTTAATCGACACCGCTAGCTCCTGCAACGCTTCTTCGTCAAAATGCTGCCGGGGCTGATCTTTATCGGGGGTGATCTTGCTAATCGGTAAGCGCTGGACGCGCTCGTTTTCCTCCAGCAACAACGAATTATCAAAGTTTTGTGGAATTAAAGACCCAAAACCCCGCCCGAGCCCTTTCGATGCTGCCATTACCCGATACTCCTTCTGTAACCAAAGCCATCTACCATATGCCATCTATCAATTACCGCAAGAATGCACCGCATTATTTGCCGCCTTTCGCGCGTTTGTGTACCTCTTTGGCAAGGTTTTTGTACGCCTTGGCGCCCTTACTCCACTTGTCATGTTCAAAGATATGTTTGCCATGGCTGGGTGCTTCGGCTAGGCGAACGTTGCGCGGCACCACCACATCAAATACCTTATCGCCAAAATGCTGGCTCACTTCATCCTTTACTTGTTCAGATAAGGTCGTGCGGCTATCGTACATCGTTAGTACCACGCCCAGTAATTCCAAATTGGTATTCAACCCGCTGCGCACCATCTGCACCACGTTTAATAATTGGCTCAATCCTTCCAGTGCGTAGTATTCCGCCTGCACGGGTATCAGCAGGCTGTCGGCCGCAGCCAACGCGTTTACCGTTAGCAAGCTCAAGGCTGGCGGGCAGTCGATAAATATATAGTCATACTCCAACGATTCTAGCGCCCGGCGCAGCACGGTTTCTCGCTCCGGATGGTCCACAAGCTCTACCTCCAGCGCCGCCAGCTGCCCGTCGGTTGGCAACACATGCAGTCGTTCGGCAGCCGGCTTTACCACATCAATGGCTTTTGCCTGCTCCAGCAGGACGTGGTACGTGCCCGGCTCGTCTGCATTGTGCGACACACCCAATCCGCTCGTGGCGTTACCTTGCGGGTCAAGATCAACAATAAGTACCGAATGTCCTTGGCGAGCCAAATATGCTCCAACATTAATAGCCGTGGTGGTTTTGCCTACCCCACCCTTTTGATTTAGTACTGCAACAATGTGAGACATTTTGTGTGTTTTACTCCATTATGCTTTGGCTCTATCATAGCAGATTGCCCAAGCTCTAGTGTTATTCTATCACTGGTAGCGGCGTATTACGATAAGCGCTATACTTAATGGTAATGTTTGGAGTAATTACTCGCATGCGAGAGCAGCTGAGAATACGGGGCCGTCGCTCTATACAATACGTTGTTCGCCTGAGTACATGGCTGATTCGGCACCGTAAAGCTGTTAGCTGGTACGGATTACTAGCCCTACTGGCCATCATTATGCTCGCCACCCTTGGTATTAAGCTCAGTACCGAACGTTACATTGCGCAAGTACAGGACAGTCGAACATACCTCTTGCAGTTACAGAATCAATACAACGACATCATGCAACCCAACCAGATAGAACTGGGCCAACAGGATTTATCAGTCGATTACGTCCTGTCACAGCTTAAGGCCGATTCGCTGTACGCTCGCCCTCCCCGCTTGCCTTCCGAGCTCGAGTTGTATCTAAATACCTTGCCACACCACTCGAGTCATATCAGTGCAATCAATCAGCTTTCGTCCGTTAGTTATACAGCCGAGCAGTTAGGCCATTATCACTATGCTGTTATTCATGCTATCGGCTCGTTGCTGGAGTATAATCCCCGAGGCGATCTGAGCGATGCGCGGCTCAGCGACGCAGAAATCCAGCTCCGTATCGACAATGCGCAGGACGGTCTACAGCAAGCACAACAGGAATTATCCATTTTACAGGACGACTCCGTCGCCGTGTCTGACCCTGGCCTCAGCGAACTTCAGCAGACTATCAACCAAGTTTTGAGACAGCTAGAAGTCTTTGATTCTTCTCGCAAAAAAGACGACTGGTACAGCGTCATAGACAGCGCTCAGCACGCCATTATTCGTAATCGCCAAACGTTTTGGCAGCAACATACCGAGAAGCTCTTCGCCGATATAACTACCACCAACGAAAATCTATCCCAGCTGCAAAACGATTTGCAAGACTAAGCGTAGATTCTCGCTTACTCCCTACCCCAGGCAAAAGGTTGCTGTACGTCCTGCCGATTAAAGAATGCTCCGTGCCGCATCACGTCCTTCATTTGTGGCGGCACGTAAACTTTGGCGTATTGATCGTAGCCGCCGGTCAGTGTATTGCCGGTTTCTACGACGCGGAAGCAGAAGGTGCGACCAATCTTAGACCCATCCGACTTTAGAGAGAAATCCCATATCATCTCATTATTTGCGTATGCCTGACGTGGATTTACGAAGCTATTGGACTCGACGTATGTTTGCATAACCTTGCCGTAAGTACCAATTGGCGACCGCGTATAGCTAGGATCAGTGGCATCTGCCCGGATTTTATCGGCGGTATTGTTGGTTAGGTTATCAAAGAAACCAATTGCCGTACTGCTTGATACATCTGTATAGGTGGCTGCCGCCGGATCACAGGTGCCGGCATACACAGCAGATTGCAATTTGAATGTTCCTTGTGAGGTGTACGATTTGTTCTCGGCGGCAATAGCGATGCGCAAACGAAACGTGTCGTTCACCTTATAGAGTTCCGCGGAGGTGTCCTGGGCATCTAGGGCTGAGGCATTTTTGATTTGGCGCACCAGCGTTGTGGCAAAAACTGCGTTATCGGTGACAGAGGGGGAAGTAACAGCAGCGGCCGGAGAACTGGTGGTGGCGGCCGGAGAACTGGTGGTGGCGGCCGGAGAACTGGTGGTGGCGGCCGGAGAATTTCTGGGCACCGCCGGACTTTTGCAATCGGTCGTACAGCCAGCAATATCGCCATAGTTGTCAAATTTGGCGAGGAACATCTCATAGTCAGCGGTGTAACCATTGCTTTCACCGCTTACGGCGTAGCCGCCGTCGGAGGTTTGTACAACGTCCTTGCCATAATCATTACCAAGGCCGCCCCAGGTGCGGGACCAGCTGAGGGTGCCAGCGGAGTCGTATTTGGCGAGGAATGTTTGTATAAGCCCGAGAAAACTAGAAGTCTCACCGACAATCACATAACCACCGTCAGAGGTTTGGACCAGGGATCGACCAACGTCACTAGCAGTGCCGCCCCAGGTGCGGGACCAGCTGAGGGTGCCAGCGGAGTCGTACTTGGCGAGGAACATGTCGCTACTACCGGCGCCGTAACTAGTGGTTTGTGCGGTGATGGCGTAGCCGCCGTCGGAGGTTTGTACAACGTCCTTGCCATAATCACTACCTGTTCCGCCCCAGGTGCGGGACCAGCTGAGGGTGCCAGCGGAGTCGTACTTGGCGAGGAACATGTCGCTACTACCGGCGCCGTAACTTGAAGTACTACCACTGACGATGTAACCGCCGTCGGAGGTTTGGATGAGTGAGTCGCCGTCATCACTACCTGTTCCGCCCCAGGTGCGGGACCAGCTGAGGGTGCCTGAGCTGTCGTATTTGGCAAGGAAAGCATCATTGCTACCAGCGCCGTAACTGGCAGTTTCTCCCGTCACGGCGTAGCCGCCGTCAGAGGTCTGGACGAGGGAGTAGCCGTAGTCCTCCGCAAGTCCGCCCCAGGTGCGGGACCAGCTGAGGGTGCCGACGGAGTCAAATTTGGCAAGGAACATATTATAGTTAGCTATCGCGCCGCCAAAATTGGCGGCACCGGTCACGGCGTAGCCGCCGTCAGAGGTCTGGACGAGGGAGTAGCCGTAGTCCGAACCTCCACTGGCGCCCCAGGTGCGTGACCAGCTCAGGGTGCCAGCGGAGTCATACTTGGCGAGGAAAACGTCTCCATTACCGGCCCCGTAGTGCAGAGTACTGCCGGTCACGGCGTAGCCGCCGTCAGAGGTCTGGACGAGGGAATAACCACTATCGGCACCGGATCCACCCCACGTCTTCGCAAACGTCACTGGCGGTGAAACAATCATTGTAGATATTGACGTATAGTCACTCCCTCCTCCTACAGTGTCAGATTTTGTGGTGACGACAGGGGACGTGTTGCTGAAACTGCCACTTCCGTAAGGAGAAGTTGACGTTATTGTACTCAGGTTCTGAGAAGAAGTGCTCGGCGTGTAATCTTTACATACATTACTTGTACATCCTAGCATCGTTCCGGCGGAGTCGTATTTGGCGAGGAACATGTCGCTACTACCGGCGCCGTAGCTGCTAGTCTGTCCAGTGACAGCGTAACCACCATCGGTGGTTTGGACAAGCGAGTTGCCGATATCGCTAGAAGAGCCGCCCCAAGTCTTACTCCAGCCGAGGGTGCCGGTACTGTCGTATTTGGCGAGGAACATATCAATGCTGCCGGCGCCGTAGCTGCTAGTCTGTCCACTGACAGCGTAACCACCATCGGTGGTTTGGACAAGCGAGTTGCCGATATCGCTAGAAGAGCCGCCCCATGTGCGGAACCAGTTAAGGGTCCCGGCGTTATCGAACGTGACGAGGAACATATCGTCACTACCCGCACCGTAACGAGTGGTAGAGCCGGTAACCGCGTAGCCGCCGTCGCTGGTTTGGATTATAGATAACCCTTTATCGCTGCCGGTTGTACTGATGATACGATCCCAGCTGAGGCTTCCAGACGAATTATACTTTACAAGGAGAATATCACCGTTATCAGATCCAGTGACGACATAGCCGCCGTCGGAGGTTTGAACGAGAGACCGGCCGTACTCATTAGCTAATGAGGCGGAAGATCCATAAACACTAGACCAGCTAATGGAGCCTGTGCTGTCGTATTTGGCGAGGAACATATCGGAATTATTTATAGCGCCCGCAGCACCCGTGATAGCATAGCCGCCGTCGGAGGTTTGAATGATCGAGTAAGCACGCCCACCGCTAGAGGCGCCCGATGATATACGGGACCAGCTGAGGGTGCCGGTGCTGTCGTACTTGGCGAGGAAGATAGTTTCATAGCCAGTACCAAAGCTGCCAGTACCTCCAGCAACGGCGTAGCCGCCGTCGCTGGTTTGGACAAGAGAGTAACCGGTGTCACTAGCGCTCCCGCCCCACGTGTTACTCCAGGTTAGGTTGCCCGCAGAATCGTACTTAGCCAGGAACATGTCATAACCGCCGGCGCCGTAGCTTTGAGTTGTACCCGTGATGGCGTAGCCGCCATCGGAGGTCTGGACAACAGACCTTCCAAAGTCAGCACTACTGCCGCCCCAGGCAATGGCACCAAAATTAGCCTGAGTGTCCTGATTTTCATATGCCCGGTATGCAACCTGCTTGAGCGCCGAGCTGCTGGTTGTAAGCTCCGGCACCACAGTATAACCGTACAGCGGCGACCCACTACTACTAACCGCTCTGAAGCAGTACGGCGTGCTGGCTGGTGCATTGTAGTCCACCAGCGAAAAGTCCCACATGGCGTCCTGCCCCGATGGCGTCGCCGTGGCCACGCTAAAGGTGTTGTCCTCTTGATAGTTTTGGTCTACGACCGTGTCGGTACTGTGCGTAGGGTCATCAACGCTCGAGGCAAATAGACTGTGTATCAATCGCTTTAGGATTGTCATAAAAACGGATAGCTCCAGAATTCTGAGATAAGTCACTGTATGTTTCACCACTAAACGACGTATCGCAAAGATTGTCCGCCCCTCGCTGCGCCACCTGAAGTTTAAAGCTAGCCCCACCCGCATCCGCCTGTGCAATGCCCACGTGCAGTGTCATACGCAGCCGGAAAGGCGTACCCTCTCCCGGCGCTATAATAGAAGTGTTCAATGCGGCTAATGGTACGTCGGCAGGTACTTTTGGCACAGTTGCTTGAAATACAAGGGTACGAGTTGGCGTAAAGGATCCAAGCTAATAGAACCCGGAATAACAGTACTTACGTGGGGGAAGTAATGGAGGGATTATCCGTTCCTAAAGTCGGAGAACAGAACTCGTAAAAGCAGATGGAGTCTGGCACATGGGGTCACCACACCCAGCAATACTACCAGAGTATCGAACTTAGCTAGGAACATATCGTCGAGACCAGCGCCATAGTTCTGCGTCGTGCCAGTACTAGCAAGCTTCCATCCGGTCTTTCCACTAGGCCATTTCCCTTATCATCATCGGTTCCTCCCCATGTTTGTGACCAACTGTAGGTTCCAGTGGTATCGAACTTGGCGACGTACATGTCATAAGCACCGGCACCAAAACTGTCGGTGTAACCAGTAATAGCATAGCCACCATCAGCTGTTTGGACTAAGGCATTACCATGTTCATAACCATTACCACCACCCCACGTACTGGTCCAGTCTGCGGTACCCATGAATCGTATTTGACGAGAATAACATCGCCACCACCGCACCAAAACTATACGATGTACCGCTAACAGCATAACCGCCATCAGCGGTCTGGATGACCGCATATCCAAATTGGTTCAAGTGCTACCCCAGATAAATTTGTCCCAACTGAAATTCCTGAAGAACTAAGTACTTAACTAGTGAACATACCATCATAGCACTATTGCGGCCAGTGATGACATACCCGCCGTCGCTTGTTTGGACAAGGGATTTGCCTAATCAGAAACTTGCGACACCAAAAGTTACGTGACCATACGACGGTGCCGCTACTATCGACTTCGTTAGCAAATATCTTCATCGCCTGCACCAAAACTACCAGTTTGACCGGTAACAGCATAGCCGCCGTCGGAGGTTTGGACGAGGGAGTAGCCCAATCATCACCTCCCAGTGCCGCCCCAGGTGCGGGACCAACTGAGGGTGCCGGTGCTATCGTATTTGGCGAGGAACATATCATTGCCACCAGCGCCGTAAGAATCGGTATAGCCAGTGACTGCATAGCCGCCGTCGGAGGTTTGGACGAGGGAGTACCAGCAAAATCTTGACTGGCGCCAGCCCCATGTGCGGGACCAAACTCATGATGCCGGTGTTGTCGTACTTTGTAATGTACATGTCAAAAGTACCAGCGCCATAGGAATTGGTATAGCCAGTGACTGCATAGCCGCCGTCGGAGGTTTGGACAACAGATTTGCTGCGGTCAGCACCCCCTGACCCTAGCGCAACTACAAAATCTTGTGAAGCTGTATTATCAGCGTTATCAAACCACCGGTAGCTCGACTGGTCAAAGGTAACCGATTGCACATACGTCAGACTGGCATAGACATTAGATATTTGCACATCATCGTCCCTGCCACTTGGGCTACCCCCGCCCTGAACAGTGCGTAGTAGATACACCTGCATGCTATCGACATCACTTTGCGTCCACGAACCGCTAAAGGTGGCACTGTAATTAGTGAACGCGGTGGTCATGGTCGCGGTCGTCGTTGCCTGGAGCGTGCCATTCACGCGCAAGCGCAAAATCAACCGTATCGGCATTAGAATTTATTGGCGAACTCCGGAGGCGGACATACACCGTTATACTGCTAGCGCTCTGGACGCTGCTGGGGCTGTCCATGCCGAATTCTTCGATTTCCCCGCCTGATCCGTTCGTGCCTGTCGATACGTAAGCACTGTCATTGGGACTCGTGCCGCCGTTTAAAAGCGAGTAGTGTGTGGTGCCGCTGGTGGTGGTTGGCCAACCCTTCGTAACATCAGTATTCGGATTCATAGTAGCGGTAGCTGCCCCTGCTCTGTCGAATTGGATAAGCGGCATGATCATACTTGCTACGACTAACAGTGCAACACCTGCCCTACTAATTCTTGGCCGCACTATGGAAATTCGCTTCCTCATGGGTAAGCTACGCTGCCAAAGCCTCCGTAGTACAGCTTTTGCCTGTACCCCTACTTTTTGTGACACATATATTATTTGTTTTACTAGCCGGTACATAATGCATGTCCGATGTTAACGGTTGTGTTTATAGTAGCATGTACATACATATTCTTACAACGGTAGGTAAGCTGTTATTTAGATTTTCCATGGCGGTAATATCGCATTATAATGCTAGCCGTATAATATCATTTAGTTCCATTACCTGCTGCCCATAACCGCACTACCCTCCGGGCGTGTATCATTATTACTATACGCCGGTCCGAACAGTTGTCTCCATAAAAGTCCTCATTCAGCAGCAGCTTAGCGTGGTAAGTTGCGACGCATGAGCAGATAAATACTATGTCGTAAAATGTCTAGAACCTATGTTCCCAGACATCATTTATTTACCGCATTTAAAATCCAAACTGCTCAGTACCACAAACAAGAATATGGTATCTTCTATACACCCTTTATAGACACTCCCTGTTCTTCTCGCTCTATTACCCGTCTGATATTTTCAGGCAGCGTTATACTACCTACTTTATTATACCTACTACCTACTACCTACTACCTACTACCTACTACCTACTACCTACTACCTACTACCTACTACCTACTAATTAGTATAGTCAAAGCTGATTTCGCCAACTCTAAATACCGCATCATTACTCGCAACTAAATGTATCGTAATGGTTACGATGTCGTTTGCCGCAAAGGCACAGCCGCTCATGGCTCCAACCGTCTTCTGCTCCCATGTGCTTCCCGTACTTGGTGTGAAGCTGACTGCAGAGGCGTAACAAGTAGTGCCATCTGTATCTTCGAATTGTATAGTAGCCGTGGCATTCGTAGTGTTACTGCTGTAACCCCAAATCTTCAGGTTAGACAGACCAGACACATACTCGGAAGGTAGTTGTGTTTGCGCCACGATGTCGTAGTCCTGAGCAGTCGTTCCGCTTGCTGTCCATTGGTAGTAATTGTGCTTATAACCCTGGCCACTCGATAAACCTTTGACACTATCAGCATTCATAACACCACTGTTATTGGATCCATCGGCTTGGAGGATTGCTCCCGCATATTCTGGAATCAGATTGATTCGACGTGTTTGGCCGCCACCACCACCTCCCCCCGTGCCGCCATTCAGAACCTGCCATGATGCATTAGCATACACAAGCATCTCTTGCGTGTCTAAGTCAAAGTAGAGTGTTCCTTCCGCTGGCGAAGCTGGACGTTGCATAGTGGTGCCACCCATAAGTCGTAGGGTTTTGCCAGCGCTTACGGTTAAGTTATTGTTGAAGAAAGCACTACCGCCGATTGTTACGTTATTTTTGAATGTCTTGCTGCCAGCAAAGGTTTGAGTGGTGGTGGCTATTAAGCCAGCGTAGAATTCATTGGCCGATTGGAGGTAAATGGTATCACCACTAATGGTGGCACCATTAGCACTGTAGGTAACGCCGTCTAGGGCGCCGACGGTGGTTATGCCTCCGCCTCCACCACCGCCAGCTGCGACACAACTACCACCCGTGACAATACCCCCTTTAATAGTCGCATCTTGCAGTACGTCACCTGAGGTACAGGTGATACTAACACCAGCAGTACCGTTAATGCGGTACCTGGTATTTGTGTTGATGTCGCCTGATACGTCGAGCATGTATGCAGGTGATACATTACCGATACCGAGTCGAGTCGTAGAAGCCTTGAAGCTGAAGTAGCCGTTGGCGTCTTGTTGGCCGGCGTAGATGGTGCCGGTGCCGGCGTCGTTGATGGAGCCGCCGCCGAGGGTGTTGTTGCTGAGGTAATTGGCGACACTGTCATTATCGTCTTCTATAATGATTGCCTCATTTACGTTGGTAGCGCTTGCGTCGGTAATGGTATTTTCTGTAATCTTGTTAGCGTTTGACCATGTAATCCATATGGCACCATTAAACTCCACGTCTCCACTATCGGTTATACGGTTGTTCGATATAACATTGTTATCGGCATCTTCAAGCAATACGGCTCCCCAAACATTGCCTGAAAAATTGTTACCCGTAACGGTAACGTTATTGGATGCATATAGATACACCGCCATACTATCGCCTGAGGAATTATTTCCGCTCAATGTTAGATTGTTGCTACCGTCGTAAATATCAAACGCATAGCTACCGTTATTTTGGGTGGAGTTATTACTGACTAATGTATTAGTGGTTGTATATAAGGTAAAGCCGTCCACATCATTATCGGTAGCGATATTACCACTATAAACGTTACCGTCGCTGTTATAATCATAGAATCCGTTGTAAGTGTTGCCGCTACTTATATTGTTGCTGATAGTGTTGCCGGAAGATGCCGACATCCATACACCAGACCCTCCGTTATTATAGATCGTGTTACCCGATACTTTATTTGATGAAGAATCAGTGTCCATTTGAAGGCCTGCATACGCTGAGCCGTCAACCGTATTATTCATTATGGAATTATAACTGGACTGATTTTGTAGCCAAATTCCTGAGTTGGTTGGCGCGTGGACACTATTATTTGCAAAATAGTTATGGGAACTGTTGGTGAAATAATATGCATTAGCGCTATCGCTGGCTATGGTGTTAGTAATCCTAGTACTATTAGTATCGCTAAAGTAGAACGACGTAGTCAAGATATTGCTAACCTTCACATTATCTACTACACCTCCCTTGAGGCTAGCACCACCATCGGCCGTGCCTACTCCGACCAACTGTACGCCATTTTGTGTCCCGGCAGTATTTATCGTGTTTCTACCGTTTATTTGGAGGTCGCGTATCACTACCCCTTCTCCAGTCGTAGTGTCGGTATTCTTAATTGCAGCAAGGCTAACGCTCGTCGCTCCAAAGTTACCGAATTGTATGATGGTACCATTACCCGAACCTGAAATTGTTGTATTGTTCGGCACAGATATACTCGCGTCGATAGTGTATGTACCTTCTGCAAGGTAGACGTAACCACCGGCGGCTGCAGTCAGGGCTTGGTTTATTTCTATCTGGTCACCATCGAGCGTTCCAATGCCCGACCCGCTGCTATCTTCTCCGTCGGCGACATAGTCGGCAATGTCTTTAATAGCTTGGGGACTATCACTGGCGGCAACGATCTTGGTGGCTGTTTTACCGTCACCGGTACCACTGCCGCCATTGAGTGGTTGCCAGCTACCAGCGGCATAGACTAACAGTTCATCAGTGGTCGTGTCGAAGTATATAGTGCCTTCGCTTGGGGAGGCTGGGCGTTGCGCGGTGGTGTCACCGACGAGGCGGATGGTTTTGCCGGTGGCTACGGTGACGTTGTCGTTCAAAGTGGTCGTACCACTGACGGTGACGTTACCATTGAAGGTCTTATTACCGGCAAAGGTTTGGTCGGTGGTGTTGACCAGACCAGCGTAGGTGTCACTGGCAGATTGGAGGTAGATGGTACTACCAGAGATACTAGCACCATTATCGCTGTAGGTACCGCCATCGATAGCTCCTACAGTAGTGATACCACCACCGCCACCGCCGGCTGCAACACAGCTACCACCGGTGACAATACCGCCACTAATAGTTGCATCTTGTAGCACATCACCTGACGTACAGGTGATATCAGTTCCAGCAGTACCGTTGATACGGTAGCCGGTGGTGGTGTTGATGTCACCTGATACATCAAGGGTGTATGCAGGTGATACATTACCAAGACCAAGGCGAGTGGTGCTAGCCTTAAAGCCAAAGTATCCATTGCTGTTTTGCTGGCCAGCATAGATAGTGCCGGTACCGAGGTCGTTGACGATGCCAGCGCCAAGGGTGTTGTTGGCTAGGTAGTTATTATTTGAAGTAGAGTTAAATATAGCAATAGCCCAATTAGCTGTCGCAGTAGAATCGTAAATACTATTACCAATGATCGTATTATTACTTGCGTTCGAAAGATAGATAGCATTGTTGGATGTACTTCCGCCATTATCACGCATTGTATTATTTGAGATGGTATTATTGCTGCCTGTGACATAGACGCCGTAAGCAGCATTTTCCTCTACAAAGTTGTCTGTAAAGACATTATAATTTCCGCTAATTTGTATCCCGGAGCTTCCCGTATCGTAGTTTTGTTCAAGTAAATTGCCGGAGACAGTGTTATAGTTATTATTCATTGCAATCGAGATACCACCACCCCTATTGGATTTCACGATGTTGTTTGAAAGCGTATTGTTTATGGACGTATTTGTTAGTATTATGCCCCTGCTTTCATTACTGGAAACAAAATTTTCACTCAAGATAACTCGATCAGAGCTATTTAGATAAATACCCGTACTATCAAAATTACTGGCGGTAACGTTACTGATTCGCCCATAGTCCATATTATTATAATAAAGACCATTTTGAGTCGCTCCAGAGTTTAAATCTTTCCGTCCATCTAGCTTTAGGTCACGGATGACCACACCGGTGCCCGGTGACGTCTCGCTGTTTTCTATGAGGTTGTCGGTGGCGTCTATGTCGGCTAGTTCTATGACTGTTCCTTGTCCGGCACCAGCCAGAGTGGTGTTGTTAGGTATGAGGATGGTAGCGTCAGCTACGTACGTACCTTCTGCGAGGTAGACGTAACCACCGGCGGCTGCAGTTAAGGCTTGGTTTATTTCTACTTGGTCACCATCTAAGGTTGTTTGACCATTGCCACTTTCTCCATCTGCAACGTAGTCGGCGATGTCTTTAATAGCTTGAGGACTATCACTGGCAGCAACGATCTTGGTTGCTGTCTTACCATCTCCGGTACCGCTACCACCATTGAGAGGTTGCCAGCTACCAGCGGCATAGACTAACAGTTCGTCAGTTGTCGTGTCGAAGTATATGGTACCTTCGCTTGGGCTGGCTGGACGTTGAGCCGTGGTGTCACCAACAAGGCGGATGGTTTTGCCAGCGGCGACGGTGACGTTATCGTTCATGGTTATGCTGCCGCTACCGTAGTCATAGAAATTATCGCTATGTACTCCATAGCTATATGTCGCATTAGAGACATATAAACCACCGACAACATTAATATTAGAACCTGCTTGGTTGATAATGGAATCGCCAATAATACCGCCGCTGGTGAACATTGCAAGTGTATTTGCCGTACCGCTACCCTGTATGCCCCCGCCCCCACTAGCCGCTGCACACGTACCACCCGTGACAATACCGCCCTGGATAACGGCATCTTGCAGGAAGTCACCGCTGGTACACGTGATGCTCGAGCCGGCGGTGCCGTTGTACTTGTATCCGGTGGTCGAGTTTATCGAGTTAGCGCCGAAGCTACCGGTCGTTGACAGTACCGCTGTACCACCTGAGTTTGTTGCCGACAGGAGGTTTAGACCATTTGCCTGTAGGGTAAGCGTGTTCGCTGATGTCTTTACATAGCTCGTGGTATTACTACCGTCCCAGCTCAGACCCATGACTTGGTTTTCATCGGGGCTGAATATGGCTATCGGTGGTTGGTGCGCTGTCGTTCGGGCGTCAAAGACTGATATGACACGAGCTGAATTGTCACTAGTGCTAGTTAAGCCGAGTGCCAGAATCTGGTTGAATGCACCCGGGTTGTAAATCGGGATGTTTATCTTGGTGTCGACAACGCTACCTTCTGGCGTCACAAATTCATCAATTGTCGCCGTATTTGCGCCCCCCGTTAGCCGCAGAGCACCGTTGACCTCAATACCATTTGCGTTAAGCGATGGCATAGTGCTACTTCCTAGGCCGATACCAAGTTGTGTGTTTGTGCCTGCCGTAAGGGTTAAGGCGTTACCCCCAATGCTAGTCTGGATACTGAAGGACGGGGTGACGTCTGAATCGACCGACTGTTTGATATTGAGCCTACCAGCCTGCAATACCCCGGCTATGCCTGTGCCGTCAATATTGAAGTTACCAGTCTGCACTGTTCCCGGAGTGGTAGTTTGCAGTTGGATGTAGGCACCGTTGGCGGCACTTCCCGTTAAGAACCCACAGTTACTACTGTTCTGGATACAGAGGATACCGCTTTCGTTAGGGAGGAGGATGTCTTGGTCAGCGGTTAAGGTATCGAAGTTAAGGGTGCCGGTGTTAGCACCTTGGAGTTGGCTGAGTTGTTCAGCGCGTTGAGCTTGGAAGGCGTATGGCACACTGGTGAGCTTGAGGTATGGGGTCATCTCACCATCCCAGGCTGGGACACCAGTGGTGGTACCACCAATGTTCATGCTGAGGAAGAGATCGGCATCCCAGTTGATGGTACCGGGGAAGCTGGTGATGTCACCAAGATTGACGGTGAGGTAGCCATTGGCTACTCGGACACCTTGGGTAGCACTGTTGAGACGGGTTTCAGTCCAGACGTTGGTGCCACCACCGCTGGTGGTACCACCTTCGTAGAGTTTGAACTGTACGTTGTAGTTACCATCTGGGGCGATGGCACCAGTGCTACTTTCCAGGCGGGCTTGGAAGTTGAGGGTTGGGGTGGCGGCAACTGCGGTAGATTGAATAAAGAAGTTGCTCAGAGGTGTTATGGCGGTTAGCAGCAAAAAGACAAATAGCCCCAAGGCCCCGGCCCTGAGGATAGACTGATACAGTACTCGTGTTTGAGGTGTTTTTGTTTGCATTTTGTGTGTGGTGGGGGCCTTATTTTGAGGCCCCCTGTTTTTTCTAGACCGTAATGCACCCGGTCATGCTTACTACTTTAGTACGATGATGAGCTCAGACAAGGCATAAGAGGTATGAAATTTTATACAGATAAAAAGTAAGTATTTGGTATTATTTCATTAACTAAATGTTGTATAAATAACTACTATAATACATTTACACGTGTTATACTAACAAGAGAAAATATAATAGTATAAAAATACTTATATTATTGAAGTATTATTTACTACTAATATAATGTGGTGTGTAAGTTTTCCACATCCTATGCAAGTTAATTAATTACGATTATCAACATAGCATATATTTACAATTCATAGTGTTTGCCGCCAACTGATTAGTGCCTACCACGATATAGTCAAATCTATAGACGGCATTCGGCTGTAGGACATCCTTGGTGATGACCTCGAAACCAGTACTTGTTTTGTGTATGTATACCCTGATATCTGTGGCGGCATCGTTAGTAGGGCTTATGACCGTTTTGTATGACCCCTGATAACCATTCGCAAACTGCGATCTGCCATAACACCGTCTGCTACTTGAGTGTCGCCTGCAGTTACACTAATGGTACCTGCCGTATCCGTACCGTCAATTAGTACTTGCGAACTACTCAATGCCGACGTAGTAATCCCTAACGCTTTTCCTGCCATAACCGCAGGCGTTTCACCCGCGCTTACGATATGCCCCCCAATACGTATGCTCTGCACCGAGGTTAGTCCGCCAACTGTCAGGTTTCCGTCAACAGCTATGTTGCCGTTAATTGTGAGGTTAGCGAATAGTCCGTCACCACCTTGCATGTGGCTGGCATCTGTTGGGTCATAGTAGCTGTTATCAATAAATAGCAGTACCTTACCCTTGTGGCCGTTAAACGGTGCCATGGCGCGGCCTATGACGGCACCTGGTTGAGTAGCCTTCATGGCATAGCCAGGTGTGCTTGAAGAGGTGAGGTAGTCTCCTGGCAGGATAGCACCGTTTTCGTCTGTTACCTTTACTGGTACACGACCAGAGAGGGCGAGGGGACGCTGAGTGGTATCGTCGCTATCTGGTTCACTGGCATTAGTGACAAAGCCTGGGCTGGTCGAAATGACACCGAGGGCTGTTGAGTCGTATGGTGTACTACTCTTTACGACGTGTTCTGGGTGAGATGGGTCCATGCTGACCACATCGGCTGCTTCAATGGTAGGATCACTGACGGTAATGTTTTCGGCATAGTCAGGGTTACCAACACCGCCGGTAATAAAGCCTTTGACGCGGAGGTTACCGGCGGCATCGACATTGAGCAGCCCGTTACCGCTTGAGTCTTGGATAACAAGGAGGCTTGCCTGTTGGTTATCTGAGCCTTGGATGTAGATGCCGCCGTCGGTAGAGCTTGAGGTTTTAATGCTGAGCGTACCGGTTGAGGTTTCTGCAATGCGCGAATAGGAAGTATTGTTAATGAAAACCGAAACATATCCGCTATAACTTGCTACTACTATATCGTTCCTGCCATCGTTATTAAAGTCACCGATTGTTGCCGCCCGTGGCTGACTTGCCGTTGTATAATCTACCTTTGCGCCAAAGACACCGTCGCCGTTATTTGCAAAAATCGATATACTGCTGCTATTAACAACAACCATCTCAGGGCGGCCATCACCATTTAAATCTCCACTCTGTATATCGTATGGCGAAGCAAGGCCGCTGTAATCGACCTTGGCCGCAAAGGTGCCGTCGCCGTTGTTTGTGAATATAGACATGGTATTGCTAGCATTATTCGCTACAGCAATGTCAAGATTACCATCCCCATCGAAATCATCTGCTGTAACTGCGTGTGGATTGCTTCCAGTGGCGTAATCGACTTTGGCGGCAAAGGTGCCGTCGCCGTTGTTGATAAATACCGATAGACTATTGCTGTTATAGTTAGCTACTGCCATATCTAGCTTGCCGTCATTATCAAAGTCGCCAGTTGTAACATCCCACGGGTAAACGCCGGTGGCGTAATCGACCTTGGCCGCAAAGGTGCCGTCGCCGTTGTTGATAAATACCGAAACGGTATAACTACTGTAGTTAGCTACTGCCAGATCGGGAATACCGTCGTCGTTGAAGTCGCCATTTGTAAGAGAATATGGAGTTGAGCCAGTGGCGTAATCGACCTTGGCCGCAAAGGTGCCGTCGCCGTTGTTAATAAATACCGAAACGGTACTAGTGCTAGAGTTAGCGACTGCTGTGTCCGGGTAGCCATCATCATTGAAGTCGGCTGTCGTAATGTCGTATGGGTAAGTGCCTGACGTATATGCAACGGGGCTCGCAAATGAACCATTGCCGTTGTTTAGTATTACGTTCATTGTGTACGGGCTATAGCCCGATGTTGCCACGTCTACTGAACCATCATTATTGAAGTCGGCATTAGCTACGCCGGTGAGTTGCCCGCCGCCACTATAGTCAGCCTTTGGTGCAAAGTTCAGGCCACCGAATTGGGTAGCGTTACGTACATATTGGATTGGTTGCGTGCCAATACCGACCATACCGGTCGTTGTTACCGTAAGCACATCACTAGTACCAAGCGCATTAGAGGATGATAACTTAAAGTTACCGTTGTCGCTCTTATCTACCCCTAATGACCAGTTAGACTGGATGCTTGTACTGTAATAAACCTTTACGGTTACTTGATCTATGTAGGCAGTACCAGAACTAACATTAGCAGCTATTGCAGCACCGAAATCAGGGTCGTTTACGTCGGCAGGCGTCAGCGTTTCACCCCAGGTGTCTGTCGGTCCGCCGTAGGTAATGGTAGACACCGAATCACCCCATGCACTTGCTGATGCTTTGTTGGTTGCACCAATTGTCCCGTCAGCCTTAACCAGTGATACACGCTGATCCGTTGTTGTATTTAGAACTGGAGTGTATGAGATTTTTACCTGTCCATTTCCAGGTCGCACACCATTTGACATTGTTCCACTGGTAACACCACCGATATAACCCGAACCGCCACCTCCCGCTCGGTCCGCAGAATTACTGCCTCCAGCAGCACCACCGCCACCGTAATAACCACCACCACCACCACCACCGCCAGAAAATCCAGCCTGACCACAACCACCATTACCTCCTGTCCCTAAGCTACCTGCCGTACCATTTGAACCATAGTACGAAGTGGTACCGCCGGCGCCACCACCGGTTTGAGTACCAGCCTTACCGGCTCCAGCTTCGCCATTTGAGCCATCTCCCCCCGAGGTGCCACCACCGGTACCTCCTGAAGGCGTGGCACTATAAGCAGGTCCGCCCGCACCACCACCACCAGCAACAATAATACGATCTGTTAATGAGGTGCCGCCACGTCGTATATCAGATGCACCTCCACCACTGCCTCCTTTGCTTGAAACACCCCCTCCATCAGGCGAGCAACCACTCTTACCGCCGCCATTCCAACCACCTGCTAGAGCAGGCGTTGTACCCGTTCCTCCAGTTAATCCCTTGCCGCCCACATATACATTCAGTACTTCGCCTGGGCTTACACTGATGTTACCTTTTGCATAACCTCCTGCTCCAGGCGGCTGACTAGGAGAACCGTTACCCGCGCCACCTTCCGCCCCCCACGTTTCAAGTGTAAGCGATGTAACCCCAGCGGGAACGGTGTATGTCTGAACAGCACCTGTATACGAGAATGTGGTGGTGGTGGGGGGCGAAACTGCCACAGCACGTGAAACATAAACTTCTACCCCGTTAATTGTTGCTCCGGCAGGCACGTTGATGCCATTCCCTGTTGCGGTGAGATAGTTAGTTATCCCGGTAGCGCTTGCAGTGGCATAAGCTCCATCTAAATCGGCCGCATTTCCAGGGTTTGTCCAGGCTACCGTACCGATCGAGGTGTTATTGGTGTATGTTGTACCCGATTGAGTATTTTCTGTGCCGGCCTGTTGTATGCCTGTTGACTGCAATAGTATCGCTGCGTCATCGAAATCCGTCAGCTGCATGAGCTGCTCAGGGCTTGCCGTACCAATACCTACCCGGTTATTCACCGTATCAACGTTAAGTACACTGTTGCCAGCAGCATTTTGCACCTGCAGTGCGGTAACGCTGTCCGTTTTATTCTGGAACGTAGTTTGACCAGTAGCATCAATATTTAATAGTGCGCTTCCTAGACCGCTAGAGTTACTAGCACGAACTGTCAGCAAACTACCGCCCAGACTTGTATCGGCATCCTGTATATCCAGACCACCCCTCGTACTATCTAGTTTAATCTCTGGCGTTGTACTTCCGGTACTCGATGTGTACGCTTGCTGTAATGTTCCACCACTGACGCCAGCACAAGAACCACCTGTCACAATACCACCGGCTACCGTCTGGTTTTGGAGTACCTGTCCGCCGCTACAAGAGATACTCGCGCCAGCCGTACCGTTGATGCGGTAACCAGTTGTGGTGTTGATGTCGCCTGATACATCAAGGGTGTAGGCTGGAGAGACATTACCAAGACCTAAGCGAGTGGTGGTAGCCTTAAAGCCAAAGTAACCGTTGGCGTTTTGCTGACCAGCATAGATAGTGCCGGTGCCGGCGTCGTTGATGCTGCCGCCGCCGAGGGTGTTGTTGGCTAGATCATTGTTCGAAGAACCTGTATCAAAGATATTAATCGCGTAGTTTGTACTAGTATGCGTGGGGTCAGTGATGGCATTATTATGGATCGTGTTGCTGCTAGAATTTGCAACATAGATAGCGTTGTTAGCTGTCGAGCCGCCATTATCTTGGATTCTGTTAGCTGTAATGAGGTTATTAGACACACCATTAAGATAGATACCATAGGTAGAATTTGTTACAAGAGTATTACCACTCACCTCATTACTATCTGCAGAACTATTTAGGAAGATACCGTAAACTCCATTAGCCTGTACGATGTTGTCCGACAAGGTGTTACTGCTAGCACCGCTGAGGTAGATTCCATAGTTAGTGTTGCTCTTTGTTATGTTCCCACTTAAGGTGTTGGCATCTGATGCACCATTCAGGAATAGTCCCATGGTATTTCCGGTCGCAATGTTGCCGGATATAGTGTTATTGGAAGAAGCGTTTAACTGTACACCATAGTAATTATTCTCTGTAGTGTTGTTAGCTATCGTGTTGTAGCTGGAGCCGCTATTCAGGAAAATACCGTTATTACTGCTGCTTCCACGTAAGCTATTGCCACGTATCATGACATGGGAAGAGTTATTTAGATATATACCATTCCCGCCATACATATTTTTGACTGTTACTCTTTGGATTGCTCCACCATCAACTCCCGCGCCACTATCTCCACTGCCCAAGAAGTAAATACCTGTCATATTTCCAGCTGTCTGATTGGTGCTATTACCATCTATTTGGAGATCGCTAATAGTCACCTTCTCACCCGTAGCGGTATCACTATTCTGAACCATGTTATAGCTACCATTCTGGGCATTTGGCAGTGTGATTACTGTGTTATCACCAGCTCCAGTCAATGTTGTTTTGTTTGGTATGAGAATGGCTGAATTAACCATATACGTACCCTCTACTAGGTATACCTTGCCGCCGGCCGCAGCGGTAAGAGCGGCATTTATCTCAGTTTGGTCGCCGGTACCATCAGCAACATAGTCTGCCGCATCCTTCGCTGCCTGACTCGAGTTGCTTGCGGCTACGATGAGAGTAGACGTACTGCGATCGGCTTGCCACTTACCATTGCTGTAGACGAGAAGTTTATTGGTGGTGGTATCGAAATAGAGCATGCCTTCGGCCGGAGAGGCGGGCCGAGTTCCCGTTGCACCCCCAATGAGGGTTATGGCTTTGCCAGAAGCTACTTGAACATTTCCATTCATACTTACGGGGCCGGTGCCGGTTGAAAATGCCCCACTTCCTGTCATCGAAAAGCTTCCGGCATTTTGCGTGTAGCCAGTAATATTCAGTAGTTCACCAGCTGCATTCAGCCGAAGCGTACCCCCACTAGCGCCAGTATAGATATCGGCAGCTACCTTCAGATTTGTTGTATTAAATGTAGTTACAATCCCTGTACCGTTAATATTGAAGTTGCCGGTTTGTGCCGTACCCGGTGTCGTTCCCTGAATAGTCACGTAATTGCTCGAACCACTTACTGGTGCAAAGTCAGTCGAATCCAGGCCGTCTAATGTAGTAGCATTTACACAGTTGTTCGTGACACCAACCGTAGTAGCGCCAACTGTAATACAGCTACCGGCACCGACGGTTAGGGTCGTGGAGCTACCAAGTACCGCACTGCCGCCGCCCGTTAACCCATTGCCAGCCGTAACTGTCAGTGCACCACCTCCGGTTAAACGTGCATTGGCAACGGTACCGGTCGTTATCTGGTTGGCGTTGAGGGCAGTCAGTAAGCTACCGTTGAGTGCGGGCAAGTAGCCGGAGGCATTGAGTTTTACGAGTTGGTTAATGCCGTTGAAGGTATTACCTTGGAGGGTGACGTTAGCACTGAGGGCACCGTCAGCGACTGAACCGGTGGCAGAGATAGTTAGATTGTCGTCGACTTCGGCATCTTGGATGCTGGCACCGAGGAGTGAGACGTTGGCGCTGAGGCGGGCGTCAGCGAGCGTGCCGGAGGTAAGAATACTCGCACTGGCCGTAACGTTTTGAAGGACACCGGTACTAGTAATACGAGTGGTGCCATTTGTCTGCAAGCTATTGGTATCGACGGTTGTTGCTTGCAGGAGATTAACCGTGGCAGTTCCGGTTGTACTAAAGCTCCCCCCAATAACGGCACCGGATATGTTGAGGTTGCCAGTCTGGGCGGTACCCGGTGTTGAAGACTGCAGTTGGACATAGGCACCATCAGCTGCACTACCAGTCAGGTAGTTACAGTTGTTGGTGTTACGACAGACGGTGGAGTCGACGGCAACATCGTTAGCATTTACAGTTATCCCGTCTCCCGCCCCAACGTTTACCGTCGTTGAGCCACCAAGTGCGACACTCCCACCGTTAATTAATCCAGTTACCTGCCCCCACCGTCAGCGCTCCACTGCCAGTCAAGCGGGCATTAGCAATAGTACCGCTCGTTATTTGCGTACCATTGAGGGCAGTCAGTAAGCTACCATTGAGTGCGGGCAGATAGCCAGAGGCATTGAGTTTTACGAGTTGGTTAATGCCGTTGAAGGTATTGCCCTGGAGAGTGACGTTAGCACTGAGGGCACCGTCAGCAACTGAACCAGTGGCAGAGATAGTTAGATTGTCGTCGACTTCGGCATCTTGGATGCTGGCACCGAGGAGTGAAACGTTCGCGCTGAGGCGGGCGTCGGCTAGAGTACCGCTCGTTACTTGGTTGCCGGCAATCGCTATGGCTGTGTTTCCGGCGGCAGTCAGGCGGCCTTGAGCATCGACCGTATAGGTTCCAACACTATTGGCGCTTCCATAGCTACCGGAGGTAACAGTAGTGTTAGCGAGGTTCAGTGTTGTACTTGCACCTAACACTACCGACCCGCCACCGCTTAAGCCAGTGCCGGCATTGACTGTCAGTGCACCACTACCAGTCAGGCGGGCATTTGCAACAGTGCCAGTAGTTATTTGCGTACCATTGAGAACGGTAAGATTTGCGCCGTTACCACTAAAGCTCCCCCCAATAACGGCACCGGATATGTTGAGGTTACCAGTCTGTGCCGTACCCGGTGTTGAAGACTGCAGTTGGACATAGGCACCATCAGCTGCACTACCAGTCAGGTAGTTACAGTTGTTGGTGTTACGACAGACGGTGGAGTCGACGGCTACGGTTGGACTCCAGGCTTCGCCCGCAGTACCACTGATGGTAATACCAGTACCTGCAGTGGCCCCTGCGACGTAATTACCAGTGGTCTTAGTACCGAGAGCAATAGTGTCATTCGCGATGTCAGTACCGGTAATGGTGCCGTTAGCAATCTTTGCACTGGTAACAGCACTAGCGGCAATGGTTGCGACGCCAGTGCTAGAGATTGTCATATCACCGCTCACACTAGTGTTAGTCCAGCCAGTGCCATTCCATACCAACATTTGACCACTGGTAGGGCCAGAGATGTTCAGGGCTGTTCCCTGTATCTTGGCGACGGTTGGATTAGGGTAGCTACCGCTTAGGTCGCCGCCAGCGACACCGGATGGTGTGCCACCTCCCCCACTAGCCGCCGCACACGTACCGCCCGTGACAATACCGCCCTGGACGGTAGCATCTTGTAGGAAGTCGCCACTGGTACACGTGATGCTCGATCCGGCAGTGCCGTTGTACTTAAAGCCGGTGGTGGCAGTGATGGTACTAGCTTGGAGGATGCCGGCTATGCCCGTCCCGTCAATATTGAAGTTACCAGTCTGCACTGTTCCCGGCGTGGTAGTTTGCAGTTGGATGTAGGCACCGTTGGCGGCTGCTCCGGTTAAGAACCCACAGTTACTACTGTTCTGGATACAGAGGGTACCACTTTCGTCAGGCAGGAGGATGTCTCGGTCGGCGGTTAAAGTGTCGAAGTTCAGGGTGCCGGTGTTAGCGCCTTGGAGTTGGCTGAGTTGTTCAGCGCGTTGGGCTTGGAAGGCGTATGGCACACTGGTGAGCTTGAGGTAGGGGGTCATCTCACCATCCCAGGCTGGGACACCAGTGGTGGTACCACCAATGTTCATGCTCAGGAAGAGATCGGCATCCCAGTTGATGGTACCGGGGAAGCTGGTGATGTCACCAAGATTGACGGTGAGGTAGCCATTGGCTACTCGGACACCTTGGGTAGCACTGTTGAGACGGGTTTCGGTCCAGACGTTGGTGCCACCACCACTCGTGGTACCACCTTCGTAGAGTTTGAACTGTACGTTGTAGTTACCATCTGGGGCAATGGCACCAGTGCTACTTTCCAGGCGGGCTTGGAAGTTGAGGGTTGGGGTGGCGGCAACAGAGACAGAAGGGACAAGCAAATTGTTCATAACGAAAGACAGTAGAACCACGAAAAGCCCAAAGACAATTGTCTTTCGGCCATGCGGGAACAGTACTGGTTTTAGAGATGTTTTTTTGTGCACCTGAGCGCTTGTTTTAATTTGAATTTTGTATGGTTTTTTGTTTGTAAACCTAGCTACAACTGTAGTCGTCCGCAAGAAGTTACACAAGAATGAAATAAGGTAAAAAATCTGAGTTCGAGTGAGTTAAGAGCACAAAGAAAATAGTATACATATGATGTATTTTGCGCTACATACACGCATCTTCTGGGGTGGTGTAAGTTATTAGGAAGTTTATAAGGGGAATGAAGATAGAAAATGTGTAGTACCTAAAACATCACTCGAATAATTTTGTATTAATTATCCACAGAACCAACTAAAATGTCGTGACAAAAAAGACTAGTTTGGACACGTATCCAGTGGTTGTAGGTTTTGCACATAGAAATACTGGCCGCCACGTAAGCGTACATCAGGACCCGGATGCTTGCGTACCACATTATAATTCACCGTCAGGCTCGAAATAGTTGAGATGGGGGCATCAGGAAAAGCTGCTCGCTGCGAATCATCGAGCTCAACATCTACCCACACATACTGATTTACTGAGGGTAGCGTAGCCTGACAAACGATAGAACTACTATCAATCGGTGTGTTAGGCAGCGTACTAGAACTTGCAGTGGATCCGAAAATTGCATCATTCCCCGCAACTTGATAGGTAATAGCCTTCTGACCACCCCATAAATCGCCTGTATATTCGATGCTCAGTAGATCGGTAGTGTCTGTTCTGAGGTTAAATAACTTTGAGTAATGCCCAATTCTGGCGATAGACTGCAATGTCGTAATGTTTACCGAACTTAAGGCATTGGTAGCGTCTCCACCCACCACATACAGATTACCGCCTGCCACCGCCGCCCCACCAGAGAAATTTTCACTCGGTAAATTACGAGTTCTGCGCCACTCTCCTAGTTTGCCATTTGGCCCGATAGCAGCATACATAGTAGTATCGAGGCTCTGTGAGCTATCGGCGCCACCAGCAACATATATGTAGCCGTTAAGAGCGGCTGCCATTGGGTAATATCGCTGGCTAGGCAGATTGGTGGTGGTTTGCCACGTACCGAGGCTACCGTCAGTATTGAGATGGGCAAAGTAAGAAGTATTCGCTAGGCTACCACTGTCTCCTACTCCACCGAGGACGTACACATAACCACCATACTCTACAGACCCATGGCCATACCTGCCGCCAGGAACCGTACTAGATTGGGTCCATGACCCTACAGTCCCGTCTGTATTTATCGGCGCATAAAGTGTTTCGGAGGTAGAATATACATCGCTAATGTACTCAATAGAAACATCATCGACCCATACAGCATCTGAACCAGCAGCTTTTTTACTATCTTTAACATATCGCCAAGTAAAGGTATGGACGCCGGAAGATACCGAAAACGTAAGTTTCTCCCATGCTTGAATCCAGACCACTGTCCAATCATGTTTCCGTCGATGAAAAACTGAAAGAAATCATCGCCGCTTGAATCACTCTGAGTAGAGACTTTTTTGTAAAAATTGATACGCCCGGATTTTACTACGTTAAAGGTAAGTGACATATCACTAGTTTGAGAGTCACCAATTGCTGCTGAGCGAGCACTGTATGTCCCTGTATTTTTATCACTGCTTGTAGTTACCCATCCAGAGGTACCCCCGCCACTAAAAGGCGATAGCGTGTTATCCTCGTACCCATCGTTTAGTGCAACCTCCGTATAGCCACCGTCCTGGAGGTTCACATCATCTATCCAAACCTTCGACCCCTGTGCATTACCCGTGGTAGTAAAAGTCCATTTGAATGTATGACTACCGGCGGCGACGTCATACACAAGGTTCTGCCAATCTTGAGTAGAATCGACAGAAGCTTGTAAAACATTGTCTATGTAGAAGCTCGTCGTTATGGTGGAGCTTGAGGTATTTACGGTAAATTTACGAGCAAACGATATATAGCCAGCGTTTCCGAATGTATGAGTCAACTCAAGCTGATTGCTACCACCACTTCCCGTATCGATGTTACCCGAATCTGCCGCTATACGTTCCATTGTTTGCCTCTGCTGAGGCTAGTTGCCCAATTACTATACCCCGATGTTGTGAAAGGAGTAAGCACGCCTCCTTCAAAATCATACAAAAAGTTCGGCGCATTGACGGCGCCGCCAACCGTATAGAGGTAGTTGTTGTATGCAAATGCCGAATGCCCGTACCGCGCTGCGGGAAGGTTCGTAGTCGATGTCCAGGAACCTAACGTCCCGTTGGAGTTAAAGGTCGTATACCGTACAGACTGGCCGCCACTCTGTCCACCACCTTGCCCTCCGACGATATACAGAGAACCATCATGCACCACACATCCTAAATACGCTTGAGCAATCGGTAGAGCGGTCGTTGTAGACCATGAACCAGGTTCTCCAATTGAATCTAGTTGCGCATATTCCACGCTCGTCAAAAGAGTATCCGTATTATCGAGACCCCCGATGGCGTACAAATAGCCATTGTTTGCAACGAGGCAGTGGCCCTTGCGGGCAGTCGCCAGTGATGTTGTGGCCGTCTGCCACGAACCAATAGCCCCGCTCCCGCCGTTGTTTATCGTAAACATCTTGACGCTACTACTGAGCGAACCGCTTTGTTTGCCGTTTACAATATAGGTTTTGTCGGCTGCCCACGCCATACCAAATTTGCTCGCAGTATCGGTGAGAGAGGTGTTGTACTGCCAGGAGTCAATCGTACCGTCGCTATTAATCTTGGCGTACTCAGTGCTGGAAACATCGGTCGTTCCATCCCCTCCTCCGATCGCGTACAGATAGCCATTGTAAGCTTGCGCGCCTAACTGCCTCCGTCCTGTCTGTAAACTGCTGGCAGCCGTCCAGGACCCCAAGGTGCCGGGCGAAGAAATAGCAGCATACTCTACGCTCGTAATGTTATTACTACCACCATTACTACCACCGATGGCATAGAGATAGTCGCCATAGGCAACTAATGATTCTTCTGCTCTCGAGGTGTTTAGACTTGTTTGTGCTGTCCAGGTACCGACGGAACCGTTACTACTACTGATGGCAGCAGAATATACACTGGTGGTACTACCACTGCCACTACCACCAATGGCATAGAGGTAATTATTAACTGCAACGAGAGAATGATTGGCCACGGCGCCAGCAGTGTAATGGTTACTGTTTGATGTCCAGGTACCTACCCCACAACCACTAGTAGCAAAGGATGCATATTGCACAATATCGGTATTGGCTGCCCCTGTATATCCGCCGACGATATAGACCATACCCTTGTTAATAGCCAAGCCAAAACTACTGACTGCCGTAATCATAGTATTCGATGATTGTGTCCAGCTGCCGAGCGTACCATCGGTATTTATAGAAGCGTAATAGACTTTGTTAGAATACTGATTCGATCCTGAAACATAGTATCCACCAAAGGTATACAGGCAATTATTGTATACAACAGCCCCATTGGCATTGAGAGCACTTGGTGCAGCAGTAAGCGAAGTAGTCGATTGATAGCTTGTGATAAGGCCTGCTGCTGAGACTTTTGCGTATTGAGCTTCGTCACTGCTGTAGTTATCCTGTGTCCGTTTGCCGCCGATGACATATAGATAATCTTTGTAGGCGGCGCCTGACACATACGTTTTGCCGGCATTCGTATCGTAGCTAGCCCCCGCTTTCCACGTCTCCAAGCTACCGTTAGCATTTATCTGAGCGTATTGCATGTCGTTATTGCCACCACCGCCCGCAAGATACATATAACCTCTGTAGGCATAGGCCGCATGGCCATAGCGCGCTGTTTGAAAAGCAGTGGTGGACTGCCAGGTGCCGACACTGCCGTCACTATTCAGCTTAGCGTAATATGCCGTATTAACTGCTCCCCCACTACTAAGTCCGCCGACGGCATACAGGTAGCCATTGTAAGAAATAGCTTGCGTCATACCTATGGCGGTCGAGAGAGTGCTAGTGGACTGCCAGGTGCCGAGCGAACCATCAGCATGGACGACCGCATAGTATACCGATGTGGTAAAAGGTGCCGTCTCTCCAGTGGAGCCACCACCCACCACATACACGTAGCCATTATATGCAACCGCACTGGCCGCATTATTGGCGGCAGACAAAGAGGGCTCATTTTCCCATGGACCGAGGCTGCCATCGGCCCCAAACCTCGCCATGTATACACTCGTGCCCGACCCTTCATCGCCACCAATCAGATACAAAAAGCCATTGTAAGTCGTGGCTGCAAAATGAGTGTTATAACCAACCCCCGGCATCGTGCCAGCATTTTGCCACGAACCCAGTGTGCCGTCGCTATTAACATTGGCTTTTTGGATTGCAGAGCTGCCGGACATCGGTGTAGTACCCGAAGAAGTGACTGAGGAGCCACCTATTATGTATAACCGGTCATTATAAGCCACTGTTTGCTGTCCCTGTCGTCCCAGTGGTAAGGCTGAGGTAGACTGCCAGCTATTCGTTGCGCCACCACTGAGTGTTCCCCTGTGGATTTGGTCTGAATCAAACTGGATATTATCTTCGGGGTTACCGGATATAAAATCGCTGCTGTTGGTGACCACAACGCTCGGGTCTAGACTAAACGCTCCAGAAATAGTATCGAGTTTGGTTGCCTCTACCGTTAGCGTATTGTCACTCAGGCTGTACCTGGCACTCGCCCGCTTGGCTTCTTGAGGTTGGCAGAGTTCGGGCACGGTTATACTCTGCTGAGGATTCTTCATCGCGCTATAACAAGCATCGCTCAGCATAGTAATGGTAGGTGCTGGAAAAGCAAACACCAAATTGTTCTTCGGTGCAGTTTTGCGGGCTTCCTCCATCTTCATCCAGTCACTAGAGCCGCCATAGGTTATATCGCTGGCATACAGCGATGCATCAGCCGAGAAAATGCCGATGGCCCCGTCTTCGATAGGACGCGCCACAAGGGTGTCAGGTAAATCTAGTTGGTATTCATAAGAGAGTAGGCCTGTTTTAGGGGCGGAGCCAAAGACTATATCTTCTTTGAGGCCATTATTTTTAAGCGTGTAGATAGCCTGGCCACCATGCGAAACGGGAAATACAATATGATTATCTACCATCCGCCCATCCCAATGGTCAAACACTGGCTTGAGGCTAAATGCTAATTTTGTATTATCGTCATGGAACGTAATTTTTTTTGCAGATTCAGTGGGCAGCGTAAGGCTATAACCGACGGGACCATTCCCGACATTCTGCAGCCAGGTATCTTCTTTTTGCTCTGATTTTCCCGACTGATTAAATTCATATGAATTAGTCTTTTTATCGTAGTGTAGACGCTTTACCAGTGTAGGATTGACCTCGCCTACTAATTGTTTTGCTTCGACGCTCAAAGCGTAGTGGCTATTAACATATAGCCGCCAACCAAAACAAAATACACCACTTGCTATGACGACCACTGCTATCACACGAGCCCATGTGGGCAGTTTTTGCCACATTTTAGTGAGAACAATTTTTGTATGCAGCAACGAGTCCCATGCCCATAAACGCCCTCGGCGTAGCCTCGAACGTGTACTTAACTTCTTAGACAGTCTTTTATAGCTATAAACTCGTTTGCCCCTACGAATGCCCGCCATGCTGGGCCTCCTTTGTCTCCAGTATAACAGTAGTCCTTATGCTTGTCTGGTACTGTTGTGGTTCCATCAGAACTTGGCCTTGTAATCGAAGTATATGTTGCCGACTCGGACTTCGCCATTTTGCGGACTGGTCAAGCGTATGCGGAGAGTCAGATAATCGCCAGCAGTGTAGGAGCCAGAGCTAATGTCAAAGTTTGTGGTTTGCCAGGTACCTGTTGCAGACGGAGTCGCGTTGCCCGAGCCGACGGTGTCGAAGTTTACCGCTGCACTGTTTGACGAATCACGAATTTCGATATTAGCCATACCGTTGGTCGTATCGCCCGTCCAGGTAGTGATGTGCATCTGGTTTGCCCCTGCCCCTGTAAATCCATCGAAGTCTTCCGGTATAGGAACTTGTACTACTAGCTCGTAGCTTTGGTTAGTCGCCTGATCGGTAGTCCACTTGTAGTAGCTCATGCGGTTTGTCATATCGTATCCGGTTGTCATTGTTCCCATGACGTTCGGCAGACCGGCATCGTCTAGCAGAGCATTGGCATATTCAGCTGCTAGGCGTATACGCTTAGTTGGTCGTGCCGTACCCGACAGGACAAAGCCAGTGTTACTTAGGCTTATCGTGTTACCGGCACTGCCGATTGTGAGCGATCCAAAGGTGACACTACTGGTGGTATTGATGTCTTGTGGCAGGCTCAGGGTAATAGTAGAACTTCCATCATCAGTTACCTGTAGCTGATTGGTTGTGCCCTGTATTGTAATACCGCCGACCAGTGAATTGAACGAAGTCACTCCACCGCCAGAGCAGTTGCCAAGCGTCTGTAGACAGAACGTGTCTGAGCTACTCGTACTATCTGGTAACAAATATGTTGTACTTTGACTTAGGGCTTGAATTTTTATTTTTCCTCTATACCCATTTGCAGTACCATCTTTGAGCCAAATTTCTCCGGCCGTCGTATTAGTTCCGGATTGCAAGATTCCATTCAGATAGAGATCCCCATTGGCATTATAGCCTGCTACGAATCCACCAGTTCCGTCTCGAATACTAAGCACATCTTGGGTTTGTCCTGGCGCAGCTTGCACGACCAATGTCCGTTCTGTGGCAGTATCGCCTAAGATAGTTACTTTACCGGATGCTCCAGTTACACCCCCTACCTGAACATTACCGTTGAACGTGCTCAATCCGTTAGAAGAAATTGTTAGTTGTGTAGTTAATACCGAACTACTGTTACTAGTTTGTAAATACAAATCAGTTGAGCCGTTTCCCGCTCCTCCGGTACGGTGAGCCGTAATTGCAGCGCCAGTAGTTTCGTTAGCGAGCGTACCAGTGGTTGAAAGCATCACACGAGACTCAGTTCCAGAAGTGCCAGCAGTATTTTGAACTTTAATTGTAACTGGAGCGACCGCATTTCCTTGAGCAATATGCAAAGCTTGCGTGGCAGTATTTGTTCCAATCCCTATTCTCTTATACAAGGTATCGACATCGAAGATTACGGCGTTAGTACTGTCTTGCACCTGAAGCGCGTTTTGTGTGTTGGTACTATTCTGGAACAAAGCATCCCCATTTCCATTCAATTGGAAATTTGTTTTATAGTCGGTGGTGTTTTGAAACTGTGTTGTTTGACTCTTGAACTGAATTGTTCCTGTACTAGCGTTGTAGTTTCCGATCTCTAGTACATCCGTGGCAGAAGCCTTTATCTGAGAATTACCACCTTGTCCGTCAAAGTACAAAATATCACCTGTCTGTATTGCCGTATTGGCATTCAGGTTAATGCCAGTAGCGTTGGTAGTACCGATTCCTAATGCTACAGCTGTAGCCGTGTCTAGTAAGGGGGTCAGTACGCTGGTAGTGCCCTCGAAAGTTGCAGCAATACCAGTTCCATCGATGTTGAAATTACCTACATCGGCAGTCGCAGGTGTCGTCGCTTGCAAGGTAACAAAGGTACCGGAGCTTCCAGCGGAACCGCATGTTCCACCCGTCACAATCCCTCCCTGCACTACAATGTCTTTCAATACCTCTCCGCTGCCACTACAGTCCGCACTTGAGCCGGCGGTTCCACTATAGGCATACCCTACAGCAGAATCAAATTGGCCCGTCGCACCAACCTTGGCCAGTACGCTGTTGCTGCTGTCACGAATTTGCAGCAGATCCGCCGACTGACTTGCTGCTCCTTGGATAATCAACCCGTTCGACGCTGCTTCGTTCACCGAAAGGAGCGCTGCACCATGGTATGTCGCGTCGCCTGACGTATTGAATCTCAATGACGTACCGGTTGCCGCCGAGTTTTGTAGCCAGGAAGTATTGTCTAGACCAATTAACCCGTAGAAGTAAGCCGAATTTCCAACATCCAATATGCCATTCGAGCGAACCTGTAGTCGCACAGTACCTGTTGAGTCATTGAGCTGGAGAAGGTTTGAGGTTTGACCGGTTAGAGCCTGTATTTTAGCTGTCACTATATTTGTTGCTGAACTCTTGAGCGCAAAGTTGCCCGCCTGTAAACTTGCGGATTGATTTTGAATATAGCTTCCATCTGCCGTCGTCTGATCGAGGAACCCACAGTTACTACTGTTCTGGATACAGAGGGTACCGCTTTCGTTAGGCAGGAGGATGTCTTGGTCGGCGGTTAAGGTATCGAAGTTCAGGGTGCCGGTGTTAGCACCTTGGAGTTGGCTGAGTTGTTCAGCGCGTTGAGCTTGGAAGGCGTATGGCACACTGGTGAGCTTGAGGTATGGGGTCATCTCACCATCCCAGCCAGGAACACCAGTGGTGGTACCACCAATGTTCATGCTCAGGAAGAGATCGGCATCCCAGTTGATGGTACCCGGGAAGCTGGTGATGTCACCAAGATTGACGGTGAGGTAGCCATTGGCTACTCGGACACCGTGGGTAGCACTGTTGAGACGGGTTTCAGTCCAGACGTTGGTGCCACCACCGCTGGTGGTACCACCTTCGTAGAGTTTGAACTGTACGTTGTAGTTACCATCTGGGGCAATGGCACCAGTGCTACTTTCCAGGCGGGCTTGGAAGTTGAGGGTTGGGGTGGCGGCGTGAGTGATAGCTGGCTGACCGAAGATACTAACTGCACAGACTACAAGCGCAAAGACAACAGAATACATACCCTTCAGATGGTTATTACCTCTGAGGGTACACGCTAAATAACCCATCAGATCAGGAATCTGTCTGAAGGCATTAGCAAGCTGACCTTTTTGACCACGAATGTGTCGAAAGGCAAACTTATACAAGACCGTGTTTTGCGGTTTTAGTTTGAACATTTAGTTGGTTTTTGGATATTGGTTTTTTTCACCAATGTTTGTTTGGTTATTTTTTTACGGAAAAGCACAGCTATACCTCGCTCCACTTATCCGTGCTTATGATTATCCTCGCTCCAACAGAGGTATGCAATGTTAATCAAAGCTAAATAATTCGGAAGTTTTTATCTCCAAAAATGGCGTATAGATCCATATCGCTGTAGTCTTTTAGACTACAAAGTTTATACCCTTGAGGGGCATACTAACTAACAGCGTCATAACACCTTAAAAATAGTGTTGTTTTTTGATGTAATAAAATCATCATTCATATTACGGTACCGAAACTGTCCACAGGCATAAGCACTATTGCCCCTACTCCTTGCCATAAAACGCTACATAGTAGGCGCAAAACGAGAAGATCGACCTCCAGTGGAGGTCGATCTTATTCGACTCAGTGTAATGGGCTGACTTTAGCCAATCTTGACTACACGTAGTACGGTGTGGTGCTGGCGATGGCCACGGACAGTGTGTACTCGCTTCTTTGCCTTGTAGCGAATTGAGGTCACTTTATCAGCCTGGATGTCATCTTCAACGACTTCAGCGCTGACATTCACAGCCTTTACAGCTGGGGTGCCGACCTGTACGTTGTCGCCGTCAATGACTAACAACGGCTCAAAGCTCAGCTTTTTGTCCTTAGACTGCAGTAGCTCCACTTCGAAAGTCTCGCCTTCCTTCACGAGGTACTGCTTGCCACCGGTCTGTATTACAGCTTTTTTCATTCCTAAGCTCTCTTGACTTTGATTTAGTTACCGATTGATTCTAACAGAGAAAGTACTACCTGTAAAGTGTTAGCCGTGACGTTCGAGGCTAATAGACAGTAGGTGTTTATCGACCGTGACATCCTGACGATAGTTATAGACCTTTCCGAGAGCAACGCTTTCGGCTAGTACTTCTTCGGCGATGATGTCCTGGTACTTCTTTATTGCCTGCAGAAGCTCATCGTCATCAGTGGTCAGGGACAGTTTTATGCGATCATCCACCTGCAAACCTGCCGCTTTTCGTGCCGTTTGTACATGTCGAATGATCTCTCGCATTGCTCCTTCTTGACGGAGCGCGGGCGTCAGATGTACGTCGAGGCTTAATTCTTGCCCTTTCTCAACCTGTTTCACGTTTACCTCTTCACTCAAAATAGTCTGATAGTCTACGAATTTCCCAAACCTAGGGACGCTCAACAGTGCGAGCGGCTGACGAACTTTGAGCCGATTTTGGGCACGTAATGCCAATGCTTGCGTCACATAGTTTCGGACCTCATCCATTTCGGCAATAATTGCATCGTTGACATGGCCAGCAGGAAGCCAGTCGCACAAGTGGACACTTTCTTTGCCGGTGAGATTCCTATACAGCTCTTCGGCGAGAAACGGCGTAAAGGGGGCCAATACAAGCGCTAGGCGTGTCAAGACGTAGTGTAGTGTGCGGTATGCAGCCTGCTTGTCATGATCATCGCCACTCTTCCAAAAACGGCGGCGAGAGCGTCGGACATACCAATTAGAGGCATCATCCACGAATGGAAGAATCATTTTGGTTGCGTTTGGTATATCGTAGGCGTCCATGTGCTTCTCGACCCCTTCGACCAATTGATGCAGCCGGCTCACAATCCACTGATCCAGAGGATTATCGAGTTCTTCGCTCGGGTCAGTAAGGTCACCATTCCACTCCCACTTATCAACTTCTGCGTACATGGTGAAGAAATCGTACATGTTCCATACCATTGCCAATTTACGATTTACGTCAGCCACGTCTTTATCTTGGAGACTAAAGTCTTCTCCATTCAGGAGTGGTGAGCTGAGAAGCAGGTAGCGCAGCGCATCAGCACTGTACGTATCCATGAGCTCATTAGGATCGGTATAGTTGCCGAAGCTCTTACTCATCTTACGTCCGTCGTTGCCAGCAACTGTACCCGTCACGATAACGTTTTTGAAAGCTCTCTTATCAAAGAGCCCGACATTGACACTGTGCAAGTAGTAAAACCAAGCGCGTACCTGACCGACATATTCTGCGATGAAGTCACCAGGGAAATCAGCCTCAAACTTTTCGGTGTTCTCGAAAGGATAATGGAACTGAGCAAATGGCATGCTGCCAGACTCAAACCAACAGTCTAGCACCTTGTCTATCCTCTGGTAAGTGACACCTTTTATTGTGAATGTAACATCATCTATCCAAGGACGGTGGTAGTCATCTAGCTCAACGCCCGACAGGTCTTTGAGCTCTGCATAACTCCCGATAACTTTAATATGAGTTTTTCCCTCGCTATCTATACCCTTCCATACCGGCATAGCGGTGGCCCAAAAACGGTCCCGCGAAAGATTCCAGTCGGGAGCTGTTTGCACCGTTTTTTCAAAGCGTCCATGCTTAATATGTGATGGGAACCAGTTAATATCTCCGTTTTGTTCCAACATTTCGGTACGTTGCCCGTCGATGTCCATGAACCAACTGGGATGAGCGCGGTACATGAGCTTTGTCCCACAGCGGTGACAGTGAGGATAACTGTGCCGGATATAATCCACCTTCCACACTACTCCTTCTGTAAGTAGCTGTTTTGCGATAGGCTTATTCGCATCCCATACATTCTGGCCCTTCCATGGACCGTCAACGAAAAAGCCATTGTCATCGATATTGGAGACTAGCGGGAAGCCTTTCTCTTTAGCGAGGAGGTAATCTTCCTCACCATAAGCTGGGGCTAAATGTACAATTCCTGTGCCATCATCGAGTGTTACATAGTCGGCAGACCATACTTTGTGGGCATTTTTACCACGGTTTTCAAACAACGGTTCGTAGCTCTTACCTATTAATTCTTTACCGGTGAACTCAGCCTCTATAGTAAAAGGTACTACATTGTGTTTCTCATCAGTAAAGACTTTTTCAATTAAATCCTTGGCTACAATGAGGGTTTCGCCTTGCACATGGACACGTGCATATCGTACCGATTCGTTCACCGCTACAGCAGTGTTAGCTGGAAGGGTCCATGGGGTTGTAGTCCAGGCTACGAGAAAGGCATCTTCGTCTGCCAGTTTAAACTTCACGTATACCGATGGATCGGTAATGTCCTGGTAGCTATTGTCCATAGCCACTTCTGCCTTACTGATTGGCGTCGCGTCGCGGGTACAGTACAGCAACACCTTCTCGCCTTCATAGATTTTGCCCTTGTCATACAATTGTTTGAACGCCCACCAGACCGACTCCATGTAAGACTTATCCATGGTTTTGTACGCACCCTTAAAATCTACCCAACGGCCAATTCGCGCAATGGTCTCTTCCCATAGATCTCCTGTCTGGACCATATTATCGCGACAAGTCGTAATGTACTCTTCGAGAGATATTTTTGTACCGACATCACGCTTGTCGTGAATGCCGAGTTTCTTTTCGGTGAACACTTCTGCTGGGAGCCCATGACAGTCCCATCCCCATACGCGTTCAACGCGTTTTCCTTTCATGGTCCAGTAGCGAGGAATTGCGTCTTTTACCACTGAACTTAGGAGGGTACCGTGGTGCGGCACACCCGTAATAAACGGAGGACCGTCATAAAAAACATACCGGTTGTCTTTAGGCCTCATAGCCACCGATTTTTCAAACGTTTTATTGTCGCGCCAATATTGCACAAGGTCATTTTCGTATTCAATAGCCTTACGGCGCTTACCTGCTTGATACTTCATACATCTCCTTTTAATCACAAAAAGCCGTTGCGCTTGTCTGCCAGAATCCCTAGCGGGACGGTACCATCTGGCTTCCAAAAGCAACGACTCTTGGCTCTCTCTTGCTCGGTCTGACGTGCCGATACCGATGGGTTCTACTAAGGTATTCCTGTTCTTCCCATAGCTTGCGGTTGATAGCCGCTTCTCGTCCACCTCCGTGGTTTCCGAATGCTTCTGTACTTATTATACCCTACTTTTACGCTGAGTATGTATAGTAAGCGATCTCATTCATGACCGGAAGCATCTGACCTTCCCAGGATTTTGCTATCGAACCATCGTCACGCAGAGCCAGTACCGCCGGATACTGCATAACGTCATACAAGCTCACCATAGCACTGCCATCGCGACTATCGACATCTAAAACCTCGAGTCGACCTGCATTATGGAACGTCTTAAAATCACGAATAAACGTCTCCACTTGCCTTCCATGTTCAGAGTTCGGCCGATATAGTACAAGCACTTTCATTTCCTAAAGTGTAGCACATTACGACATCTCTTATTAAAACAAGGACGGCACGTGGCCGTCCTTGTATTTGTAGTAGTTAGACTACCGTACTCTAGCTACAGCCGGTCGTGGAACCGCACGAACTGCATACGTAGCAGCTACCCGCCCGTTGGGTCTGATTACCACAGTTGTAGCACAATGGCGCCGTGTCGCTGCTACTAGCCTGTGATGTTTGAGCACCGGCATCCACTGGCTGAGTCTGAGCTGTTGGCTCCTGAGCAACATTTTGCTGCTGAGGCTGCTCAGTCTCGCCTGTGTCAAGCAAGCTTGTTTGAGACTCGGGCATATCCTCAAACGAGGCAAGTCCGAGCTCTAACCGGTCATCGAAGCTAAGATAGCTGGCCGCTAACCGACGGAAGACATAGTCTACCAAGCTGGAAGCAGTGCGGATCTCTGGATCATCGGTAATTCCCGAAGGAGCAAAGGACATACTTGTAAATGATTTGACGTAGTCTTTTAGCGGAACACCAAACTGGAGACCGTGACTCAAGGAGATGGCGAATGCATCCATGAAACCAGCAAGCGTTGATCCCTGTTTTGCGATACGCATGAAGATTTCACCTGGGGTGCCGTCATCATACTCACCTACCGTAATGTAGCCATGGCTGTCGGCAACTTTGAATGAAAACGTCTTAGAATTGCGGACTTTGGGCAATTCTCGGCGACGAACAAAGCCAGTGGCAGCTGCTTTTTCGGTAACTGTCTCTACGGCAGCAGCTGGCGTGGCAGCAACCGGTACTGGTACTTCTTTTATTTCCTTTTTCGCCATAGATAACGGCTGAGCTACTTTACAATTGTCTCGGTAGATAGCAATCGCCTTTAGGCCCATCTGCCATGCGTCAATGTGAAGCTGTTCAACATCTTCTACGGTTGCTTCTTCTGGCATGTTGACCGTTTTACTGATCGCACCCGAGATAAAAGGTTGTACTGCTGACATCATTTTGACGTGTCCAAGGTAATGAATTGAATTATCGCCCATTGAGCAAGCAAAGACTTTTTCGTGGTCCTTCTTGAGGTGAGGAGCACCAAGGATAGTCTTTTCTACATCAATGTAGTTCACGATGTCATCAATTTGTGGTTTGGTGTAGCCGAGAGCCTTGAGGGCACGTGGCACCGTTTGGTTCACGATACTCATCGTACCGCCACCGACTAGTTTCTTCACTTTCACAAGACCGAGGTCTGGCTCGATACCAGTTGTATCGCAGTCCATCATAAGTCCAATGGTACCAGTTGGGGCCAGTACTGAAGCCTGGCTGTTGCGGATGCCGTATAGATCGCCAAGTTCAACCGCTTCATCCCAAGCACTAGCCGCTGCGCTCAACAATTCTTCGGCGACGAAACTCGCATCAATCTTTGAGACTTCTTCACGGTGCATCTTGAGTACGTCAAGCATTGCTTCACGATCTTTGTGGTAGCCAGCGAATGGCCCAACAATGCGTGCCAACTTGGCGCTGGTTGCGTAAGCGTGACCAGTCATGAGCGCCGTAACGGCAGCAGCTTGAGCTCGTCCTTCATCGCTATCGTATGGTAGACCCTGTGCCATCAGCATAGCGCCCAGATTTGCGTAGCCTATACCGAGCTCTCGATATGCTCGAGCATTTTTACCGATATTCTCTGTTGGGTAAGCTGAGTAGCCGACGAGGATTTCTTGAGCAGTAAATATCAGCTCAACCGTGTGCCGAAACGCTTCCACATCAAAGGTGTTGTCGTCACGTAGGTACTTAAGCAGGTTGATACTTGCCAGGTTACAGGCCGAGTTATCAAGGTGCATATACTCACTACACGGATTACTGGCGTTAATGCGACCGGCGTTTGGAGCGGTGTGCCATTTGTTAATGGTGGTATCAAACTGCATACCAGGATCGGCACATTCCCATGCTGCTTGCGCAAACTGACGGTAAAGGTCTCGTGCCCGGACGGTACGCACCGATTTACCAGTTGTAACGCTCTTGAGATCCCAATCTGCGTCATCGACAACAGCTTGCATAAAATCGTCGCTAACCCGTACCGAGTTATTAGCGTTCTGGTACTGGACAGAGAAGATATCCTTGCCATCGAGGCTCATATCGTAGCCAAATTCTTGCAGAACTCGAGCCTTTTGCTCTTCGCGAGCTTTCGACCAGATAAACTCTTCGACATCAGGGTGTTCTACATTGAGAATGACCATCTTAGCGGCCCGTCGGGTTTTACCACCACTCTTTATCGCGCCGGCTGAAGCATCTGCGCCACGCATGAAGCTCAGTGGTCCACTGGCAGTTCCGCCACTTTTACTCAGCGGCTCGACAGACGAGCGAATCGGACTGAGGTTTACACCGGAGCCTGAACCACCCTTAAAGATCATTCCTTCATCGACATACCAGTTCAGAATAGATTCCATCGTATCGTCGATGCCAAGGATGAAACAGGCGCTTGCCTGTTGAGCGCGACCGGGAGCACCGATATTGAACCATACTGGAGAGTTAAAAGCTGCACGCTGGGTGGCGAGAACAAACTTAAGTTCTTCACGGAAATCTTCGGCTTCTGTTTCGCTTTCAAAGTAGCCCTCTTGTACGCCCTGACGCGTAACCGTATCGACAACGCGATCAATCAGGTCCTTAAGGGAGGATTCGCGCTCGTCAGTGCCTGGTGTACCAGTGAAGTATTTCTGGGCCACGATATTGATAGCGTTCAAAGACCATCCCTGTGGAAATTCAACACCTCGTTGCTCAAAAACTGGTGTTTTACTAGCGGGGTTTGTAATAACTGAGTCACGCTTAACCCACTTCAGTGCATCGTATGCTTTAGTACCGCTTTGTGTAAAGAATCGCCTAACACCAAGGCTTGCTGTTTGTCCCATAATACCCTCACTTTTAATCGATGTATTAACTTAAGTATTTTTAAATGTTTGTTAGAGTTCTTTGACGACGTTTGTCTCTCGTCTGTCGTCCTGAGCTCTCTGCGAAGCTCATACCACCGTATCAGTCCCGAAGAGAGCCGTTAAGGAGCCTCTACTCCTTAACGAGATTTCCTGCGCTTTTCTTTTCTTTGATATGAGATAATTCTCGCTCAAATCCTGCTATATCTTTAAACCGCCGATATACACTGGCAAATCGCACATATGCTACTTCGTCTATAGCTGCAAGGCGTTCCATGACGCATTCACCGATCTTCAGTGAAGGAATTTCACTTAGCCCGCAGGTATATAGATCTTGCTCTATGTCTGAAACCAATGTTTCGAGTTGCATGCTGCTCACAGATGTCTTTTCACAGGCTCGATACAGCCCAGCTAATAGCTTTGTCCGATTGAAGAGCTCACGCGTTCCATCGTTTTTAATAACTATCAGCTGCGGACGTTCGAGTCGCTCATACGTCGTAAAGCGATACGCACATCTCGTGCACATTCGGCGGCGGCGAATAGCTTGGCCGTCTGCTACGTCACGCGATTCGATAACTTTCGTATCGCATTCCTGGCATTGGCTGCATCTCATTTGCACACCTCCTTTGTTCAAAAATAACGTACGAGCAACTATAATTTTTACTACATATAGCGCTTAGTCACTTTATATTAGCCCTAGCTGTAGCGTTATGCAATAATTTTCGGTTGTATTATTTAGTACAAACAATGTTACTTATCAGAGGTAGAATCGGATTCTTCTTCGGTGCTGCCGCGTCGCTTCTTTAATCGACGAAGGAAAGATGGACGCTCAAGTTCGTCCTCAACACTACCACTCACAACCGAGGGACTATCATCGTCTCCAGGGGCTGGTTCGTCGGTGTTATCTTTGTCTTCCAATGTCCATATATTTGGTACTGAGTCATCCGATTTGAAATCTACAGCGGCTTCTTCGTTGTCGGACAAAGTCATATCAATGTCTTTTATGGAAGCCTCTTCATCTTTTTTGCCGTCCGTAGAGCGTGTACGAACAGGTGAAGATTCATCTTGGTCAACAGAATCCATGGCGCTTACACCACTAACCGCTTGGCGGCCTTGGAAATATGAAGCGTCAAAACCGGTGGCGACAACGGTAATAATGACTTCACCTTCTAGTTCAGGGCTAATTGTGGCACCGAAAATTATATTTGCATCGCTGTCGGCTGCATTGGTGATAGTTTCAGCAGCCGCATTAATTTCGTGCATAGAAAGATCATTGCCGCCGATGACATTAAACAAAATTCCTCGTGCGCCATCAATAGATACTTCTAGTAGTGGCGACTCGATCGCTTGCTGTGCTGCTGCAACGGCACGATTTTCTCCGCTCGCACGCCCAATTCCCATCAAGGCAGAGCCGGCATTGCTCATAACAGTCTTTACGTCGGCGAAGTCTAAGTTAATAAGCCCATGTACCGTAATAAGATCCGAAATCCCCTGCACACCTTGCCGCAGCACGTCGTCAGCCACACGGAATGCTTCCATTAGTGGGGTCTGCCTATCTATGGTTTGAAGGAGCCGATCATTAGGAATAATAATCAGAGTGTCGACTGCATTGCGGAGATTATCGATGGCTATGTCAGCGTTTCGGCGGCGCTTTTCCCCCTCGAAGGCGAACGGCTTCGTGGCAAACCCAACGACAAGAATACCAAGATCTTTTGCAATGCGAGCTACCACATGACCGGCACCGCTGCCTGTACCACCACCTGCTCCGATAGTGACAAATACCATATCTGCCCCCTCGAGCGCTTTTTGTATCTCTTCGCGGGATTCTTCGGCTGCCTGCTGGCCGACTGTTGGGTTGGCGCCGGCGCCAAGACCACGAGTAGCGTCTTTTCCTATGTGGATTTTGTGTTTTGCCTTAGAGTAATGCAGTGCCTGCGCGTCGGTGTTAATAGCTATAAATTCTACTGATTCTATACCAGCTTCCACCATACGATTAATGGCGGCACCACCAGCTCCCCCGACACCTACAACTTTTATTCGAGCAAAAGTTTCTATGGCTGGCTCTACTACTTGCGGCATGAAGTCCCTCTTCGTTCCAATATAATTATAAGCTTAGTATACGCTAGAGCGCATCTCTCATCAACAAATTTATTCAAGGGGTTTGGGCAGAAAATTACTATCACCCAGTCATGTGTTCAAGCCAAAAACTAAAAGCCAAATTTTTTGAACAGTGTTCTAACTGCTGCTACTCCAGCACTATCTTCTTGAGGTGAAACTATGTCATGCGATGGCAATAACATATCGAGTGTTAATAAGCCAACGGCTGTCGTAAATGAAGCATCTTCTACAGTATCTACTAGGCCGGTCACCCCATGAATTTTGCCTACTCGGGCGGCAAGTTGCAGGTTGTCTCGAGCGTATTCGGCAATACCGGGTAATTTTGCTGTGCCTCCATTGAGTACTACCCCACCCGGTAACTTACGAGAGCGGCGTATGCGATGAAGTTCTTTATCGACATACTCAAAGAGTTCTTCTATCCTGGCTTCACAAATCATATGGATATCATCCATATCGAAACTATACTGCTTACTATGTAACGATACACTTGCCGTTGTTTTTTTGGATTTCATGAGGGATGCATGCTGTAACTTTACCTGCTCCGCAATATCAAGATCTGTCTTGAGCCCAATTGCCAAGTCGTTTGTAATATGCACACCGCCAATTGGCAGCACGGCAACGTGCTGGACCTCTCCATCCTCGATAACGATAAAGTTCGTTGTACCCGCGCCAATATCCAGCACGAGCGTGCCGGCTTCCTTTTGGTCTCGAGTTAAGGTGGCTTCTGCTGATGCTAGGCTAGATACCGTATGATTGTGAACAACAATATCGGCTTTTGTGAGTGCCGCATCAAGGTTGCGAAGATTTGGCGTAGCGGCAGTAATAATGTGAGACTCCACCTCCAGACGAACGCCCTGCATCCCGACAGGCTCTTTAATGTTCCGTTGCCCGTCCAGGCTATAGCTTTTAGCAAAAAACTGTACTATCTCGCGATTAGGGGGAAATTTGACTGCCGTAGCGGCCTCGTCGACACGCTGTCGATCTTCTACCGATATCTCCCTGTCCCCAGCACTAATGGCAATAACGCCTTTGGAATCGACGCCTGTCACGTGAGTACCATTGATATTCACGGTCGCACCGTTTATTGGAACGCCCGATATACGCTCTGCCTCATTGACGGCTTTAATGATTGCGTCGGCCGTTTCTTCGATATGAACTACCGTTCCTCGTCGCATCCCGTGGTTTGGTGCGGAACCATGACCAATTATTGATAATTTACCGCCATCATTAGCGTCAGCCATACCCACCACACAGCGCACTGCACTAGTGCCTATATCGAGGCCGACAAAATGGTTTGTGGAAGCGCCTTGCATGTTGGCAGTAGTATAGCGCTTACCCTTGTATGAGCGCAAGCTAAACAGTGGTAGCGACGTCAGACGTAGTAATCACCTCTGCGCCCTCTTCGGTTATTAAGATGGTGTGTTCAAAGTGAGCCGAGCGGGAGCCGTCACGAGTCAATATAGTCCATCCATCCGGTGCCATATAGACAGCATCAGTACCTAGTGTCGCCATCGGTTCTATAGCAATAGTCATACCGGCTTGGAGCCATGGCCCGGTATTTGCTCGTCCGTAGTTTGGAATATTGGGGTCCTCGTGCAGTTCGTGCCCTACTCCATGCCCAACCAAGTCACGAACAATCCCGAACTTATATCGCTTGAGTACTGATTCTATCGCCGCCCCTATCGTTCCTGTGCGAACGCCGTCCGATACGGCTGCGATACCAGCCTCCATGGCCTGTTTGGTGCCGCGTAGGAGCTCTTCTTCTCGCTTATTGCGGCAGGCTCCCACCGGTATACTAATAGCTGAATCGGTAATCATGCCTCGGTAATTAACGCCAAAGTCCAGACCCACGATATCACCCTGCTGTAAGATCTTTTTCGTACTCGGTATGCCGTGGACCACTTCATCGTTCACGGAGATACAAATAACATCAGGAAAACCTTGGTAATTAAGAAATACCGGCGCTCCGCCAAGTGACACCAGCTCCTGACGGGCTCTGTCGGCGAGGTCTTTTGTTGACATGCCAGCCTGCATTTCTTTGCGTAGTACGGTAAGTACCTGAAAGAGCATTGCGCCGCTTTCACGCATGGCGGATTGTTCTGATGGTGTCTTTACACGAGTGAGCATGCTGAGAGAGCCTCTTGAATTCGCTGATGTACATCTTCAATACTACCCTGGCCATCGATATACGCAAGCGGCACGCCCCGTTTTTGGTAAAAATCAACAACGGGCTTCGTATTTTCGTGATAAATTGCTAAACGCTTTTTGATTACATCTTGCACGTCTTCGGCTCGCCCTCTCCCCGACAGCCGTTTGAGTAGCTCTGACTCTGGTACTTCAAAGATGATGACCAGTTGAAGTTCTCGTCCATGTTCTGGTAGTTGTCGCTCGAGCCACTCCGCTTGGGGGATATTCCTAGGGTATCCGTCCATGACAATACCCGCCATCTCACCATCCTTACTGACTTCCGCCAGTGCCTGATCGACAACTTTATTAGTCAGCTCATCATCAATAAGTTCCCCCGTAGACAGCCGCGAGAGCACCTCGGCATCTTTAGAGTCGCGGAATAAACGGCCAGTCGACAGCCACTTCCAGCCATGTTTCTTCACTAAAAGTTCGCCCTGGATACTTTTTCCGGAGCCCGGAGGACCAAAAAACAAAATCATTTGCTAGCAGATAATCTTTCTCGGACCAGGCGCGCAATTTCACTTCCCTCGGCTGCCATGCCCGTTTTTGCTTTTACACCGGCAATTACCTGTCCCATCTGTGACGGATTGGTAGCCCCAAGCTCCGTAATGGTTTCATCTATGATAGTCGTCAGTTCGTCCTGTGAGAGTTGTTCTGGTAGGTATTCTTCGATAATTGCTTTCTCGATCTGTTCATCTTTAGCTTTCTCTTGATTACCGCCGCGCAGGTATAAATCTGTGCTTTCTTGCCTCTTCTTGGCTTCGCGCGCCAATATCTCAAGCACTTCCTCGTCCGGAAGAGCTTGGTCTCTGGCTACCTTTTTGGCTACTTTCGCATAGAGTACGCTGCTTTTCAGGCCACGCAGCGTCATGACACGCTGCGACTGGCCTGCCAGCATTGCTGCCTTGAGGTCTTGGGAAAGACGGTCTTCTAATGTCATTAGCGCTGGCCGAGTTTGATACGCTTAATCTTTAGCGCCCGACGTGCCTGACGAATGATAGCCTTGTTGCGGCGTTCGCGCTTGCTTGTCGGTTTAGCAAAATACTGACCTTGCTTAAGAGTAGCCAAATTACCAGACTGCTGAACCTTGCGGTTAAAGCGGCGCAGAAGGTTTTCTGCTGACTCTTTTGAATCTTTACGTGTTACCTGAATCATCGTGAGATATTGTAGCGAATGTGAGAGGTGTTTGCAACTCTTTGTTAAGAGGCCACATTCTTTTTCTGAGTCGTGCGTTGTGATTTTAACACGATACTCTGTAGTTCTTTGAAAATTGGGAACTGTTTGTTGGTGTAATAAACCTTCGTATTGCTTTGCTTCTCGGAGATAAGAAAGCCGGCTTTTTCCAAACGTCGGAGCTCGCGCTGAATGTTACCTGCATCTTCTTTAATTAGCTTAGCTAAGCCCCGTACATGGGTCTTAAAGTCAGGGTATTTCGCATAAATCACAATGATTTTACGGCGTACTCGGGATGTAATAAATATATCTAACATAAACTCTCATTGTTGATCACACAACGTAACCTTAGTATACCAAGCACTACAGTCGTTTTTCAACCCACATAATTAGCCTATACTGATAACTATGTTTTTCTACGAAGTGTGGGTGCGCAGTCACCGCTATCGCAATGAAGGAGCACTGACCTACGCCTCCGATGCCCAACTTCCGATTGGTCAGATTGTTAGTGTGCCGCTGCAGCAAGCATCTGTCATGGCAGTTGTGGTTAAGCAAGTAGCCAAGCCGACGTTTGCCTGCAAATCTATCATCTCCATAACGCCGTTGCCTCCAATACCCACCCAAAGTCTCAATCTCATGCGATGGCTGCAGGCCTACTATCCTTCGCCCATCGGACCCCTTATGCAGCTTCTACTGCCGGCGGCTTTTCCTAAAAGCCATGATGCAGGCAGCCCGGCAGCAATTCACCCCACAACTATCGAGCTCAACGATCAGCAACGGGAGGCAGTCAATGTCATGCAAGCCCCAGGCACCTATCTCCTTCACGGCCGTACCGGCAGCGGCAAAACACGTGTGTACGCAGCACTCGCCAAACAGACTCTCGAAAAAAAACTATCTGCCCTAGTTCTCTGCCCTGAAATTAGCCTGACCCCGCAGTTATCCCAAAATCTACAAGATTTGCTGGGTGTGCACGTTCTGACGATCCACTCCAAACTTACTCAGAAAGAGCGTAGCCAAGTATGGACGACTGTGTTGCAATCCACCACCCCTGTCGTCGTCGTAGGGCCTCGATCTGCCCTTTTTCTCCCCTTTAGGTCACTAGGTGTCATTGTTATCGATGAAGCTCACGAGCCGGCTTACAAACAAGAACAGCAGCCCTACTACTATACCCCGCGCGTGGCGGCGCAACTCGCCAGGCAACACAACGCTGTCCTCGTGCAAGGCTCGGCAACACCGATGGTGGGCGAATATTATATGGCTCAAGAAAAATCTCGTCCTATCATAATGATTGATACGCTGGCGGCTGGACATACTACTTCAGTGAACAGAACAATAGTGGATTTAAAGGATCGCCCGATGTTTAGCCGTTCCAGTTATTTATCGACACCTCTTATCGCCGCCATAGAAACAGCGATGGCCAGTGGCGAACAAAGCTTACTGTATCTCAACCGCCGGGGGACAGCCCGTATAGCTCTGTGCCGCGACTGTGGCTGGCAGGCTACCTGCCCCCACTGCGATCTTCCCATCGCCTACCACGGTGACTCCCATCAGCTGCGCTGTCACACCTGCGGGTATCATGCTTCGACACCGAGTTTTTGCCCGGTCTGTCGAAATGCCGAAATTATCTTTAAAACCGCAGGTACGAAGGCCATCCTTACAGAGGCCCAACGACTCTTCCCCGAGGCAAGAATCATGCGTTTTGATACAGACAATACAAAAGCGGAACGGCTTGAGCAGCATTATCAATCAGTAAAAGACGGCGAGGTTGACATACTGGTAGGTACTCAAATGCTGGCAAAAGGATTGGATCTACCCCGTTTATCTACCCTTGGTATTATCCTTGCCGACAGTAGTTTAGCCATTCCTGACTTTACGGCCCAAGAACGAACGTACCAGCTCATCCAACAAGTAATGGGCAGGGTCGGTAGAGGCCACACCACTACAGCGCATGCCGTCATACAGACATATAACCCGGCCAACGAAACCCTTCTCGCTGCCCTGAGCGACGATTGGGACGCCTTCTATCAAAACGAGATACGAGAGCGGCGTCAATTTCTATTTCCGCCCTTTTGTCACCTCCTGAAGCTCTCCTGTCGTCGGGCCACGACAAAAAGTGCCGAAAAAGCGGCCCTTGCCCTTGCCGACCAGCTTCAAGCGGACTATCCGAGTGTAACAATCGACGGTCCGACGCCGGCATTTCACGAAAAAGCGGCCGGCAAATATGAATGGCAGCTGACCATCAAGAGCAATCAGCGGTCTGTATTGCTCGCCATAATCAAAAAAATACCGAAAAGTGGCTGGTACTACGACATCGACCCTATTAATCTTCTCTAGCTGAGTGGTCCGACTGCCCTAATTACGGTATACTGACCCCTAATGAACAAAGAAGATATTATCACCCTACCCCACCCTTCGCTACGTACAAAATCGAAACGTGTCGGTCTTATTACCGACGAAGTCCGCCATATTGTCGACGGTATGCAGGAAGCTACCCTCGACTGGGAAGCGAGCCGCGCGCATGAAGTTGGCGTAGCCCTCGCCGCCGTCCAGGTGAACCAATTATTCAAAATTGTCGTGGTGCGCAACAACTACGACGACAAAAATAACCACGACTTCACCGTCTTTATTAATCCAGAAGTCGTTAAATACGAAGGAGAAGTTGTCGAAGACTACGAAGGTTGTTTGAGCATCAAAGACGTCTACGGAAAAGTACCCCGCTATAATCGCGTCCGGGTTAAAGCCCTCAATTTAGAAGGTAAAACGTTCCGTGTAACGGCCGAGGGTTTTTTGGCTCGGATATTGCAGCACGAAATCGACCACACCAACGGCGTCGTCTTTATCGACCATATCAAAGACGATCCCCAGGCCTTCTATCGACTACAAGCGAATGGGGAAATCGCCAGTATCGATTACGTCACCGAAGTAGAACATAACCAAGACCTATGGGACTAGACAACATGGCTCAGCCGCGCTCGACGACACGACCATCCATTGTTTTCTTCGGGAGCGGACCGTTGGCGCTTGAAAGTCTGCGGGCCATGTCCCAGGAATTCTCTGTCGAAGCAGTCATTACTAAACCTCGCCCCGAACACCACCGCGGCCCTGTACCCGTACTCGAGTACTGTGCACGGCATAGCTTGCCTCACTACACCCCTCGAACCAAAGGAGAGCTTACTGCTTTGTTTACTTCGGTAAAATTCGATAGCTCTGTCGGGGTGGTTATAGACTATGGGATTATTATCGCCAAAGAAGTTATAGAGTACTTTCCCTTCGGGATAGTAAACAGTCATTTTAGCCTGTTGCCGGAGTGGCGTGGTGCCGACCCGATAACGTTTGCCATTCTCTCGGGCCAAGATCAGACTGGTGTCAGTCTCATGCTCATCGACGAAAAGATGGATGAAGGACCACTACTTGCCCAGTCAGCCATTTCACTCTCCAGCGACATCACCACTCCTCGGCTTACTGAACAGCTAATAGAGCTAAGCAATGCTATGCTCGTGGAGATTCTCCCTGCCTACCTAGCCGGCGAGATAGATCCGGCTCCTCAAAACAACACCATTGCCGCAAGTGATACACCAAGTTATTCCCGCAAACTAACCAAAGCTGATAGTATCATTGACTGGTCAAAGCCAGCCACGGAGCTAGAACGAGAAATTCGAGCATTTACAGAGTGGCCAAAGAGCAAAACCATTCTCGCCGGCAAAGAAATTGTCATCACAAAAGCTCATGTCGTGCTGGGCGACGGAAAAGCCGGTAGCTATCTCGTCGAAAATAAGCAACTTATCATGTACTGTGGTACGGATGCTCTTTCGATTGATACATTAAAACCGTCCGGCAAGGCAACCATGCCAATTGACGCCTTCTTGGCTGGTTACGGTTCACTGCTCTAAGCTACATCACTAATAGCTGTCGTCGGATGGAGGAGGGGTTGCTTCTTGAGCCGCCTCTTGGCTCGCGGCTAAAATCTGTGGTGCAGATTGGGCGATTTCTGCTTTTAGTTTTTCGAACTCTTCCGCCACAATTGCTTTGTAATTCGGGAAGTTAGTTTCGAGCCAGCGAAAGGCGCCAGCATCGTCTTTGGCGTTATAAAATGTCTCAAATTCGTCTAGTTGTTCGTTGGTCATTTGGTCGGCAAGTCGCATACCTACTCTCATCTCGAGCGTCTCGTAAATATGCTTCAAAAATCCGCTCTTTTCCTGGGCAGGCAATGACTGGAGACCGAGTTCTGTCAGTAGATTATTGTCGATGCGTAGTGAGCTCTTCTGTGTATCATCCATAGCAGTATTGTACCACTAGAGCTCCCGTGTGACGGTCTCGCGCTGGAATAGCTCTAGTCTATCACCTTCCTGTAAATCTATTTTTTGATCTGATTTAAAGCTGAGTCCGCACATTTCACCTTCGTTGACTTCTTTGGTTTCTTGGGGGCCACGCTTTAACATTGTCACCTCAACCTCTGCTAGCTCATCATTTCCACGGAAAATTCGCGCAAAGGAAGGTACTCGCAGCACCCCTTTTGTTACTTCTCCACCGCAAATAACTTCTGTTTTCGTCGTCTTAAAGACACCACGAACTAATAAGCGTCCCAAGCCTGTTTCTACGACCTCTGGAAGCAATCGAGCGCTGAGCTCATTGCGAACATCATCAATTAGCTCATAAATAACTTTGTACAGCCGAATACTAATCTTATCGCGGCTGGCAGCTTGTCGAATACTGCTTGGTATCGCCACATTAAATCCGTAAATCACCGCATCACTGGTTTGCGCCAAATGAAGATCATTTTCGTTAACCGGACCGATACCAGCGCTGACTACCTGGGTTGACACTTCGTTGGTATCGAGAGCTTTCAAGCTGTTAATAACCGATGTTAGCGAACCCTGCACGTCGGCTTTGACGATGACGTTGAACATTTGTACTTCATTGTTTCGGTTAATCATACGGATCAGTTCACTGCCCGACAAGTTTTGACGTCCGCCGCCGGCTTGTGCTTGCTCACTGTACTTCTCGGCATCTGCACGAGCTACCTTTTCGTTGGCTACCACATAAAACTCGTGGCCAAACTCAGGAAGTTGTTTAAAACCCGTCATAACGACTGGCGTAGAAGGCATTGCACTCTTGAGTGCTTTCGCATCGGTTGTTTCGAGATTTCGAAGCTTGGCGTAGGCACCTCCAGCGACGACAAAATCGCCTGGCTTCAGCGTACCGGACTCAACGAGCCCATGCGCAACTGGTCCACGCCCCTGTTCGACATGCGCCTCAATAATCAACCCGCGAGCCGGTTCATTCACTTCAGCTCTCAAGTCATCGATATCAGCACTCAGTAAAACCATGTCGAGTAACTCGGATACTCCTTGGCCAGTAGTAGCCGATACACCAACAGCCACCGTATCGCCTCCCCACTCTTCAACCATAAGGTCCTGCTCGGCCATCTGTTGCTTGAGGCGGTTAAGGTCGGCGCCTTCTTTATCAATCTTGTTCATGGCGACAATTATTTTGACACCAGCCTGGCGCGCATAGCGGATAGCCTCGATGGTTTGTGGCTTGATGCCATCATCGGCAGCAATCACAATAATCGCAATGTCAGTCAGCAGCGCACCATGTTCCCTGATAGCCGCAAAGGCTTCATGCCCCGGAGTATCCAAAAAAGTAATAGCGCGACCTTTGTGCGTCACCTGATAGGCAGAGATATGCTGGGTTATCCCCCCTGCTTCTCCTTTGGCTACATGGGCCTCTCGGATAGCGTCAAGCAAAGATGTTTTACCGTGATCGACATGACCCATCACCGCCACCACCGGTGGCCGACTTTCAGCCGTTTTGCTAACCACAGCTTTGCGGCGTTCATGATTAGAAACAGCCTGTGGTTTTTCGGCACGCACCAGTTCCACATCTAGACCGAGCTCCGATACAATAATCTCTGCTGTATCGAAGTCGATCTTTTCGTTGACCGTCGCCATAACACCGTTCTTCATAAGTTCGCCGATGAGTCGAGTCACGGGCAGCATTAACTTATCAGCCAGGGTGCCTACGGTAATCATGTCTTCTATCTGAATGGTAGTTGCCATGTTGGTAGCACTCCTTTCTGGCCGAACGGGCCGTTACGGTTAGGTGTTCATTATTTTGCGTCTTTGAGACTCAAGGCTATCTTGCGGCCTTCTGAATCTATATCAAGCACCTTGAATTGCTTCTTTTCGTTGAGCTGGAAGATCTGCTCAGGGTCGACACCGTCGTCGTTACTCATTTCTGAAACGTGGACGAGCGCCTCAACGCTCGGACTGAGCTGTACGAAGGCACCAAATGGTGTGATACGGGTAATCTTCCCCTCAACCATGTCGCCTTTTTTGAAAGCTTTGACTTCTTTCAGCCATGGATCTTCACTCATCTGTTTGAGGCTTAAGCTCAAACGGTCTTTGTCGATAGCGATGATTTTTGCGGTTACCTTATCGCCAACTTTGACGTAATTGCGTGGGTTGTCGACTCGCTCCCAGGAAATTTCGGAGATATGGATTAGCCCCTCGATACCATCGACATTAACGAAAGCACCAAAGTCTATAACGCCAGTCACGACACCCTTCACTTCGTCGCCAACTTTGAGTTCTGCAAACCGTGCTTGCATGTCTTCCTTGACGGCTTCCTTTTCTGAGAAGATAAGCTTGTTATCTTTGCGACTGATGTCGAGAATGCGTACGCGGAGCGACTTATCGATAAGTGCGTTCAGCTTCTGCAGAATCTCATCCTTGTCGGCACCTGAAACCCGAGGGTAATGACCGGCTGCCAGCTGTGACACTGGTAAGAAACCGCGGATGCCTTCGAGCTCGACCAGTAGACCACCTCGGTTGGCGTCATAAGGCACAATTTCGACGGTTTTTTGTTCGTCGAAGTAACCCTGTAGCTCATCCCATCCACGATCCTTGACTGCACGTTTCATACTGAGCAGCGCATAGCCTTCTTCCATTTCTGGATCGATGACACTGACCGTGACAGTTTGGCCTTCTTCGAGTTGCTGACCGTGGCCAATTTCGCGTCGCATGACGACACCGACTCCTCGAGCGCCCAGGTCAACCCAGACTTCGTGTTTCCGAACAGAGCTAACTGTTCCTTCGACCACCGCACCAGCACTTAATTGATCAACTGAGCTTTCGGCTAAGAGATCATCCATTGATATAGTTGTAGATTTTGACATGTTTTCCATGCCTCCTTGTAGTGTATTCCGTGCGACTCGACAATACCGTCACTCAACAGCGACAGATAAGTGCCTATCACAACGTTAGGTGCCATTATACTGGTTTTACATCTGTACGTAAAGTGAGCAGAAGGTGGTACACTAAAAGCATGTACTTGGGGGTAGATATTGGCGGATCAAAAACACTTATTGCTACCCTTGATCGCCATGGAGTCGTGCAGCAAACAGCCAAATTTGCCACACCTCAGTCGTATGATGACTTCTTAGAAAGTCTCGAGAGCTCGCTTTCAACTTTTGAGATTCACAAGCTCCAGGCGGCAACCGTTGCCGTCCCCGGCAAACTCGATCGAGAGCATGGCATTGTCTTGGGTTTGGGCAACCTCCCCTGGAAAAACCAACCTATTCAAGCCGACTGCGAACAAATCATTGGCTGTCCAGTACTCATCGAAAACGATGCCAAACTCGCTGGACTCTCCGAAGCACTGCTGCATAAAAAGTACGAGACAATACTCTATGTAACCGTCAGTACTGGCATAGGCACAGCCGTGGTACACCGGCAACGGCTTGATAGAGCAATGTGGGATGGTGAAGGCGGCCACATCATGTTGCCACACAAGGGTAAGCTGGCCACGTGGGAGTCATTCGCCTCCGGCAAAGCTATCTACCAACATTTTGGCAAAAAGGCAGCCGACATCCCAAAAGAAGACACTAGCACGTGGCATTATGTAGCCCATAATCTGTCGCTCGGCTTATTTGAACACATTGCCATCATAGAACCGGACCTCATTATCATCGGCGGCAGTATTGGTACCTACTTTGACCGCTACGGCGACTTACTGAATGCCGAAATCCAACGCTTTGCAACGCCAATGGTCACCACGCCTCTCATCGTCGGCGCCGAACGCCCAGAAGAAGCCGTTGTCTATGGCTGCTACGATCTTATAATGCAGGAACTTCCTCATCATGCAGCCACTCACTGAAACTCTCCGGCAGCGCTACCCCCACATTACATTTACTGCTGGCCGTAGTTTTTCGTGGTCTCCTCAACGGAAACAAATCAGCTACAATACGACAGCCGAAGACAGTCCGGCACTGTGGTCTCTCTTGCACGAAACCAGTCACGCCTTACTTGAGCACCACTGTTATACCAATGATTTTCAGCTGGTAGAAATGGAAGTAGCCGCCTGGGAGCAGGCACGCTTGCTAGCCCAAGAGATTCTCAAGGAAGATATCGACGATAATCATATTCAGGACTGCCTCGATACCTACCGTGACTGGCTCCACAAGCGCTGTATCTGCCCTTCATGTAACACCAAGAGTATTCAAGAAGACAAGCTTCACTACCGCTGTTTTAATTGTCTCACTCGTTGGCGAGTCACGCCTTCGCGCTTCTGCCGAGTGTATCGAACGACCATAACCTAAAATCCGCCCGACATTTTCATGCGGGCGGATCAGAGAAAGCTTTTGTATGGTTACGCTTGATCGGAGTAGATATCTTCTGCCAGAGCAAGCGTCTCTCGGCGCAGTCGCGATATTGGCATAACAACATAGTATCGGCTGACCAGCCATACCTCGTGCACCAATCTACGTACTATGCGCTTCATACGATGCTCTCTAAGCGGTTTTCTTAGCGCGACGCGAGATGCGTCCACCCTTAGCACCAGCTGCGCGAGCTAAGTCGCGGTTGGCGTAAAAGCCACCAGTGCGTCCGTTTTTTCCACCCATCGCACCGATGCGAGCGTAGAAGTCAGGACCATATTTCTTCTTATTTGTTGCGGCAGCAGCTTTGCCGCCATTCTGAGTACCAGCCATAGTTGACCTCCTGTTAATTGTCTCTCCGAAAGAAAAAAGGGCCTACCCTGAATGGGTAAACCCTCTGTTTCTTTCGAAACTATAAGCATATTAACATGCTTTTGGTTTTAGGTCAACTATAGTATGTACACTACTCTTCAGTCTCTGTGCCGGCGTGGCGACGCGACTTTTTACCGCCAATAGCACCATACCGACGGGCGCGCTTTCGCCCCTCTTCTCCAGCGCCAAATCCTCCAGTTTTACCCTTGCGGCCACCTTTAGCTCCGATACGTGCGTAAAAATCTTTTCCGTATCGATCGAGATTTTTCTTTGCCGCTGCGCGGCCACCAGATGTTGTTCCTGCCATATAATTATTCTCCTTTAACTCCCTAACTCTTTGACATACATTTACGATACTGGAGTCGCTTATGGTGGTCTGTAAAAAAAGCCATAACCGTTCTCAGAAAAGCGACCAAAAGATAAAAGCCATCCTATTCGGATGGCTTTTATATAATTTGGCACCGTGCTATTTTCCCAGGGCTCAGGCCCAAGTATTGTAACCGCTACGAGGCTTAACTGCTGTGTTCGGCATGGGAACAGGTGTTTCCCTCGCGCTATGGGCACCAAACTAATGCGCTCTTGTATAGCGTACATATCGAAGCATATCTCATTGATGCCAATGTGCAAAGCATACTGATATCATACTGCATGGAATTAGATGTTACAGCAATCTAAGACAAACGACGGTGTATGATAAACACCAATAACTAGTCAATTGCCCCTTTCTAAGACGGGAAATCGCCTTAGAAAGGTCATAAAAAGTCAATGGGACTATTAGTACGCTTCGGCTCCATACATTGCTGTACTTCCACCTTGCGCCTATCAAACTGATCGTCTTTCAGTGTCCTCATAGGGAAATCTAATCTTGAGGTCAGTTTCGCGCTTAATATGCTTTCAGCGCTTATCTGCTCCGCACTATAGCTACTCAGCAATGCCCTTGGTAGAACAACTGATACACCAGCGGTGCGTCCGCCCCGGTCCTCTCGTACTAGGGGTAGATCCTCTCAAATTTCCTTGCGTCCACAGCGGATATAAACCGAACTGTCTCACGACGTTCTGAACCCAGCTCACGTACCTCTTTAACCGGCGAACAGCCGGACCCTTGGGACCTGCTCCAGCCCCAGGATGAGATGAGCCGACATCGAGGTGCCAAACAGCGCCGTCTATGTGAACTATTGGGCGCTATAAGCCTGTTATCCCCGGGGTAACTTTTATCCGAAAGCGCTGCCGATACCACACTCTTGTACAAATGTACTGACAGCGGAAAACTTACTCCGACTTTCGTCCCTGCTTGGCTTGTAGGCCTCACAGTCAAGCTAGCTTTTGCGTATACACTATCGATTCGATTTCCATCCGAACCTAGCTAACCTTTGAACGCCTCCGATACTCTTTAGGAGGCAACCGCCCCAGTTAAACTACCCACCAGACACGGTCCCTGTACCAGAACATGATGACATCTTTCTCACAGAGTCGAGCAAAATACGTAAGTATTTTGCTCATACTTCTACTCTGGCAAGCATGAGTAACGCTTAGCCTCATAAAAGAATGAACACTGTGAGATGTCAGCATGTTGTGGTACAGGTAAGAATAAGAGGCATACAAGGGTGGTATTTCACCGGTGACTCCACCTAGACTGGCGTCTAAGCTTCAAAGTCTCCCACCTATGCTACACATGTATACCCCCGATCCAATGTCAAGCTGTAGTAAAGCTCCACGGGGTCTTTTCGTCCTGCTGCGGACAGACGGCATCTTTACCGTCAATGCACTTTCACCGAGCTCTTCGTCGAGACAGTGCCCAAATCATTACGCCATTCGTGCGGGTCAGAACTTACCTGACAAGGAATTTCGCTACCTTAGGACGGTTATAGTTACCGCCGCCGTTCACCGGGGCTTCAGTTAGAAGCGTGAACCTCTCCCCTTAACCTTCCGGCACCGGGCAGGCGTCAGCCCGTATACATCCACTTTCGTGTTAGCACAGACCTATGTTTTTGGTAAACAGTTGCTTGGGCTCCTTAGCTGCGGCCCCCTCACAGTAACTACCACGTTACGTGATTTAATAGGGGTCAGCTTTCTTTTCTGATTGTTGTCTAATCTCGATTATTTCTCAATGAGGGCTCGTGTAAGATAGTTACAAACTTACAACGGTCCGATCGTTTTCTTGAAAAGAAAACTGGCAAAACTATTTCTAGTTCCTATCACAGTGATACACACTGTGAGGGGGCAGACCTTATCCCTAAGTTACGGTCGCTGTATTGCCGAGTTCCTTGACGAAGAATCACTCGTACACCTTGGTCTACTCGACCTGAGCACCTGTGTCGGTTTGCGGTACGGATAGCATGAATCACGCGTTAAATTGCTTTTCTAGTCAGCACTTTCACCGGAATCGAACCAAAGGTTCTCTCATTCGTACCCATTTCTGATACTTAGACGGGTATAACCATGAACCCGCTCCGACTAATATGCCGCGCACATCTAACAAATTCACACTAGCACGGGAATATTAACCCGTTGTCCATCGCCTACGCTACGCGCCTCGGCTTAGGACCGGCTAACCCTGGGACGATTATCGTGGCCCAGGAAACCTTGCTCTTTCGGTGGGCAGGATTCTCACCTGCCTTATGGTTACTCATTCCAGCATTCTCACTTGATAACACTCCACCGGACCTCGCGATCCGACTTCAACGCAGATATCAACGCTCCTCTACCACGCATGCCACAAATGGCACACATCCATATCTTCGGTGCTATGCTTAGCCCCGTTACATTTTCCGCGCGAGATCTCTTGACGAGTGAGCTGTTACGCACTCTTTAAATGAATGGCTGCTTCTAAGCCAACATCCTCGTTGTTGAAGAAATCTCACCTCGTTTCCCACTTAGCATAGACTTAGGGACCTTAGATGATGGTCTGGGCTGTTTCCCTTTCGAGCGACGAGCTTAGCCCCGCCGTTCTGACTGCCGTAGTTCCACAATTCGTATTCGTAGTTTGTCAAGGGTGGGTAATCTTGCGACCCCCAGTCCGAAACAGAGCTCTACCCCAAATTGCTACCGTACGACGCTAGCCCTAAAGCTATTTCGAGGAGAACCAGCTATCTCCGGGTTCGATTGGCATTTCACCGCTAACCACAGGTCATCCAAGCCTGTTGCAACAGACCCTGGTTCGGCCCTCCACGCAGTTTTACCTGCGCTTCAGCCTGCCCATGGTTAGGTCACCCGGTTTCGGGTCTATTCACATGTACTATGTCGCCCTATTCAGGCTCGCTTTCACTATGTCTCCGTCAAATGACTTAGACTTGCACATGCAAATAACTCGCTGGATCGTTCTACAAAAAGCACGCCGTCACCCCACGAGGGGGCTCCGACTCCTTGTACGCACATAATTTCAGGTTCTATTTCACTCCCCTTCCGGGGTTCTTTTAACCTTTCCCTCACGGTACTTGTTCTCTATCGATCATACAATATATTTAGCCTTGGAGGGTGGCCCCTCCGGATTCAATCAGGGTTTCTCGTGTCCCGACCTACTCGACAAACGAACTTGTCTAAATCTACCGAAGTAAACTTCAACAAACTCTTTGCAAATATAAGGTTAGCGAAACTTGGCGTACCAGGCTTTCACTGTCTATGGCCAGCCTTTCCAGACTGTTCTGCTCGCCTCGCTAATTTCTTACCTTATGCAGATTGGTGGTAGCATCTGCTGCCTTTTGCAGCCACTGGATAAATCCAGGTGCTACAAAAGGTGATTTGCATGTCACAACCCTTTAATAACATTCGTCTACCAACTTATTTACCCGCAAATTTACAGGCAAAAGTCATTAAAGTTTGGGCTCTACCGGTTTCGCTCGCCACTACTTCCGGCATCGTTGTTTACTTTCTTTTCCTCAGGGTACTAAGATGTTTCAGTTCCCCTGCTTACCGCTCTCCTGCCCTATATATTCAGGCTGGCGCCATGCGACATGACTCGCATGAGGTTTCCCCATTCGGAAATCTTCGGCTCAAAGCTTAGTTAGCAGCTCCCCGAAGCTTATCGCAGCTCCTTACGTCCTTCATCGGTATTGTATGTCAAGGCATCCGTTATGTGCGCTTGAGTAACTTTTTATGAGTGAACGTGTAGTCCGAAGACTACTCGATCAATGCAATTGACTAGTTATTGGCATACACCAATAGCCGTTTGTCTTAAATTGCTTATCTCAAAAATTTGATTCCTAATTATTAAGTTACGAACTCAAGACACTGTTACTGGTCACCCAGATAATCTTGAACGCTTGAGTTTAAGCTAAAAGCTTGGCGGTTTATCCATTACGGCCACTGGCCTCTCTGTCTAAACTCAAGCAACCTGTTCATCATACTGGAAAAAACAGGGGCGGTCAACCCTTTTGTGTTGCAATGTTTGCTACGGTTTTACTACTGTTCGGCGCTTGCACTCTGTATGGGTCTACATGAAATGATTACCCTAGGAACGCGCCACGAAACGATACGTCTAGGAACTACTTGGAATATTCTAGTATTCGCCTTTGCGGCGGGTGGTAAAATTTAAGTGATGATGGGCAGCGCCCTTTGGCCTTTTCCGCTGGGGCGTGCTCGGAATACTTGGGTGATGAGGGGCAGCGGACTTCGTCCTTTTCCGCTGCGGCGTGCTCGGAATAAATTCCTGTGCGCGTCCTCGCTACAACGAACCACCGACCTACACCAGCTTCGCTGGTTGGTCAAAGGTACAAGACCCTCAAACAAATAAAAAAATCCCACCGTTGGTGAGATATTTTATTTGGTGGGCGATGAGGGACTCGAACCTCCGACCTCGTCATTATCAGTGACGCGCTCTAACCAGCTGAGCTAATCGCCCTCGTCGTCCCGTACGCTTATGTCTCGTTTTGCCTTTCGGCAAAAGCTTCAACCTGCAGCTACGGTCCTCCTCTCAATTTTACATTCAGTCGCTTTCGCTTCTTGGATTGTAAAATTGGTAAACAACAATAAGTTTTGGTGGAGACACAGGGACTCGAACCCTGGACCCCCTGCTTGCAAAGCAGGTGCTCTAGCCAACTGAGCTATGTCCCCTCGTCGTCCCGTACGCTTCTGTTTCGTTTTGTCTTCCGACAAAAGCTTCGACTTACAGCTACGGCCCTCCTCTCAATTTTGCATTCAGTCGCTTTCGCTCCTTGGATTGCAAAATTGGCTAGGTAGAGAAAACTACCGACGTATTCTACCCAAAAAACAGAGATAATACAAGACAATTACTGACGATATACAACAAAAAAGAGCCTTCTCGCAGATAGGCTCTTTTGTGCAGTATTAAAAACTGAATAGTGCAGTCAACGTCATGTCCATAAAAGGTACAGCTACTGATGGTGTCGTCCACCGAAGTGGATACATGAATTGTCAGTACTGATTTACAATTCATCGACATCGACCTAGCTCTACAGTGATTGCTCGATCTGTATGCTAGTGTTCTCCCTAGAAAGGAGGTAATCCATCCGCACGTTCCCGTACGGATACCTTGTTACGACTTAACCCCAATCATCTCCCCTACCTTAGGGCGAGGCAAAGCTCACACGTCAGGTATTGGCGACTTTCATGGTTTGACGGGCGGTGTGTACAAGACCCGGGAACGTATTCACGGTAGTATAGCTGACCTACCGTTACTAGCGATTCCGACTTCAAGCAGGCGAGTTTCAGCCTGCTATCCGAACTGAGACCGGCTTTGATGGGATTTGCTCCGTCTCGCGACTTGGCTGCCCTTTGTACCGGCCATTGTAGCGTGTTTGTAGCCCCAGACGTAAGGGTAATACTGACCTGACATCATCCCCTCCTTCCTCCCTGTTGCCAGGGCAGTCTAGCCTGAAAAATACAACAGACTATAAGGGTTGCGCTCGTTGATGGACTTAACCAAACATCTCACGACACGAGCTGACGACGGCCATGCAACACCTGTCACTTGGTTCCATAAGGCACACTCTGCTTTCGCAGTGCTTCCAAGGATGTCAAGCCTGGGTAAGGTTCTTCGTTTACCATCGAATTAAACAACACGCTCCACCGCTTGTGCGGGTCCCCGTCAATTCCTTTATGTTTTAGTCTTGCGACCGTACTCCACAGGCGGGATGCTTAACGCGTTAGCTTCGCTACTATCGGGGTCGATACCGATAACAGCTAGCATCCATCGTTTACGGCGTGGACTACCGGGGTATCTAATCCCGTTTGCTACCCACGCTTTCGTGCCTGAGCGTCAGGAACAAGCCAGTCACCTGCCTACGCCATCGGTGTTCCTCCCTATATCTACGGATTTCACTCCTACACAGGGAATTCCAGTGACCTCTCTTGTCCTCTAGCTTTGCAGTTCAGATAATGTGAGTATGGTTGAGCCACACGATTTCACTACCTGCTTACAATGCCGCCTACGCAACTCTTTACGCCCAGTAATTCCGGATAACGCTTGGATCCTCCGTATGACCGCGGCTGCTGGCACGGAGTTAGCCGATCCTTATTCATATGCTACCGTCATATTCGTCACATATAAAAGCAGTTTACAACCCGAAGGCATTCATCCTGCACGCGGCGTTGCTCCATCAGACTTTCGTCCATTGTGGAAAATTCCCTACTGCTGCCTCCCGTAGGAGTCTGGGCCGTGTCTCAGTCCCAGTCTGGCTGATCATCCTCTCAGACCAGCTAATGATCGTCGCCTTGGTGAGCTATTACCTCACCAACAAGCTAATCATGCGCAGGCCGTTCCCAAACCGCCGAAGCTTTACTCCGAAGAGCACATGCGGTATTAGACACCATTTCTGGTGCTTATCCCTCAGTTTGGGGTACGTTCCTACGTGTTACTCAGCCGTCCGCCGCTCGTGTACCCCCGAAGGGGCCTTACCGCTCGACTTGCATGTATTAGGCACGCCGCCAGCGTTCATCCTGAGCCAGGATCAAACTCTCCAAAAAAGAATCTAATCTTAACTTCAGTCAGAATCTGACTTACTGTTGAGAACCGTGGAAGGTTCTCGTGTTAAAACATAGTTCAAAAATATGAACTGACGTTGATTTGCACTATTCAATTTTTAATGTCCATTTTGCAGGCAATCATAGCACCGCCTCAAAAGCACTCCTACGAGGATACACGGTAGTGTCTTCTTGTGTCAAGAGAAATCTGGCCATCTATGTAGTAATTGCTACATCGGCCATTTAGCTACTTTACTGGCTCTGCGATGGCTTCTTCCTCTTCGAGAAGCTCCTCGGCTTTGTCGACTAGTGCCAATGATACTACTTCATCAGTGTCATTGAGGCGCATTATTCTGACTCCCTGCGTCGCGCGACCAAGAGCTGGGATATCCTTGATGCCCAGTCGAATGGTCTGTCCGTTGTGGGAGATAATAATGACTTCTTGATCATCGTTATCAGAAAGCGTCTTCACGCCGATGAGTTCGCCAGTCTTTGTATTGACGACAGCTGAGCGGATGCCAACTCCACCGCGAGCATGGGGCGTAAACTGAGCAACTTTCGTTCGTCTTACCATAACCATACTTACTGATGACGAAGATACTCGAATTCTCTTCTACCACGTCCATGCCGATTACTCGATCGCCTGCTCGCAAACGTATACCTCGGACTCCACGAGCGACTCGTCCCATTGGTCGCGCATCTTTTTCGTGGAACCGTATCGCCTGTCCTTGACTAGTTGATATGAGCACTTCATTGTCACCAGTGGTCATTCTGATCCACTTAAGCTCATCGCCCTCATCCAGGTTAATGGCAATCAATCCACTAGTCCGTACATTCTGATACTGCTCGAATGGGGTTTTCTTAATGACGCCACGAACCGTACACATGATGAGATTGTTGGCATTGTGAGTCTTACTGATATTAATAACACTACTGACGGTTTCTTCTGGTTGTAGCTGCAGCAGGTTAACGATTGCTACACCCTTGGCACTCAGAGAGGCCGCAGGTACCTCATAGGTCTTAAGACGGAATACGCGCCCCTTATTCGTAAAGAATAGCAGGAAATCGTGCGTAGAAGCGTTAACGACATGTTCAATAGCATCCTCTTCCCGAGTCGCCATGCCCCGACGCCCCTTGCCGCCACGTCCTTGTCGTTTATAGTCGGCAATTGGACTGCGCTTAATGTAGTTAGCGGAAGTAAGAGTTACGACAACCTGTTCATCGGCAATCAAATCTTCATCACTCATCTTACCTAATTCGCTGGGAACAATACGTGTTCGCCGTTCGTCGCCGTACTGGCGCTTGAGTTCCAACAGCTCATCCTTTACGATTTTGAGGATTTTCTTGACGTCGGCCAAGATACCCTGCAACTTTTCGATAAGCTTCCGGAGTTCTGCTAGTTCATCCTCTATCTTCTGGCGCTCTAACCCAGCCAAAGTTCGTAACTGCATGGCCAAAATAGCCCTAGCCTGTATAACGCTCAGCTTAAACTGGCTAATCAGGTTTGTCTGGGCTTCTTCCGTAGTTTGACTGGCGCGAATAGTGGCGATTACTTCATCGATGTGGTCGAGAGCTATCTTCAAACCTTCCAGCACATGAGCACGCTCTTGTGCTTTTCGGAGTTCATACTCGGTGCGACGTCGTACCACCACTTGGCGATGCTTTATGTGTTCATTAATGATGTCCTGTAAGCCTAGGACACGTGGCTGAATGCCATCGACAAGCGCCATCATATTGAAGTGGAAACTTGTTTGTAGTGGCGTCATTTTATAGAGCTGGTTCAGCAACTTCTTCGGGTAAGCATCTTTCTTCAGGTCGATAACAATCCGCACGGCACCTCGCGCACTTTCATCTCGAAGGTCACTAATGCCGGTAAGTTTTTTGTCTCGTACCAAGTCGGCAATTTTCAGGACGAGTGATTCTTTGTTGAGCGCGTACGGAATTTCGGTAATGACTATTTGGTGTCGTCCTTTATTACCTTCGACGATCTCGGCAATACCACGTGTTACGACACCACCTCGACCGGTAGCATAGGCTGTTCGTATCGATTCTTTACCGTAGATGACACCGCCAGTCGGAAAGTCTGGTCCCTTTATAAACTCCAGCAAATCATCGAGCTGTTGCCTCGGGATTTTCAATCATATGCACTTCGGCATCAATCAATTCATTGAGGTTGTGTGGCGGAATATTCGTCGCCATACCAACGGCAATACCCAATTGGCCGTTGAGGAGAAGATTGGGTAATTTTGCAGGAAGAACCGACGGTTCTTGGGTTGTTCCATCATAGTTATCACGGAAATCTACCGTTTCCTTATCGATATCTGCCAATAACTCATCGGCAAGCCGATGCATTTTTGCCTCGGTATAACGCATGGCAGCGGGCGGATCACCGTCCATACTACCAAAGTTACCTTGGCCATTGATGAGCAGGTACCTAGTAGACCATGGCTGAGCCAAACGAACCATCGAATCATAAATTGATGCGTCACCGTGCGGGTGGTATTTACCCATGACGGCACCGACCACATTAGCACTCTTACGATGACGAGACCCACTACGAAGACCCTCTTCGTTCATACTGTACATAATGCGGCGATGGACGGGCTTTAAACCGTCTCTAACATCAGGAAGTGCACGCTCAATAATGACGCTCATCGAGTATCGAAGATAGCTGTCTTCCATTACATTTTCGACAGTACGGCGCTCGACAATACGTGAGTGCCCAGAGTCCAGAACATCACTTGTTGCCTGGTTTTCTATACGAGGCTCGTTTATTGCATCAGCTATTGGTTCGTTTGGTTGTTGGTCGTCCATCTATATATCCAGATCTTTTACAAATTTTGCATTAGCTTGAATGAAGTTTTTGCGCAGCTCTACTTCAGTTCCCATAAGCTTCGTAAAGATAGCGTCTGCTTTTTCGGCGTCCTCAACCTTTACCTGAATCAAAACGCGCTTCTCAGGGTTCATGGTTGTTTCAAATAATTGCTCAGCATCCATCTCACCGAGTCCCTTGTATCGCTTCTGTTCCACGAAACCTGCCTGCTTATAACGTTCGGTGGTAGGCTCTATCGAAGCACCATCCTGTTTGCGCTTCGCTATGGCTTCATCAACGATGCGTTCGAGTTCGCTTTCGTCATAGATAAATACACTTGATTTGCGACCTGGCTTCACCAGCTCGAAGAGCGGTGGCTTAGCCAGATATAAGTGTCCTCCATCGACCACTTCTTTCATGTAGCGGAAGAAGAACGTCATCAACAACGTAGAAATGTGACTACCATCGACGTCGGCATCTGTCATGATGATGATTCGTGAATAGCGAAGACCATTTATGTCGAACGAATCCTCAATGCCGACTCCAAGAGCTTTGATAAGACTAAGAATTTCATTGTTCGCCAGCATTTTATCAAGCCGAGCACGCTCCACATTAAGGACTTTACCCCTGAGCGGAAGAATTGCTTGAGTCTTACTATCGCGACCAGTCTTTGCCGAGCCTCCGGCACTATCACCCTCTACTAAGTAAATCTCTGAGTTAGTCGGATCTTTACTACTGCAGTCTGCAAGTTTTCCTGGCATGCTAGCACCCTCGAGGACACCCTTGCGCAAAATATTCTCGCGTGCAGCACGCGCCGCTTTACGGGCTCGAGCAGCCAAAAGTGCCTTTCCGACAACTTTTTTGGCTATCGCCGGATGCTCTTCTAGGTAATATGAGAGATACTCACCGAGAACTTGCTCTACATAACCACGAATTTCGGGATTACCCAATTTGTTCTTTGTTTGTCCTTCAAACTGTGGATCCGGTAGCTTAACGAGAATAATCGCCGTCAATCCTTCTCGAGTATCTTCTCCTGATAGATTTTCTTCTTTGTCTTTGAGGAGGCTATTTTTACGCGCATACTCATTAATAACCCGCGTTAAAGCGGCACGGAAGCCAGTTAGGTGGGTTCCGCCTTCGGGGTTTAAGACATTGTTAGCAAAAGACTTAATAGTTTCGGAATAGGCATCGGTGTACTGGAGGGCGATTTCAACCTGCACATCCTTCACAGACTTATCGACGTAAAATATGTCGTCATCAACCACTTCTTTTCCAACGTTCAAATGTTTGACGTAGCTTTGTATGCCGCCTTCAAAATAAAAGCTATAACGCTTGCCGGTACGTTCGTCATTAAGTGACGTCCTTATACCTTTTGTGAGATAAGCTGCGTGACGTAGGCGATCCAGGACCGTATCATAATTTATTGTTGTGGTCTCAAATATGGAGGCGTCTGGATAAAAGATAATTTCTGTACCGCGCTTGTCGGTTTTGCCGACAATCTTTAGGTCGCTTTGCGGAACACCAGTTTCGTACAACTGTTCATGTACTTTCCCTTTGCGAAATACTCGCACCGTCAAATTGGACGAAAGTGCATTAACCACACTCGAACCAACTCCGTGCAAACCTCCAGATACTTTATATCCGCCGCCACCGAACTTACCACCGGCATGGAGCACTGTGAGGACAGTTTCGACGGTACTTTTACCAGTCTTGGGGTGAATATCGGTAGGTATACCTCGTCCATCGTCATATACTCGTACGCCGCCATCGGCTTGCAGTGTCACGGCAACCTGCGTTGCATGACCGGCCAAAGCTTCGTCGATACCATTATCTACTATTTCCCATACGAGGTGGTGCAGGCCCTCGACGCCCGTGCCGCCTATATACATTCCGGGTCGCTTCCGTACAGGTTCTAGCCCCTCAAGAACTTGAATTTGCTCGGCATCATAACCTTTTTGTTTCGCCACTGTTTACTAACCCTCTATAAAGTTAAATTTTCCCACTTGTTTATTAGTATAGAATAACGGCGATAACTATTCAACACTACCCCTGAAGGACCGGTTGCTACGGCTGATTTCGATACACAAGATTTCCGTCTTTGTCGATCTCGATGCTATCCAAATTTTCTTGTTTAGGTGGCGGTGGTGGACTTGGTGGAGTCTCTGGCAGCTTCTTAGTTTCCGTTGGCTTAGGCATATCTTCAGTTTCCGCATGTTTTTGGGTCGGCTTTATCTGGTCGTCTGGAGCAGGAATTTGCTGGTGACTTTCACTCAAGTTTTTCTTCAGTTGTTCGGCTATTTGCGTCACCTCCTGTTTTTCGAAATCTTCACTCGAAATATTCTTTTTGATGAGTGGTTTGTGAAGATCGTGAATTGGCTCAATGATTTTGTGACTACTCTTTTTGTGCTCAGATTCTTTGGGTCCCCGTACTGATTCATCGTTTGGTTGTTCGGCTAGCGAAGGGGTTTTTGGTGTCGATGTTTCGGTAGTTTGCGGCCGAGGCTGAGAGGGTTTAGCGGATAGTGTAGTAGATTTTGCTACTTTTCGTTTACTCAGCCAGTCGTCGAGGAAAGATCCTTGCGACATAGATTTGGCGCCACTCGAATTTGCCGGATCACGAGGTGCCGTACTAGTTTGTGAAGAAGGAGAAGCTGACCAGGCGCCAGCACCTGACTTAGGTGCAGCAGTGGCGGCGACGGGATTAGTTTTCATCCGGTCAAAGATAGAGGCTTCGACCTTATTCTTTGCGACTCCATACTTCGCAGCCGATAACTGTTTCAGTGCATTGGCGAGTCGAGGATTTGGCTTACCCAGCGGCGGCAATGTAGCCATACTAAAAGGCTGTGTCGGCACACCATTAACCAATGTTCGCACTATAGTGTTGTAATTAGGGACTCTCAGCAAGTCTTCAGCGCCGAAAGTCGGCTGAAAATACTTGGAAAGCATATCGACATCATTCTGCCCTACACGGAAGGAAACAATCGTACCCATATTACCGAACACTGCGTCCCTAATCTCTTCCGTTAACTGAGTCGTAAACTGGTTGGCTACGATCAGGTTCATGTGGTATTTCCGGGCCTCTGACATAATAGTGGCGAATGAATCAGTCGAGAAGTTCTGGAACTCATCAACGTATAGGGAAAAATCGACTCGCTTATCTTCCGGTATGTTGGCCCGACTCATGGCTGCCGCTTGGAATTTCATCACAAAAATCATGCCCAGCAGCTTTGAGTTAAGTTCACCTGTTCTACCCTTACTAAGGTTAACAAGCAGAATCTTCTTGTTATCCATAATTTCCCGCAAATCAAAAGCACTTTTCGTTTGGCCGATGATATTTCGCATCATCTCGTTACTGAGGAAAGCACCGAATTTACTAACAAACCAACTGACTACATCACCGAACTCATTAGAACGTTGTGACTGTGGCATTTCTTTTTGCCAGAACTCGAGTACGTTCGGGTCGGTCACATATTGTAATTTTTGCTTAACAAATGAAGGGTCCCGAAATAGCTTCGGTATATCGACGAAAGTTCCGCCAGCTGGATCAGCCATAACGGTCAAGGCGGCATTCCTAAAGAGGTGCTCGTAACGAGGGCCCATAATCCCTTGATGTTGTGGGTCATACAACTTATACAGCATGTTCAAGGCTTCCTGGATCAAAAAGTCTTTCTGGTCGGCATCGTGGAATTCAAAAAGGTTCAAACCCATCGGAAATTCCATATCGGCGGGGCAGAAATATACAACATCATCGACTCGCTCACGTGGAACCATCGCTAACAACTTCTCCGCAGTATCACCATGTGGGTCTACAAAGGCAAACCCATTGCCGCTTAACATATCCTGCAAGGCGATGTCCTCAAGGAATGTGGACTTACCGGTGCCGGTTTGACCAACAACATAGATATGCCGCTGACGATCCGTTAAAGAAATGCGGATAGGCTTTTTTGCACCGCGAAAGAGGTTGTAACCTAGCAGCAATCCTTGGTCGGGCATATTGCGAGGACCATCAACTTGCTTTGATTCCTGACGACCCAACTGCGAAGTCGGTATATTTGACTGGTCTGGAAAATGGAATAATGTGGCTAATTCTACAGCATTAAGGATCATGTTCCTCTGTTGACTGGGGAAATAACGAAGTAATAGTTCAGTAGTAATTTTGTCAGCATTAGCTTCTTTTTCGAATTTAAAACCGTTCTTGCCTGGGGCATCGTATAGTGAAAAAGCAGCCACTATATTATTGAGGATAGCTGTGGCCCTTTTGTTACTATCCGAAGCAACCACCAGCCTGACGAGGGTCTCAAATCCAGCATGCCTCGTCTTGTCTTCTATGGCATCCACGACAGATCGATCAAGATTCGATATGTCGTCCTTTGTATCGTCCTTCTTTTCTTCAGGTACTTTCACCAGAGCGACGGCCATCTGTTTTAGTGTATCTCCGACCATTTCGTAGCCACTCTTGTTGTTATACTTACCTTTTCGTTTTTTATTTGCGATAGTAGTAGCTTCTTTTCGCCAATTATCCGCAGCCGGACGTAGCAATATCTGCACTGCAACTCCGTCGTCTTTTTGGAGATTAGCCAACGAGCTCAGAAGAGCCTGCATGGTATCTCTTTTGATATCTTGGTATGTCGCTATGGGAAAGGCACTATTTTGTTTGAGTTCGAATTCCCCACCTACAACACCGTCGACACTGACCTTTTCGCCAAAAATGTTGTAATCTTTAACTTCTTCCAAACGAGACGTTGGGTAGGCACTCGTGACCGCTTGCTTGACAATATCAAGCATGCTGACCGGAACAGCTACGTATAAGTTTATATTAGTAGCGGTTCCTACTATTTCAAAGCCAAAATGAGTTTGCCCCTCTTTGGCTTTTTTACCGCTCTCGAAAGTACTCGCAATAATACTGTAGATTACTTGAGCCTTAGATATATTCTCGTCAATAACATCGCGTGCGTCACGCCCACCGGCCACGATATCATCACTCGATGGTGGCAAATGGATAAGAAGCGTCACAATTTCTAGACCAGCTTCGACACTTTTTGGATTCTTTAATATATCTTTTGTGGTAAACATTCTGAATCTAGCCCTAACCCACGTTACGATTCTATTGTTATATTGTAGCGGTCACGGAGTACTTGTTGCCGAAGATTCCACAGTAATTCAGCTTTTTGGCGTGGCGACACAGTGGCATCACCCAGCAGGTCCCGTGCATGCTCTACTACCGAGTCCTGATGTGTGGCAAATGGTACTTCCGCAGAGGATGTGGTGGATTCTAGGTGAGTTCCTTGGGCTACTGGCGGTAACTGTGCTTCAATAGGCAACTGATTATTATCCATATATGTAAGTATACAACTTCACCCCTCGTAAACCCTAGCCTACTTCTTATTCGAAATAGGGACGCGGAAGTAAAGACTATAGAGATAGCCTATGGCCCCCAAAGTAAAAACAACCAGAAAATCTCGCCATGTCAGTTGTCCAACAGATGACAAAGCAAGACAGACGCTTGTCAATCCCCAGATACTTAAAAATATTCGTGTTTTGTGATGCTTTACAAAGGGAGAAATCTCAGCGGCTAAGCCTAACGTCAGATAGGTAACAGCCGCTAGGTTTACTATTGCCACCAAGTACCCCAATATAACAACAAGTACGGAGCCTTCTACGGGGTTAGTAAGCCCATAGACCGCAAAGTTCAGCGTTAGGAGCATAGCTAACAGTACTATCCGCCGCTTATGCGAGGAAAAATAGTTCTGAACGACTTCGTGTTGGATCGTCGGCATATCTCTATTGTCTTACAAAGTGATAGTAAAAATAAAGAGGCGACGCAGGTGCGACGCCTCTTCAAGTGACTTATAAGGACAAAACCGCTCATTATATAGAGATTTAATAGCGCTTGTCACTTATTCGTCATGACTGACCGCTCATTATACCGCTAGGTATAAGTGAGCGTTAACGGTAAGCCTCCGCTTTTCCGATTGAATTGTAAGTATTTTTGTTTTTGTAACTTACATCTTCTACACTACTACGCTTTGTCTGTTTTGTCAATACGCTTATGCGAATCATTATTTTATAAAAGATAAATTTACTACTGTAGCTATTTGGCTGAATACCGAATTCGGTTATGCACAATGCGTGGTAAAAAATCCCTAAAATAATCGTTGACAAAGCGCTTTTGGTTGCCTAAGATAGTGATAGCACTTGAATAAAAAAAGTGCTCAAAAACAAAAACGAATCAGCAACAACGGCTTCTCGCAGGCCGTTGTTCTTTTTTTACCTGCTACCTTCAAAACCTGTCTATATGAACAAACCAATACGCACAAGCTTGTCTTAGTCTCAGTATTAGTTACAATGACCGCATGAGTTCGACAGTGCGGAGTATAACCGCTTCTGGAAGTGCCGGTTTACTCGTTACCATAGAATGCAGTCTATCCAATAGTCTGCCCGGTATCGTAATTGTTGGCTCTGCCAGCAAATCTGTCGATGAAGCTCGAGAAAGAATACGAGCAGCTTTTAATACTACTGACGCCAAACTCCCTCGAAAAAGAATAATCATAAATCTTGCACCAGCCGATATTCCAAAAAACGACAGTGGACTGGATCTAGGCATAGCCGCTGCCATTCTAGTGACCGCCGAACAAGTAACCATACCTAAGCTCGAAAGTTCCGCTTTTATTGGTGAGCTGGGTCTAGATGGGTCATGCCGTGCCGTACGTGGAATCATTGGCAAAATCATTGCAGGTCGAGCCGCAGGCATAAATCACTTCTACATATCGGCGGAAAATGTCGCGCAGGCTCAGATGATACCGAATATAGTTTTACATCCCATACAAAATATAGCCGATTTGGTTGGTTCGCTCGACGGAACAGTGACAGATAAAGCCTTCGCTACCGGTACTGGGAAAATGCCCCCACTCCCCGCCACACTAACAACCGACCCATTTGAAGATATAGTTGGACAGGTAGCAGCAAAACGAGCCTTAGAGATAGCAGCCGCCGGCGGTCACAATATTATGTTCAGTGGCCCTCCCGGCACGGGCAAGACGATGCTGGCTAAAGCCCTACCCTCACTCCTGCCTGCATTATCACAAGAAGAGATTATTGAAGTTACTCAACTCCATAGTTTAGCGGGCAATGTTACAGACAAACCGGTTACTTCGCGACCTTTCCGTGCACCTCACCACAGCGCTAGCCACGTTTCCATAACGGGTGGTGGCCATAGTTTACGACCGGGAGAGATCAGTCTTGGTCATAGGGGCGTCTTGTTTATGGACGAACTGCCTGAATTTAACCGCCTTACCTTAGAGTCTCTTCGCCAACCGCTCGAAGACTGTACAATAAGCGTGGCCCGCGCCAAGGACTCCGTGACCTATCCGGCCAACTTTATTCTTATCGCGACAGCCAACCCCTGCCCTTGCGGGTTTTACGGCACTAAGAAGCCATGCACTTGCCAACCTTACCAAATACAACGCTATCAGCAGCGCATATCAGGCCCAATTTTGGACAGGATCGATTTATTTGCCGCTGTACACGAAGTCGATCACGACAAATTACTACTAAAATCGACCAGTGCCTTCAACGGGAAGCGAAGTATCGCTAACATACAGATTGCTCGAGCCCGACAACAACAGCGCTTCAACAGTCATACAAAGTTGAATGCCGATATGACAAACGCAGACATCAAACAGCGTGCATTCATACATGCAGATGCCAAAGCAATATTAGATACTGCGGCTCGTAAGCTCGATTTATCAGCCAGAAGTTACATGCGGACGATTAAATTAGCACGAACTATAGCGGATTTAAGCGAACAGGATCAGATACACCCTACTCATATCACCGAAGCTCTACAGTTTCGTCCGCAAATCTCCCGATTTTAGCGTCGATTTGACCCCTGTAGCCTAATCTGTTAAAATTCTTCGGTAACAAAGAACAAAAGTAAGGAGACGAACTTATCGCCAAACCAACCCGTCTGAACGATACAATTCAGGCAACCCAACTCAGAGTAATAGATGCCGATGGTAATCAGCTTGGTGTATACAGCAAGCAAGAGGCGCTCTCTATTGCCCGTGACCAAGGCCTGGATCTTGTGGAGATTTCTCCCGACGCCAAACCGCCAGTAGCGAAAATAGTCGATTGGGGAAAATTCAACTACCAACGCACGAAGCAGATGCAGAAGAATAAACGCAATGCTAAGACTTTGGATATGAAACAGATGCGTTTTGGGCTTAAGATCAGCGATCACGATCTGAATGTTAAGCTCAATAAAGTTACTTCTTTTCTGCAAGCTGGTCACAAAGTGAAGATTACAATCTTCTATCGAGGCCGTGAACTTGCCCATAAAGATATCGGCTTTAAGCTTGCTGATAAGGTAATCGAGGGTTTCGGTGATACAATAGTAGTCGACCAAGCCCCGCAATTAGCGGGTAAACAGCTTAATTTTGTGATAAGGAGCAATCAAAATGCCAAAGCTAAAGACGCATAGTGGCACCAAGGACCGCGTCAAATTGTCCAAGAATGGCAAGGTCCGCATGGGTCACCCCAATAAAAACCACTTTCTCCAGAAGAAAAGTGGTGCTCGCAAGCGTAGCCTTGCCGGCTTAAGCACCGCAAGCGGTGCCAACAGTAAAAATCTTAAACTTCGTTTAGGAGCTAAATAATGCGTGTTAAACGAGGCGTTGCTAGCCACAAAAAACACCAGAAAATCCGTCGCGCAACTAAAGGTATGTCTCACCCTAACCGGGTAAGCATCAAGCGTGGACGACAGGCACTCACTAAATCACTGCAATTCGCTACCCGCGACCGCAAAAATCGCAAGCGTACCTTCCGCCAGCTTTGGAATGCGAGGATTAATGCAGCGGCACGACTAAACAACACCACTTACAGCAAGCTCATTGCGGGCCTAAAGGCTGCTAATATTTCACTTGACCGCAAAATCTTGGCAGAATTAGCGGTAAATGAACCAAAGGCTTTTACTGCCGTCACCAAAGCGGTAAAGAAGTAAGCTTACAAAGCAATTTAAAAAACCGACGAGTTAACTCGTCGGTTTTTTAGTGCCAGGCTACCCATAAGCCGGATTTTGTTTTAGCTAGCCATCTATCTAGCCTTCTTGTCACCAAAAAGGTCACGCGGTTCTTATGATGAATCCTCAGCGGGACGCTTTGAGTCGTAAAACTCCAAGAATCCATCTCCTTGCAGTAGACAGGGTTTACCTCCTTGCGTCGTCACCGACGCTTGCTGTGGGCTCTTACCCCGCTCGTTTCACCCTTACCTCGAAAGGCGGTTTCGTTTCTGTGGCACTTTCCCTAGAATTACTTCCGGTTGCCGTTAGCAACTGTCTTTCCCTATACTGTCCGGACTTTCCTCCCCTTGCGAGGCGGCTAGCCGGTAACCTAGCATACGAATTATAACACTTTCCGAAGTTCTCCTTCGGCTATCTCGTCATCGAGTGCCCGGTTAACCGCAGCATCGGCGGCCTTATTCAGTTCTCGAGGGATATGGGTAAAGGTAACTTTTTTGAAATATTGAAGATGCTGTTTGATAGCCTCATGTATAGGCCACAAATCACGATTCTTAACCTTAAAAACCCCTTTCATCTGATTGACAACCAACATGCTATCCATAAAAACTTCTAATTCCTCTATGCCGAGGCCTCGGGCCTCCTCTAGGCCAAGTTTTAGGGCAGTATACTCGGCTTGATTATTGGTAGTTACGCCAAGAAATACGCCTTTCTCTAGGAGTAAATTATTGTCTCGGTCTACCAAAACGACCCCGCTCGCAGACGGACCAGGATTGCCTCGTGAGCCGCCATCGGCATAAAGCTTCGCGTGGCGTGGATTAGATATTTTTGTCGCCGATTCAGTCAGCCGCTGCTGGGCTGATTCTTTCGCGAAAGGGGTAAATGAAAAAAATATAATTTTTACAGGGGTCTGGAGTGATACGCCCGGTCCATAGTACCGCTGAAACATGTGCATCATTTGTTCGGGCGACTTGTATGTTTCGTGGCCTTGATAGTCCTCTTGCGTGATATCACCCAGTCGTTTTTGTGTAACTCGCTCAATAATCGCTTCACCGACTGGTACCCACGTGTCCCGGTGATGTGTATCAACTTTATCAATCAATATCACCTTATCATTGACCGACAAATCCTTGTCATCAAACAATCGCCACGTAGAACGCTTATTGCCATTTAAAATATCTTGCGCTAACTGATGATCAAGTTTAAGTGCTTTCATATAAGCTTATTATACTGGACCAGTTATGCTTCTGTACTTGTCGACTACTCTTCATGTGGTCGGGGTGACAGGACTTGAACCTGCGACCTCACGGCCCCCAGCCGTACGCGCTACCAACTGCGCCACACCCCGTTAATGTGTATTGGGTATTCTATCAGAGAAAGTACTGGCCGTGAGCCTCACGGTCACGATCATACTTGCAAGCTCACTTGCAAATCTGTCTCGACCCCTCCTCAGCTTGGCGACATTTGTCGGCCATGCTTCCGGCCTTGCGAAAGCCCACCGGGCTTTCTCACCCCAGCCGTACGCGCTACCAACTGCGCCACACCCCGAGTATATAAAGCCCGACAATACCCACCGAATGACAACCTGGTCGAAAAAACCAGGTGGGTGCTCTCACGATACAACCACGGCTCTATCGCTATTGAGCTCCCTAATGATACGTATTCAGATTATCATTATCGGCAGATGATTGCCGGGCACTCTCTATTATACCTAGATACCAAGAAAATTTATAATGCCGGAATTGAGGTTAAAAAGCAGTGTTGCAAATGCCGGAACAAACAATATCAATCCAAATATTATAAAGAAACCGAATTGTTCAAGTTGAGCCATAAAAGCTTGTACGGCTTCAGGTGCAAAGGCGTATAGGACGCGCGAGCCATCGAGCGGAGGTATTGGAATCATGTTAAATACAAACAGCGCGACATTTAGCTGCGCAAATATACGGAGTACATCGTAAGCTAGTGGCCCGACGGCCACATTCTTCAGTACGAAAGCAGTAATAATGGCGAGTGCTAGATTGGTAAGCGGGCCGGCCGCCGCAATCATGGCGGCTCCATACTCACCGTAGCGTACTCGTGTCGGATCGAATGGTACCGGCTTGGCGGCGAGGATGGGAGCCTGAAACAAGATAAGTGTAATAGCTGGCAATAAAATGGTAAGAACCGGGTCAATGTGCCGTAAAGGGTTAAAGCTAATCCTTCCCTGCTCTTGTGCGGTAGTATCACCAAGCTTTAGACCAACATAGGCATGCATCATCTCGTGAAGGCTTATTGCAATCACTAGAGAAACGAAAATAATAATCAATGATAGGCCGGAAATTGATAAGTCCATGTAGCGACATTATAGCATCATTGACATCTGTTAACGCTTAGGGTAAAGTAAGAAGCTGAACAAATTATCAAGGGATTACTTATGCAAAAATGTGATGTAACCGGCAAAGGTAAGCAATACGGCAGCAATGTCAGCTTCTCCCAACGCCACACGAAGAAGGTATGGAAGCCAAATCTCCAAACCAAGACTCTTATTGTCGATGGCAAGAAGGTTAAACTAAAGGTAAGTACCCAGGCTCTTCGGACCCTGAAGAAAAAAGGCCTTATTGGCGCCTAGCCCCACCAAAAACTCCGCTCAATGAGCGGAGTTTTTTTATCATAACTACCTTTACTGTGGTCAGTTCGTTTTTTCGAGGATGAAAACTTGGGTGATATCAGATAATTCACCTGGTTTAATCCGAAGCTTCTCTATCCGTTCTTTTGGCTCGAAAGCCATTTCCTTTAACGCACCCTCAAGTGGTTGTTGTGGTACAGGATAATTGAGCTTTGCATCCTCATAATGTGTCGGTATAACTAATTTTGGCTCAACTTTGCGTATTAACTTCTGAGCTCCCAGCGGGTCGAGTGTATATCCATTTCCACCTACCGGCACAAACATAACATCTACCATGCCAATGCGTTCCAGTTGTTCGTCGCTGAGCTCGGGGTATACATGCCCCGTCACAAGATAGATGATCTCACCTGCCGTAATTTTATACATCGTGGCGTTAAACGTCTTTTCTTCGTCCATATGTGCCCTGGCGGCTATTCCTTGCACCGACACATTACCGACCTCATATTCACCCGGCATATCGATAATCATTCGAAGTGCAGCATCAATCTTTTCGTAAGTTGTCGTAAACACGGCAATATCACCTTCGCGGGCTATCGATTTGGCGCCTATCTGACTCAGGTTGTCGTCGACGACCAATCGAACGTCTTTGTTAGAAAATAGTAAGCAGTTAGCTCCATAGAACTGTACATCCATGTCTTATTTATCTCCCAGCATATTATCTTTATCTACCAGTACCTGTTTTTTTGCGTCAAGGATATTAGCAACAAAGCGATCCTTGATTTGGCGCCGATATTCAAAATCTTTTTTTGTAAACATAGTGTAGCGTATTTCGCGGCCCTCTTTTTGCTCGAGTTCAGTGATATATTTATCGAGAGCATGGCTATTAATATCTCCGACCAATAGTAGGTCTATTCCGGCCGATTCGTCGCGAGTAAACGATCCGGTGTATAACGCAAGGTCAACTTTACCGAGAGCTTTGAGCCCGTCGCGTGCGTCATCTTTGATTTTTTTCGACTTCTTCGCTCCGTTTCCAAAAATTGAAAGAAATGCATCATAGTGTTCGTACGTTTGATTAACTTCATAGTACAACCGATTGTTGGTTGTATCGGAACTAATAATGCCGGCACTAAGCAAGTTGGCCAGTTCGCGTCGGACGGAGTTAATTTGCTCGTCTATCTTGCGTGTAATTTCCCGCACATAGAACGCCCGGTTTGGATTAGCATAAAAGAGCTGTAGTAGCTTTACCCTCGTCTTAGATCCAAACAGTTGTTCAACCATGGGTACATTGTAACAAATTATTACCGCGTTGATAAATGTTATTTGTTCAAAAAGGTAGTAAATAAATCAACGATGCGTATCTGTTTTTTTGTTTCGAACAATTTAATTTTTCAGCTTGTGCCTTACCTTGGTAGTGTAAAAAACGCGCCCAAGACCAATATTACGCGAGCGATTCAATCGGTAGATCAAGCTGGCTACTAATTAGTTCTAGCGCTTTCCGAGGCTGGTCCGGCGATATCCAATGTATCGAGTCATTACGTTTGAACCAAGTCTGCTGACGCTTAGCTAAGCCCATGGTAGATGAAACTATTCGAGCCTTTGTTGCGGCGATCGTCGCATTACCGTCTAAATAGTCTTTCCATTCGCGGTACCCAATACCCTTCATAGGTTCAACCTCCCAGCCGTATTGTAATGCTAAATGTGTCACCTCTTGTTCCAGCCCGGCAGCACACATACTATCTACTCGCTGTTCGATGCGCGAGCGTAACAAGTCTTTGTTGACCCTTAGCCCGATGAGAAGGGTATTGTCTCTCATGGACTTTTTGGTCGGGAGCTTCCCGTCGTTTTCTATGAGACGGATAATTCTCCGCTTATTCCGAGTATCGATAGCGGCTGTATCGAGCTGTAATGCTTCAGCCTTACTCAGAAGCTCCGGGACGCTCATCTTGTTAAGCTCTGCTCGTATAGTTGGGGCGGATGGTGGCAAAAAGCCATAGTCGTAAATTACACTATCGACATAAAGACCGGTACCGCCAGCCAATATCGGTATATTGCCGCGTTTCCCGATGTCCTGGATGGCTTCTTTTGCCTTTCGTTGAAACAATACTGCACTAAAACCTTCCCGAGGATCGGCAATATCGAGGAGGTGGTGCGGTATCTGAGCAAGATCTGCGTCAGATGGCTTAGCGCTGCCAATATCAAAACCTGGATATACCGTCCATGAGTCGGCGCATATGATTTCTCCGCCGATTCGTTTCGCTATTTCCATTGCCAGAGCAGATTTACCACTAGCTGTTTGACCTACAATTACGACGAGAGGTGTCATCTATCAAGCTCCCTACTCGACTCTCTATCATTTTTCGGCCACCATAGGAGATGTTCGACATCGGCGCTGTTATCGGTCGCCACCACTACACCCTCTTGTTCAAGGATAAGACGGTGAGCCGTTCGCCCACCAGGATATCCGCTGGCCAACATCCCTGTTTTGCTTACGACTCGTTGCCATGGCAAAGCGCTATCACCAAAGTGTGCAATGCCGCCGACTATCCGCGCTGCCCTGGCATTACCAGCGAGCGCAGCAATTTGGCCATAAGTCATCACCTTGCCGGTCGGAATTTGCGCCACGATAGACTCCACCTTTTGTCGAAAATTTGGCTCAGCGTTTGGTTTTGGCATCAAAAAACTCCCCTACAGCTTGCCAAGTTTTGCAGCGCACCACCCCTGGAGATAATGCCGCACCCGATTGCCAAGGATAGTCACCGAACATAATTGCCGTGATCCCATTCCCTGCGACCGCATTACAATGTTTTGATTGGTCATCAATAAGATAGTCGGCACCTAGTTCGTGGCAAATCGCAGCTTTTGTTGCCGTTGCAGAGTCGGCTGTTATGGTGTCCCATATACCAGCAAAATGAATGCCATCAAAAATACCATCATAATACTTCTTGATCCATTCTTCCGTAAGCACTGACACCTCTTTACGCCGCGCCGTCACAACAATAAGTCGATAATGTTCCGTTAATTTGCGTAATACCTGTTCGGCGTCAACGTGGTGCCTGTACTCTGCCATGTCATTCGTTTTGTGATACTGCTCAGCTCGACGAGCTGTCTCGGCGTGATCAACCTGCCACATTGCCGACCAATGCTCGGTATAGTCATTAATGGTTAAGGAAGTTCCAAATACCCGGTTGCTATACGCCACCATAGCTTCAGCATGCACCGCTAATACATCATCGACATCGACTGCAATAGTCTGCTTACTCATCGGCAATATTGTAACAAACTAAAGTGATGTCTTACTGACGCGGCTTTTTACTTCATTGGCAACGGTCTGCAAAAACTCGTCAACCGTGTAGGTCTTCGCTTCTTCTGAGACACGTAAATCCCGACGAATACGTGGTACGAGATCTACCCCAGCTATTTCCTTTTCGCCGATCACCACCGTATAAGGAGTTTTAAGAAGCTCAGCTGCCCTAATCTTCTTTCCGACTGACTCATTAGAGTTGTCTAGTGTTGCCCGCAATCCCAAATCAAGGGCATTACGCAACAACTTCTCCGCGAAATCTACCGTCGGCTGTTCTTGATTGACCGTGATAAAACGTATCTGTTCTGGCGCTAGCCACACCGGGAAACGGCCAGCGGTGTGTTCGATATACACCGCGAGGAAACGCTCAATCGAGCCAAGTAATGCGCAGTGGATCATGACAGGCTGATGGACATTTCCGTCTTCAGCGGTGTATTCGAGACCGAAGCGCTTAGGTTGGATAAAATCGAGTTGTACGGTGGCAACCTGGTGCTCCCGACCTAAGGCATCGGTGGCCATAAAGTCAATTTTTGGCCCATAAAATGCAGCCTCACCTTCTTGCTCAAAATACTCCACGCCGTTGTCCACGACGGCGTTCTTTAGTTGCGACTGAGCGCTTTCCCACAATTCTTGTGCTCCGAGGTATGCATCACTGCCATCTCGATAGCTGAGCCGCACCCGGAGCTCCATGCCAACCGTACTATATAGCTCATGAGCAGCAGCCAGCAGCTTATTAATCTCTATCTCAATTTGATCATCGCGACAAAAAACATGGCTATCATCCTGGGTAATTGCTCTTACGCGGTTAAGCCCTCCCAGTTCTCCGGTTTTCTCATCTCTGTACACCGTCGTGGTTTCGAGATAACGGATCGGTAAATCGCGGTAGGACCGCGGCTTACTGGCATAGATACGCGTATGGTGCGGGCAATTCATCGGCTTCAAGACTAGTTCATCACTCGTCTCTTGGCTCTTTACCAAAAACAACTCGTCGCCAAACTTCGCCCAGTGGCCCGAGGCCTCATAGAGATCTTTTTTGGTCATATGTGGAATAAAGACTTTTTCAAAGCCATGCCGCATCCGCAACTGATTCGAGAACTCAGCTAACTGTTCACGAAGAACCGTACCGCGCGGCGTAAAGAGCGGCAGACCGGAACCGACCATGTCTGAAAATACAAATAGGTCCAGCTCTTGACCGAGCTTGCGGTGATCGCGTTTTTTTGCCTCTTCTAATTGGTGAAGGTGCTGCCGTAATTCTTTATCGGTTGCAAATGCTACGCCATAAATCCGTTGCATTTGGGGTTTATGTTCATCCCCACGCCAGTAGGCGCCACTTATACGCAAGAGCTGAAAAGCACCGACTTTTGCGGTAGAGGCGACATGGGGACCACGGCAGAGATCGGTAAAAGATCCATTGCGATAGAAGGTCACCCGCTCTACTTTTGATGAATCATCAGCCGCGACGCCAAGCTGACTGCGGTCGAGATCTTTGGCGACTGTTGTACCAGCTCGTTTCAGGTCCTGTAGCAACTCGGTTTTATATGGTTGATCAGCTTCTTCAGCCCACCTAATAGCTTCAGCAATACTCATGTCAAAGAGCTCAAAAGGTTCATCGGCACTAATAATCTTTTTCATTTCCGCCTCAAGAGACGGGAAATCAGCTTCCGAAAGCTGGGCGCCTTCTATATCTATGTCGTAATAAAATCCTGCATCCACAACTGGCCCGACGCCAAATTTAGCCTGCGGGTAGAGTTGCTGCACTGCACCGGCAAGAATGTGAGCCAGGCTGTGACGCATTGCATATAAGTTCTCTTCTGCTTTCATGGCTATTCCTTCGTTAAGTATTAAATAACAAAAGACGCACCCTTGATTCAATACTCTCGCAGTTGTACTGAATCATAGTGTGCGTCTCGGACCAAGCAATAGTGCTTTGGCGGTTCCACCGGACTTCCTTGTTACCAAGGCTCTTGTACCGACACGTTACGTACGTTTTGGTAGCCGACGGAGCTCAACGGGTGGTGAGGCCGTATCACCGCTCGAATGTGATTATAACACATCCCAAAACCTCAACTCCAAGTACTAATATAATGCAGTCGGTACGATATGGCTAGTATAAAAGTATTGTATTTTCTACTATTACCCATGTGGATAGACACTTCTGAAGTATGCCATATATGGTATGTTACACCGCGAATCCTGGTAAACAAAAAACTACCCGTTGGGTAGTTTTTTATATCATCCATGGTGGGCTCTAGAGGACTTGAACCTCTGACCTCTTCCACGTCAAGGAAGCGCTCTAGCCAACTGAGCTAAGAGCCCTAACAGTAGAACAGATAAACTATATCGTACTTTGCGGCGAATCTCAACTGATTTGTGACGATTATACCCCTGTTGATTTCACTACTCATTGTTCCCCACTACTTGACATGCATTTTACGACATAGTAATATGTTTCAGTTAAACGGGAAGACTTAGTGAGTACTAAGACAACTAGTGCGCTCGATTCTTTTGTTTTGTTTTACGAGGAACTCATCACCCCTGTAAAACGAACCGATCGAGTAAGGCGATTACGTGTCGTCAAACCGACACAGTAGTATAGTAAATCTACACTAAACCACCCCAACAGGGGTGGTTTTTTATATCCACTGTTTTCTCATGCTTATCCACTAGTCTTTCTCCCAGTGTTATGACAATATGTAGTCATGGTATGTATTTATTGCTCCTCGCCGACGCAGGTCGTCAATTCCCGTCACATGAAGCGACTCAACTTGGTGTGGCGGCGGCGCAAATGTAACAGCTGCCACAGTATTTTTACTACCGAGGAAATTGCCCGCTACGAAGCTGCTCTACGTGTAGAGAGCCCTTCAGCGGATCTCGTGCCATTCTCTCGTGATATCTTGCTAGTAAGCATCTATAGAAGCCTTGGCCATCGACAGCATGCCATTCAAGATGCCTCGGCTCTCGTCGATACGATTATTTCTAAACTCATCAGCACATCCACGTCTGCAATCATTACGGTAGACACCATTCGACGCACCACTCTAGATACCCTACAGAACTTTGATAGCCTCGCCGGCAATCATTACGCAGCGTACCATCGCTAGTAGGTTTTGTTACGAACGCTGGTCTAAGCCTGTTTTTGTGGCGCCAGTATCATCAACTACTGCTTTTTCGGTAATATCAAACTTGGACAAATACCAACCGAACATGAGTCGAGTCTGTGAATATAAGGCAGCAAATGAGTTATATGCTATGGTCGTAATCGGCAGATACACCCATTGCAGCACCATATAGAGCCGTCGATGTTCACGATACCGCGCCGGTTTAGGTGGCAACGTCTTAAACGAAATAAATAGCGACGCTAGTGCTCCCAGCAATGCTACGGTTTGTACGCGACTGACAATCAGCGGTAATTCATTGGCGGCATAGCTCTGTGGATGGAACAAACCTGGGATAAAACCAGAGAAAAGTAACAGAAGCGGCGCGATGGCCCACGTAACGTGACCTTCTAGCAAACGCAACGATTTCATAATGAGATCGATACGAGGGACTTTATTGGGCTTAAAGAAACCTTGGTCGATAACATAGGCGACATCGGAAGCGCCCCACGTCCAGCGACGTAGCTGCACAAATTGGGCCTTGAGTGTCTTCAGGTAGCCCTTGCTCAGCACGGCATCTTGATATATTGGCACGTACAGTGGCAGGACACGGTAGTCACCATCGTAGCAAAAGTATGAGCGCCAGAACTGGTGCCCATCCTCAACGATAGTACGGACGCTCCAAAAGTCAGTATCGATTAGCGCCGACATCGTTTGAGCATGAGACGAAAAGTTCCGCAATATGTGAGGTCGTACGGACATCACAATATTATAAAAACTATTACCAGTTGCGAGGACGCGCATGGGTGCCGGAGCATCCCAGATATTATTAGTGTACATGGAGATCGGTTGTACCGACACATGGTGTGGGTCGTCGTAGGCACCGTAGACATAACTGAGCGCTGGGAGATATTGAGGATCGGGACGATTGTCGGCGTCGAGTGTGGTCACAACAACGCGGTCGATATCAATTTTTTTATTAAGTAAATACTCATGCAGTCGGCGGCCGGCGTACGATATATTACCGCCCTTACCAATTATCTCGCCTGGTATGTCTTTGGGGTGTTTAACGGCCATTGCATCCATGAACTTATTTTTGTATTCACGCACGAGCTGTTTTGCTTGCGACTCTACCTCTGTTCCACCCCTCTCCTCGTAAGCGAGAACAAATATTACTTGCTTCATATTATAGTTTGATGCCAGCACAGACTGGATGGTTGGCTCGAGCGTTTCGCGGTTTTCGTTGTACGTTGCGATGATAACGACATGTATCATATCCTTCGGGTGCAGTACTGATTTTTTGTTCGCCTGCAGTTCGACGATACGTCGATGCCACGCCGGCCGTATCCCCTCTTCTTTAGATGTTATTCGGCCTCGAGATAGTTCTTTGAGCAAAAGCGACCAGTCGTACTTTTGATACTTTCGCATAGTATGGTAGCCCTGTAACGCTCGAACATTGACGGCGAAGACCCGGGCAAAATTTATAAGCAAATATATCAAGATAAATGTTGCGGCGAGAGTGACATTTATAAAACTCAGTACGAACGGCAGTGCAAGCATGGTCCAGCTGATAGAACCCGGCAGGATCTCGAAGAACCGGTAGTGGCCCTTACGTTGCTTTTCGTATGGAATTTCTAGGTCTTTTTTCGCCACACCCCTACCTCAAAATGAGCAGTGCGTTACTTACGACGAGTCCAACTATCAAGAGTAATGTTGCCATTGCAAGTACAACGACAGAAAGCTGCCGATGGATAAGATACATACGCATACTCAGATAACTATTCCCTATCAATATCATAAGAGCGAATAAACCAAAGCTAAGTAGTTGCCACACCGTACCGGCGGTATACGCGTCTGAGCCCAGACTTTGCCGATATTGCACAATATAGCTGCTGTGGCCGCCGCCGATTCGAAAGACCAAGAACATAAACGTTAGGAACGTTAGGAATACGTTGAGACTCATGAGTAACAGAATGAGCCGGTCTCTAAAAAATTGCTTCGGGATATTCATGAGCTATATACTATTGTACCATCTGGTGCGGGTACTGGGAGTCGAACCCAGATCTCAGCCTTGGGAAGGCTACATAATGGCCGCTATACGATACCCGCATCCATGTGCAGACCTGCCAGACATAAAAATGGAGCCACCTCGGGGATTCGAACCCCGGACCCCCGCTTTACGAAAGCGATGCTCTAGCCAACTGAGCTAAGGTGGCGATACCTCGGACAATTATAGCAAATCATCCCTGTTTTGCCACGACGCTAATAGCAAAAAAAGGCGCATGGTTGCGCCTTTTTTACCACAAATTTATCACTATGTTTAGTGCACGTGAGAAGCAGAGTTGTGACGGAACATCTTAACGATGCCAATGAGAATGACTGAACCAAGAATAGCCACAAGGAGACTGCCAAGGTTAAAGCCACTAACTTCATTGCCGGTCAGAGCCTGCACAATGAAACCACCGATGAAAGCACCGATAATTCCGACGACGATGTTTGCAAGAGCGCCCATCTCAGCATTGGTTCGCATAATAATCGATGCTATCCAACCTGCTAGTGCACCGAAGATAATCCATAAAATAATATTTAAAATCATATATCTTGTTCCTCCTATTTACCTAGCGAAGTATACGGTGCATGGCACGTCGATGATGTAATATTTTTAATTCAATACAGGTAAGTAAGCGAAGCACGTCAGGTATATAGGACTTAACCCTTTAACATGCTCCTAAGTGTTCGAAGGAGAGTTCTGCGCGCCTTCACTACACCACCATGACCGTTGGCTGCGTTGGCTCCTCGACGGGTCCAATCAAAGAAGAAGTCTGTCCAATAGAAAAGACCTATCGGCGAGGATAGGTCTTTTCTATGCCCAATACAGAAGAAGTCTGTCCAAAGAAAAAGCCTAGCATTACTAGGATTTTCTTTGGCGGGCCCGACCGGATTTGAACCGGCGATCTCCTCCGTGACAGGGAGGCGTGATAACCACTTCACTACGAGCCCGTATTGATATGGACCTGCTTACCTAAGTAAGTAACAGAGGTAATCATAGCAAGCAATGGCCCGAAAAGCAATAACTAGTTGACGTGAATAAATCGCGACGGTTTATGCGCTTTTTTTAGCGGTGTGACGTAGTCATTGATGTCTTTGTAGGCAAAAGCCATGTGGGCCGCTTGCCTCTTTGACCCCTCGATTTTGAGCACCTTAACTATTTCCAAGTTGTAGCCCGTATTGATTACTCCTGAGTATTCGCCTTGTTTTAGCGAAAATATCTTTTGTATGAGGACCGGCGATAGATCACGATTAGCTCTCGTTATGTCAAAGCCGTACTTGCCTCCATTTTGCTTAGTAGACGTATCGTCGGATACTTTTTGAGCCAGTTTGGAAAAATCTGCGCCATTTTGGAGTTGCCGATAGGCCTCATCTGCTCGCTGTGTCGTCGCGGTATCAAGTGCTGCTGCTACCTTTTGATCAAGTAGTTCTAACTTTAGCTCGTGTTTGAAGTCGGCAAGCGTCCAACCCCAAAATTCGCGGAGTACTGAAGCAAACACCGCGTCGCTCGCTCCCAATCGGTTCTGTTCTTTTGCGATAGCAACCTGTTCATTGATTTCTTGCGGAAAGACCCGTACATCATGCTTATTGGCTAGTTTGGCTACATATGCCCTGTCGATAGCCTGCTCCAGTGAACGCTGTTTGAGGACGGCCAGCTGTCGCTTGCCAGAGTCCGACTGAAAGTTCACCCCTTGCTGGTTCTCGTAATAATACATGTAGTGACGTAGTTCAAAGAGATAGCTCTCGTACGACACCAAGCGGCCATTGGCCCACGCGACCGGAAACGGCACGACTCGTGTCACGCCATACATAAAAGATGAGGTTGATTGGAACCTATACAGTGCGAGGGCGCTCCCTACAAAAAACAGCACCAGTGCCGTCACCACCACGCCGACCGATAATTTGATTACGCGGTTGCGTGAATGTCGCAGCGGATAAATAAACTTGCGGGCACGGCCAAGAATCTCTTCTCGATGCTCGGCAACGGAATCATTGGTAATGCGCGGCACACTGTCATCATCCTTCGGCTTCTTGGAAGCGCGACGAAATGGAATAGCAGTTTTTACCTTAGAAAGTCTTGGTTTATGTGGTTTCATAATCTATTGAAGTGCAGCCGCCATAACCCCGAGATCGCGCAAAATGAGCTGTATTTTCTTGGCCGTCTTGGCGGGGTGATGAACATCGTGAATAACGAGCTCACCAACATATGTCTGCACCCTTATTGTACCAAATCCTAGGAGCGTTTCCTGCAGACCGGTCACTTCGTAATTAATCATCTGAATCTGCGGTAAGGTAATGTCCACGACACTTCTGGTAAACAAGCCTTTTTGCGTGATTTGGATAAACCGCTGATCGGTTACAATGTACACGCTAAAGTACCAACTAATCCAAAATGGCACCAGTACTAAGATTCCCAAGAGAATACTGCCGACGAGACTACCAAAGAATGCGGTCATCGTTGGTGGGTTATCAGGCTGGGTGAATACAAGAATCATCATGATTACCGGACCGACCAGCCATGCAGCCATGCCGATAATAAGCCCTTTGCGCATAACAATGGGGTGTTTGCGAAACACCAACTGCACCTCTTCGTCATCAAATTGATCTTCAAAGTATTTTACTGTGGTTGGTGTGTCGCTACGGGCCATACCCAAATTGTAACAGATTACGCTTATGGTGCCCCCGGAGGGATTCGAACCCCCAGCTTCTCCTTAGGACGGAGTTGTTTTATCCATTGAACTACAGGGGCATTACTCTGACTGTAGCATAAAATCTGTTCGAATCGGATTCGACCCACCTTCGGCGGGCCCGGAAGTTCACGAGCGCGAGGCCAGCTCGCTTCGGAACATTCCCTTGCGAACAGCCACCGGCTGTTCTCACCCCAGCTTCTCCTTAGGACGGAGTTGTTTTATCCATTGAACTACAGGGGCATTACTCTGACTGTAGCATAAAATCTGTTCGAATCGGATTCGACCCACCTTCGGCGGGCCCGGAAGTTCACGAGCGCGAGGCCAGCTCGCTTCGGAACATTCCCTTGCGAACAGCCACCGGCTGTTCTCACCCCAGCTTCTCCTTAGGACGGAGTTGTTTTATCCATTGAACTACAGGGGCATTACTCTGACTGTAGCATAAAATCTGTTCGAATCGGATTCGACCCACCTTCACGGCTTACGCCAATAGGCCCCATATGAGGCTGAGGCCTGGGCATCAAGAGAACCCTAGGCTTTACTTACGCTCGAACTCTTCGTAAATGTGAACGTACTCTGATTTGTCATAGTCAAACAGTTCTCTCTCGCCAAAGAAGCGCGAGACTTCTTCGTTGCCAGATTTCTGACTATCTGAAGCATGAATGAGGTTACGCCCCGTACCGATAGAGAAATCGCCACGGATGGTCCCCGCTTCGGCGTTACGGGGGTTGGTTGCTCCCACGAGGATGCGTACTGAATTAACGCACTCAAATCCCTCCCACGCCATAACGACCACCGGCGAACTTTTCATAAAATCCTCGAGCCCGCTATAAAACGGCTTCTCGAGGTGCTCGGCATAATGAGCTTGCAGCTGCTTGCTGTCGAGGCGCATCATTTTAAGACCTATCAGCTTTAGCCCTTTGCGCTCGAGGCGGCTAATGATTTCCCCAACGAGGCCTCTTTGGACAGCGTCAGGCTTGGCAATAATAAGCGTTCGTTCCATTTACTTTTCCTATTTACTTTCTTCCATTATAACAGAGACAAATTGCAAAGACGAGCCGTCGAGAGTGTCGCACAATGCTATACTAAGCATATGCGATTTTCCAAAAGCAAAACTGATTTTCTTGAGTACCTTGAGATTGAACAAAACCGATCTCAAAAAACAATTGCTAACTACGACCACTACCTCACCCGCCTGCTCGACTTTGCTGGCGACATAGAAGTAGCCGACATTACCCCCGAAATGATTCGTAAATGGCGTCTATGGCTGAACCGACTCGGCACCAACACCAGCGACGAGCTCCAAAAGAGTACCCAAAATTATCACCTAATCGCCCTTCGAGCCTACTTAAAATATTGTGCTCGGCGAAACATACCTGCCCTCTCTGCAGACAAAGTTGAGCTTGCCCGCACCAAGCGCAAACAAGTTACGTGGCTGAACGAAGATGAACTCAAGCGTATATTTGCCCAGCCCGACCTATCGACACTAGTAGGGTTACGTGATCGAGCCATTTTGGAGTTGCTATTCTCGAGTGGTTTGCGCGTCAGCGAACTCGTCGGACTCGACCAAGACCACATTAACCTCAAGCGGCGCGAATTTACGGTACGAGGAAAAGGCCAAAAGGATCGCCCAATATTTATCAGCCCGGAAGCTGCAAAATGGATCGATCACTACCTCCAAAAGCGCGAGGATACCGCCCGTCCGCTCTTTATTCGCTACAGTGGCACCCGCAAAGTCGATGTATCGGGCAACTTTCATCGGCTGACCGCACGCAGCATCCAGCGCCTCGTAGCCCGCTATGCCCTGCTTGCCGGCATCACCAAGCACGTCAGCCCACACACACTACGACATAGCTTCGCCACCGACCTGTTAATGAACGGCGCGGATTTGCGATCGGTCCAGGCAATGCTCGGCCATAGTAATATCAGTACCACGCAGATCTATACTCACGTCACTGACCCGCATTTGCGGAAAATCCACGAGCAATTCCACCACAAGTCCAGTCGGGATTGTGTACGAGATTAAGGGCAGATTGTATTGTTAACTAAGCCAGGATATGCAACAAATCGTTTACATATTGAGTGTGTGCTCTCTACGCCGTAATCTGAATGTAGCCCATTATTTATCAATGGTATGCGTACTTGCAGGCGGCGTAATACATCATTCGCGCGTCCAGTCGAATCTATGACAACTTGAGCGCCAGTAAGACTCAGTGGGTTGCTGCTGCTATCGAGGGCAGTTAGTTGAAACTTAGTATCTCGATATAACGTCGAAACTCTGACATAGTAGTCGCTGCCATTGAGGTTGTATATCGTCATTTTGCACTTTGTACCGTCACATTTCGCATCGGGAATAGCTCCCTGGTTGGCAATACTACCGTGAATATTAGTGCCCGAACCCGTAAACGAAACACTGCCTGTGCCGGAGACTGTTGGATACAAGAAAGCCGTAAAAGTATTGGCCATTAGTGTCGTGCGGTTCAATGAAGTCGAGTTCGTCACATCCATACGTATAATTCCATAACCGCACTGCCAGTTCGCGGCGACAGGCAGCTGATCACCGCCAACATTTGGGCAACCGGCTATTGGATTAGCCACCTCTGGCGGTGATGTCCATGATATGTTTAGCTTACTAACCACACCCGACTTAGCAATAACAGGAAAAATTTTAGACGGCGCACTAGCAGAAAGATCATACACTGGTGACTGTGGCGAACCACTTATAAGTAAACAGGAGGAGGATGTATTAGTAGAGGAATCGACGCTTGGGGCAGGTTATTGTATTGTCCCGTGTTATTACATGTATCTTTGTCTGGGGGGATTTGGCCCTTCGATAGCCATTTGTCATTAATAAATTGTCGAGAGGCGTTTATGCCACGCTCGGCCGCGTACACAGCCTGAGTGCTCAGTTGTCTATCCAGTTGCTGCCTTTGTTCTCGTCGAATAATTTGAGCGAAACCAAGAACCGTCAAACTGATAACTAGCATGAGAATCAGGGTTACAATAATTGCGACCATCCCCGATTCATTGTGCGAAACACGAGAATTTTGTGAGAGATTGGTCATTTAAGTCGCCTTTCTGCTAATGTCGTTAACTCTGATACTGCGCAAAATTGTGTACCTGATCGTATATTCTTACAGCTAAATCTCTAGCCGCATTGATTTGTGCTTCTGACATCTTAGCGATTGAGGAACAATTATTGAGTGCGCTACTGCACAGTAAATCATCATCACCATATACTATCCTTACCACTATGCGATATATATCGGGATCGCCAAAAGGTTTTACGTCGAGATTTGAGACTCGCATATGCGGAGCCAGCATCTCTTCTCCCGTAGGAGCGGGAGTAACGTCCGGCTGAAGATTCTGAGCAGGAGTCCCATCACAACCGCCACTCACCTTACGAACAACCAGAGCATGGTTAGCGTTTAATCGTTGCTCGCGAAGCGGAAACTATACTGACGCCCATCAATGCAAATTGCTTTGCTTTGTGGGTCAGAACCATTCGCAATAGTATCCCCCCAAGTTGGCCGGTAGAACCATACTGTATTGATTGGCTTACGTCATCCATAATAGTACGCGCTACATCTTGAGTCTGCGCAGACGTCACCCCTTTATAATACAGACGTCCAATCTGAATTATTGCAGCAGATACGGCAACAATACTGTGAAAAAACTGCAGTAGCAATAAGTAATTCAATAATCGTAAAGCCGGCTTGATGTCGTTTACTCATGGTCGATACACCTGATATGTAAGCCTTACTTCATCATCTTTATCGGTTGCCCCTCGCCAGTTCACGTATACCCGGAAACTATCATACGTTACGCCTGCACGAGATACGGTATCGCGAATTGCGCCAACCAAAAATGTATCGATCCTCTGGACTGTTTACACTTATCAGGGTAGTCACTAGGGTTCGCTTGCGGAGGCTAGAAACACTTGCAAAAAGGCACTGCGCTGATGGTTTCAGTGGTCGTTTCTAGATATATACAGTGAGTCTTACTGCCGTCAGTAAAAAGAGGGCCTTCATGCCACCGTCTCATTCTGATAGCTTTTTGAGTCCTTCTACCTGGGCTCGAGCAATCTGCAGGGCTTCACCGTGTTCTTGAGCCTGTCGAGCATTAGCTAGGGTTTTATTAACGACCACGAAAGCTCCTCCTAACATAGCACTTGTTACAGCGATGGCTATCAAAACCTCACCAATGGTATCTCCTGGAATTGAGCATTTTCATTACGTGCACTTCCCGGTTAGTATTTTAGTTGCAGATGAGAATCGACTGTTTTCGCCCCCAATGTTTATGAGCGCCATTTGATTGCTACCATTACTTTGCAGGCAAATAAAGACACCGCTCGGAGGATTAACGACAGTAGTACTATCATTATATGACTTCAGTGAGTTAGCAGCCGCAGCAAGCGACCGATTCATGGTTGTTGTTGATGCCGAAACGACTAAGTCAACATGCGCTATGCCAGATTCTAGCTGCCCTTGAGAATCGGTGCCATTAAATGTAGTCATGAAAGTGACTGAGTCTACACTCGTTATACCAGACGTTTGGCTGCATGGTTTTGATGCTGCCGGTGTTTTATTTCCATAGAAGATGCATTCCGCCGTAACCCCACCGGTAATTGGTACGAGCTGTGAGCCATCGGGTACCGTTGACATTGCGCTTGTAGGCGCCACCGGATTTACCGTAGCCTCAGTAAAATTAGTGACATCTCCCGTCGCAAAACTACCACCCTTCCACTGACGACCAACTAAGGTGATGAGATTATATGCACCCTTGTCACTACCGCTCGGTCCGAACTGAAGGGAACGTCCTATAAAGATACATCCACGGTTAGCTCCCTGCACATCAACATTAGTAGTTGTTAATGTAACGGCAGTCCCGCAATTGTGTAGCCAATCTTATCACCGGCCTGAGTTGTATTGGCATAGTACCCTGTCGATACGTCGTTGGCGACATCACGAAGATTTGCCTCGAACACTCGGACGGCTTGTATAAACTCGGCGCGGCTCTGACGACCATTGATAAGAATCATGGCGCTGATGAACATCAAAGAACTAACCGCGAGAAAAATCATAGTTTCGACAATTGTATAACCCGTACTACGATTACCCCTGTTCATATGCGTTTAGTATACCATAAGCATTAAGAAACGTTGTGTTTTCTGGTTACGGTAAAAGCAACAAATCATGTACATACCAATCCGTTACAATGCGCCCACACAGAACTACCAAAAGCATCGCGACAATCAAATACGGCCCAAATGGTATACGGCTGGCACGACTGAGCTTTTTGCGGACCAATCCTGGCACGGCCACTAGGCAACCGAGTAGCGAAGCCACAAATAGCAGCAGCGCAGCTTGGAGCGGGCTACCCAGGATCAGCCCGAGGGCAAAGCCCAATTTGACGTCACCACCACCTATCCAGCGGCCTTTCGAAACTTGAAACAGCACAAAAAATATGCCCCCAGCTACTGCCAAACCAAAGAGAGCGGCAAGAACCGAACGAAGGCCACCATCGAAGACTATTGCTACTACCAGTACTTGGATAACCCCGAGGCCAATGAGCGGAAACACGAGGCGGTTTGGCAACAGCATCCATCGAAAATCGTAGATTAGGAGCGCCATCAGCAACACTAAGGCCAGCAGCCACATAGATAATAAGAAAATTCCTTGTGTATCGAAGGTATAGGGCCAAAGGAGATACGATCCAACAAAGACTGCCGCCATAGCCAATTCGACCAGCGGGTATTGTGCACTGATTGTGGCGCGACAATAGCGGCACCGGCCGCGGAGCCATAGCCAGCTGACAACTGGTAGCAGGTCCATTACACCCAGCACATGCTGGCAGTGCGGACACATCGAGCGGCCTTTGCTGAGCGACAGCGCCTGATCGCTTGCCACGCGGCGTTTTGCTGGCAGTGCCTGTTGATACAGTCGCCATACGAGTGCGTTCACAAAACTTCCCAAACATAGGCCCAGTAAGCCTAGAGCAATAACAACCATAAGCATCATAGTAACATAAAAATAGGAGGGCTTACTGCCCTCCTATGCGTTCTGTACAACGTATGTACTAGCTTTCTTGACAAGCAGCGGTAAATTTACCACTAGAGCCTTCAATTTCGTACAGTACGACTGTACCACGAGCAGCGCCCTTGGCTGCACCGCCAGCAGCAGTACAGTTTGCCCCCGTCACGATAACGACGCGATCATCAGCAGCTGTTTCAGCTAATGCGTTTTGCGGCGCTGATGTTTTGAGGTCTATTTGCCCGGCAGCTATTCCTTTGCCGAGATAGAAGCCAGTCTTGGCGAGATCGATAACCTCGTCAGCATCTGTGGGTAATGCACCGCCATGGTTAGAGCTGTACTCAGTTACACCACCGAGCAATGCGCTCACATCGTTCTTGCGCTGTGTGTTACGTGAGTTACGCTGCAGTGCAGGTACGGCCATGAAGACAACCAGTAGGATAAGTCCGGCAATTGCCAAGACAATCAACACTTCGATAATAGTAAAACCTTGGTCTTGTTTTTTTAGCTTGTGCAGCATATTGCAAATGCCCCCTTTGCATTGTTGTTAAATACGCTTATGGACCAATAGTAATGCTTACGCTTATAAAAAGCAAGCATCTAATTAATCACACTCTTGCCGGCTAAGCCGTAAACTGGCAGCAGCACGGCCGCGACGATAATAAAGGCAAAAACGCCCAATATAACCATCAGTACCGGCTCGATAATTGTTGAGATGGCTTTAATCTGATTATCGACTTCTTTTTCGTAGTAATCGGCCGTTTTTTCGAGCATTTGCTCGATTGCACCCGATTGCTCACCAATCTTCAGCATGTCAGGTACCAGTGGTAAAAAGTTAGGGTCGCCGGCCAAGCAGTCGGACAGCGCTTTACCCCCCTTTACCTTATCGATGGCCCGGTGGATTGATCCGCTAATGTGGACGTTATTGATGGCCTCGGAAGTTATCTCGAGTACCTGGATAAGCGGTACGCCACTGGCCACCAGGGTTGTCGAGGTACGAGCAAACCGTGCCATGTAGAGTTTCATGAACAAAGGTGCAATGGGCCATGACCGCATTTTGATGGTGTCGACCACTCGTTTGCCACCAAGCGTCCTTGCCCATCGACTACCGAATACCACCGCAACAACGATGAGCAGTATGGCAATCCACCAGAAACTAATAAGAGCATGCGATATTGCCAGTAATATCTTGGTAATAAGCGGCAGCTCTGCTCCAGGCATGCCCTCGTACAAGACTTCTACCTGCGGCAAGACTTTTACAATCATAAAGCCGACTACGCCAAACATGACACACAAGACGATAACCGGATATACCATGGCGCCTTTTACCTTGCTGACTACCTCAGCGTCTTTCTCTTGCTGCGTGGCCAAGCGTTCTAGGGCGGCATCCAGCGTACCCGAAGTTTCACCGGATTGTACCAAGCTAATAAAGATCTGGTTAAAAACATCGGGGTGTTTGGCGAGTGCAACCGAAAATGCCGAACCGCCCTCGACGTCGCTGATAATCTGCGTGATGACCAGCTTAAATGGCTTACTTTGCGTTTGTCCTGCTACGGTTCTTAAACTCTGTATGAGCGGCAAACCAGCGTTAATCAAGGTGGAAAGCTGTCTCGAAAAGAGAATCTTGTCCTTTGTACTAACCTTATTGAAAAACTTTAGTGCGGCCGGTCCGCCACCAGCTGGCGTGATTTCGAGAGGACTGTAGCCTTGTTCTCTAATGAGCTTGGTTGCCGCTTTTTCGCTATCAGCTTGGACTTCAGCTTTTATTTTTTTGCCGGTCGCTGCATCCCTCGCCGTATACTTGTACGTTATCATCGTTAACCTCTCATTAACCTGTCAAGCTCGTCGATGTCGACGGCAACATTACGTGCTTCTTCATACGTAACCGTACCATTGTGTATTAAGGTTACTAATGTCTTATCCATGGACTGCATACCAAATTCTGCACCGGTCTGAATTACCGCATCAAGCTGGTGAGTTTTACCCTCACGGATAATGTTGCGCACGGCTGGCGTGCCTATCAGCACCTCGGCAGCTGCTACCCGGCCACCGCCTATGGTAGGCACTAGTCGCTGCGAACAGATGGCCATTAGGATATTACTGAGCTGAGCTCGAATCTGCGGTTGTTGGTGTGGCGGAAAGACGTCTACCATACGGTCGATAGACTGAGCTGCTGAGTTGGTGTGCAGCGTCGCAAACACCAAGTGACCGGTTTCAGCAATCGTAATAGCCGAGGCGATTGTCTCTAGGTCGCGCATCTCACCGATGAGCACCACATCCGGGTCCTCACGCAGCGCACTTCGGAGCGCAGCGCTAAACGAATAGGTATCATAGTGGACTTCCCGCTGTACCACAACTGATTTCTTTGATTGGTGCGTGTACTCGATAGGATCTTCGATAGTAATAATGTGCGAGGCCCGCTCAGTATTTATCTTATTAACGAGCGCTGCCAGGCTCGTCGACTTACCGGAGCCGGTTGGGCCGGTCACCAGCACAAGACCTCGTGGATAATCGGCGAATTTAGTAACCACTTGCGGCAGACCAAGCTGTTCGATGCTGGGAATGTCGTTGGGGATGAGTCGCAGCGCTGCCGCTAGGTTGCCGCGTTCGTGGAAGGCGTTGACACGAAATCGCCCCAGATCACCAAAGGCAAAACTAAAGTCAAACTCTTTATCTTTGAGCAATATCTGTTTCTGGTCTTCGTCGAGCACGGCGAATATCAATGTCTCAACCGCCTCATCGGTTAATGAGTCGGCACCGGTGACCGGAGCTAAAGCGCCGTCAACCCGCAACATTGGCGGCAAGCCAACTTGCAAGTGTAAGTCAGAAGCCTTCTTTTTGACGACTTCTTCGAGTAATACTTCGATTCTTGGTTGTGCTTGCATCCCTACCCTTTTCTCTTTGCTGTTATGCGTTGTCGATCGCCGCTACCCGGTTTACTTCTGCTACACTAGTGCGTCCGGCCAGCGCCTTGAGATAGCCATCTTCCCGCATGTTAACCATACCTTGAGATTGAGCCATCTTTTGGATTTCTGTACTGGTGGAGCGTTTGATGATTAGATCCTGAATTTCTTCACTTACTTCAAACACTTCGTACAGTCCCATTCTGCCTTTAAAGCCACCAGGCGCTTCTGGACTATCAGTGCCCTTATACAAAGTATAAGCATTTTGTTCTGCTAGTGGCAAGCTTTCATATCCGAGGTCTTGCGCATGCGCCTTGGCTTCCGCTTCGGTTTTCGGCAATAAGCGTCCTAATGTCGAGCGTACTGCTTCGGTTTCTGCTTTATCGGATTGATAGGTCTGTTTGCCTTCTTCAGCAATCCGGCGCACCAGCCGTTGACCAATAACGGTATGGACAGTACTAGCGATCAGGAACGGCTCAATACCCATATCGAGAAGACGCGGCAGAATACCAGCGGCAGAATTAGTGTGGAGGGTACTGAAAACCAAGTGCCCTGTCAGCGCTGCCTGGACGGCTAGCTGGGCTGTTTCTTTGTCACGAATCTCCCCTACCATCACGACATCGGGGTCCTGACGCAAGATAGAACGCAAGCCAGTCGCAAAAGTAAGGCCAACATCGGCGTTTACCTGGATTTGGTTGATGCCGTCCATCTTATACTCAACCGGGTCCTCGAGCGTCACAATGTTAATAGAATCGTTCTTGATTTCATTAATCAAAGCGTACAGCGACGTCGACTTACCAGAGCCGGTCGGTCCGGAGGTAAGAATCATGCCGTTGGGTCGCTCAAGCCCTTTGCGAATGGTACGGAGCGCTCGGCCGGCATAGCCCATGTCTTCTAGCTTAAGGCTGGTACCAGTTTTGTCGAGCAAACGGATAACCACCTGCTCCCCCCAGACGACAGGAGATATAGCGATACGGAGATCAATGTCTTTTTCGGCCACGTGGACCGTAAACTGACCATCCTGCGGAATACGGTGTTCGTCAATCTTGAGGTTCGATAATATCTTTATGCGTGATACTAGAGGCGCTTCAGTGCTTTTTGGCAATTTCATAATTTCGCGCATCACACCGTCTATACGACAACGAATCTTGAGCTCTTTCTCAAGTGGCTCGATATGAATATCACTTGCGCGGTTTTTTGCCGCATAATCGAGGGTTGCTTGCAGCGCTTTACTAATAGGCGAGTCCTGGACGATGGTTTTAATTTCTTGCTTGGCGGTCTTTTTGTCTGGCGCCTGTTGTTCGGCAGCAGCTAACTCCTCAGTGTTTTGGGAGAATTGATCTACGACACGCTCGTCGATATTGGCTTCGTACTGCTTGAGTACTTTTCGAATACCTGCTTCACTTGCGGTATACACCTTGAGAGGGCGGCCGATTTTGTTTGATAAAAAGTCTACTGCTTGGACGTTATCGGCATCCAGCATGGCTACAACTAGCCGATGTTGCATCTCTCCGAGTGGTACCGCCATGTAGCGCTCAGCTATTTCTTGTGGAAGCAAATTAAGTACATCCGTCTTGATGCGGGCCGTCAACAGATTAACATAGGGTACTTTAGCGATACCGGCAATCGTCTTGGTGAGGTCTTCGTCGCTTACGACACCTTCATTGACGAGTAGCGAAAATATCGGTGTTTTGTCGTGCTCAGACTTAGCCTGCAGCTCACTTAATTTTTCAGACGTCAGCAGACCGTCGTTGACTAATTTTTCTTCTACTTGCGACCGTGTCGCATCTGATAGAACACTCACGAAGCGCTCTCCTTCCTACTCCGACGCTTGGAACGGAGTTTGGTTAGAGTTATCGCCAATTCTAATGAGTTGTGTCGGATCGAGTGAATTCTGATTGAAGTACGTATCGTCGGGTACATTAAATTCGGAACTAATCGAGTCGACAACCTCAGCCTTTAATTCTCGACTACCGAGCTTATTGAGCAAGAAACTCGACGACAGAATTGCGATTACAGCACTAACAACGCCAACCACAATGAGGAGAGCTATATCTTTTTGTTTCATTATCGTACAACCTCACTCTTTATATGCAGATTTTTCTCTGGCTGATAGTACGTTTTGGCAGTAATGTCAGTGGTAAGTGCTTGATCGGTGCCCTTGATCGTCAGCGTCTGTACATGCATAGGGCGAATGGATCTGCTCAATGCGGTAAAGAAGTCCTGAGTCTTTGTGGATTCGCCTGTAAAGCCGACCTGGAATGGCATTTCGACAGGCACTGGTGTCGATTGAGAGCCAGTCATTGCCTGTGTCAATTCGTCATCATCACCGGTAATACTACGAATTGTCAGGCCTGACCCCTGCAGCAACTTCTCAAGACTGGTAGCGACTGCTGGGTAGTCGTACTTACTTGGGAGGGCATCGAGAATCAGCTTGGCGTTATCGCCATCTCGGTCGGTACTGCCGGCTGTAGTTCCACCAATCATGTTTATCGGCTGCTGTACAAATGCTTTGTACTGGGTAACCAAATCGTCGCGGGCCTTAAGATTAGCCTCGAGCTGATCACGCGCTTTGGTCTTTTGCGCTATGACCTTCGATTGATAGGCCGTCTGCTGTACCAGTACCTTAGATGCCGCCAATGAAAATACCGTAACGAAACACGCGATAGAGGTCACTATCAGGATAGTGGTATTAGCTTTGTCAATTTGTAATCTCTTGGATGAAGCGTGTTTTTGTGCCATTACGGTTGCTCTCCTTGGGGTGTTGTTGGCTTTTCGAATAGTGAAGCCGGCTTCTCTAGCTCAGAGCGAGTGGTAATTATCTTTGGTACGATGAGATTAACTTTTTGATTATTATCGAAGATAACAGGTTCAAACTGTAAGTCGATGGTGTACGAGGCTCCCTTTTCAGTGCGTTCAAAGTTACTGAGCACAACGTTGTGAAAGGCAGTTTTTTGTGCTTCGTCAGTTTTGTATTCGGTAAACTTCAGTGTATCGACAAACTTATTAACCGTTTGGAGACTATCAGTTTCGCCGGTGATGGTCATAATATTTTGTTCAAAATCTAGCTCAAGACTGGAAATATTCGCCGCCGAAGGAGTTACTTGCTTAATATAAGGCAGTACCCTGGTAACCGCTGGCTTTTCGGCGTGTATGGCGGGTAGACTGTTGAGCTGATTTTGCACGGTCAAAATCTTATCAAGACCTTTGGTGTCTGTTAAGTCCTTGCTGCTCGTTTTGATATCGCTAGTGAGGTGACTCATGTGTGTTTTTTGTAAAATAAACACATTTACTAACAGTATGACGAAGATTGCAAAGGCGGCAGCAGACACGAGAATAGAAATTGTCATGATTGTGCGCTGCATACGCTTGGTACGGATGTACTCGAGTTTGACGTCTGGTAGAAGGTTAAATTGAATCATTCGTTTCGCTCCGCCAATCCCACCGCTACACTGAAGTGGTTAGAAATAGACAGCAGGTCATTTTGCATTTCCGGAGCAAACGCTACGTTACGCCAGGCATTACCGATTTCCACATTGACGCCAAATTTGTTTGCAAGATGCAGTGGGAACGATGGCAAGGTCGAGGCGCCACCCGTCACGACAATGCGGTCGAGCTTGGTATCTGGATAACGTGTCTGGAAGAATTTAATTGACTTGTCGATCTCCCCTACTAGTATCTCGACTGTGCCGATGATGGCTTGATAGATCTGTCCGTCAAGCTTATCGCGTGACAAACCAAATTTAAACACGAACTGTTCTGCCTGCTTTTCGTCAACATTGAGGTTTTGCTCGGCCGAACGGATGATAGCTTCGGTACCGGTTGGTATTGATCTCGTTAGACGAGGAGCTCCATTCATACTAATCACAAGGTCGGTCGATTTGTTACCGATGTCGAGAACCATTTCCGGAACAGTATCGGTACCAGAAAGAAGCGCTCGTGTAATTGCTAGATTGTCTGGCTCAAAAGCGATGACGTTAAGACCAATTGATTCGAGCATATCTAAGCGATTTTCAACAAAGTCATTAGTTACACTAGTAAGTAAGACTTCTGATTTCGTTTTATCGACGGGAGAGTCTCCGATATTGGCCCAATCCATCTTGGATTCGGACAAAGGAGTTGGGATGAGGGAATCGGCTTGCAATCGAATAGATTTAGCGAGTTCGGCATCGCTGAGACGCTCAATATCAACTACCGTGGTGAAGACTCTATTCGAAGGTATACCGACAGCAACATTCTTGGTGGTAACCTTTGATTGAGTAACCAGCTGTTTGACGGCAGCGGCCAGTTTTTGCTGATCAGCCTTGGAGTCACTGAGTGAAATCTTGCCGTCAATCGGCACGTAGGCATACTTAACAAGCGACCGAGTGGCGCCTCCGCCCCCCAGTTGGACGAGACGAATGGCGGTCGTGCCGATGTCTAATCCAAAGAAGTCATTATTCCCACTCAAAATGCTCATGTTAATTAGAAGTATAGCATAAGTATTATGATGTGTTGCAAGAGTTTTCTGGCTACTATAAAACAGGGGGTAGACTGGTGATGGCGTCGTATTTGTCCTTGGGTTTTCCAGAAGAACTTCGGATCCACAGCTCGGGGGTATAGTTAAACACTTCAGCCGCACGGTTCTGTGGCGAGCAGTTCTGGTTGTCGCCACTACCGCCAGTGTAGACGGTCGGCTCGTTACGGTTGGCGTATCGTATCGTGCTACAGTCTCGCTCGAACAGTACCTTCTTGGCTACAAAGGCTCCGTTAACGACGAGCTGGTTGGTACAGCCAGTACTGAATGTTCCTGTTACTGGGCTGCCCATACCGCTGGCACAGGTATAGATTTGACCGCTGGAACTCGATGTGGGAACGGCTACATAGGTACCATCCAGCTGTGTCACGTTACTACCGACATAAATGTTCCCCTCTACTACCAAGCGGTAGGTAGGAATATCCTCTACCTTGGCCCAACCATTGAGGTCGTACGTAATGTTCCCGCCAAGATAGACATCTCCCACAACATGCTCGACGACCTCACCAGAGATTGTTCGGGCTCCGTAACTTGTATTACCACTTGTCGTAGTAGCGGTAGACGGTAGATTTCCGACGTAGTCTACGCATGGCGGCGCTGCACCCCAGCCAACACCATAGCCACTACCAAAACTCGTATTAGCAAATGTTAATTGGGTGGGTTGAGCACCGTAAGAGGGAGTAGCATTGAAGTTGTTGTACTGGGCTGAACCAAACTGATCAATCATACCCATAGCCATTACCGCATACTGGGCACCGGCGCCCGCCGTGTCGTAGCGATTAAAGGCGCGGATTTCGGCATCGTTATTAAAACAGGTTGAGGTATCGCTGCCCATCATTACGCCACCACCCACCCGTGCATCACTGCCATAGACCTTGAGGTATGGTTTGCCAATTACATTTGTACAGCCAGATGCCGTACCACCTGACCATCCCCAGGTAGACATCTGGTAATACGTGGTCCCGCCATCCGGACTACCATAACCGGGAGCCGGAAAGCTTGGTGACCAACCGGATGGCTCTATCGCCGTTAAGCTGGCGCAGATCGTACTCCCGATTGGGCCGGCAGTTTTGGAGGTTGACGTATTACACGTTGGATTAGGGGTATACGGCGTGACCGTTGCCGTCGTACTATCGCCCGTATCCCAGACGCATACAAAGGTGAAGCTAGGGGTTATGTAACAAGGTGAGCTATACCAAGGGCTGCCACCTTGAGCATACGATCCGTAACCAGCGTTACAACGATACTCGGGACAGGTCGGCTGTGATGATTGCGAATACGTATACCCGCCTGGGCATGTCCACCCATTACATCTCGGTGGGCTAGCAGAATAATCCACCCAACCGACCGAACAACTATATGAAGTACAGGTAGAGTTGCTCTCCTTTATGTAGCCTCCCGGACATGAGTAAGTCGGATTATCATTGGCTGCGTGGTAGTTATAGCAAGAGCCACTCCAGCTATACCCTGCCGCTAGACAATCTGCTTTCTTCGTATACGCTTTTCGGTCATGGTAGCAAGTACCACCACCGACATAAGTGTCGTGTGGGTGTGGGCAGTAATAATTGTGATTCACAGTGGTGCCTATAGAGTATGCGTTGATAGCAACGCGACTTCCCTTTGCCTGTTTGGAATACTCGGTATAACCCCATTGATTCATAGCCGGAAAAGTATAAACGCCTACGTTGCCATTAAAGGGCGCTGAGTCTCCCGGTTCTACATCGGGACCACCATTCACAGATGGTGAAAGGTTAATCGTTATGCTAGCAGGCGGCGAAGCAGCCGTAACGGTCACACAAGCAGAAGCGCTAGAACCTGTCGAATTATCGGTACTGGAGCTTTTGCTCCACGTAATATACTGGCAATATTGCGTACCAGGCGTTGCGCCTGCAGGTATCGAGAAGCTGTTACTAGCATTGTCACGTTGGCCTGGATCAAATTTGTGACTGTAGTAGCCCGTTGGCGATGGTGAACCAGACGTCTTAGCACCTACCTTGCCCCAATAAACTTGCCCGGTTATTGTCGGGCTCTGTCTGTCTCCAATGTTTTTCACATAGTGGCTGAAAGTCACGGAAGTACCTGGCTTAGCATATTGTGCGACAGAAGATTTACCGGTCATCTCCCAGGATGCAACAATCACACAAGCGTCGTCGCTGTCGCTATTCATATTAGCACCGCTACTGTCGCTCGTCTTATCTGCCGTTATAAACTGACAGAATTTGTCGCCATCATTGGCTCCGCTCGGTATCGTGAAGTTATACGTTTTAACAACGGGATTGCTCGGTTTAATTTTGCGCGAGTAATCAACGGAGGTAGCACCGGTCTTGATTCCTTCGCTTCCCCACTTCACCACACCACTAATAACGTCAGATTCACTCGTACCAACGTTCATTACTTTGTGTGTCCAGGTAACTGAGGTACCTGGCGCTGCCTTAGCTCTATCGACACTCGAGCTAACCTTAATTTTCCAGTTTTTTGGCATTTTAGGCGGGACTAATTCACCTAACAAGTTTCCACACGCACGCTCAATCTGGAAATGATCGCCGCCGTTATAGAAATCGATAGATGCTGCGGCGCTACTATTCGTGTGGAATGCATCATCTTGGATATCCGTAAAGTAGGCGCTGTTTCGATTAGGGTTAACCATAACGTTCCACTTTATGCCGTAGTTAGCGCCCGATGGTGCATTGTCGTAGGCGTTCACTAAATCAACAAAATCCGAGAAATTATTCTTAGCCCACGAAATTCCCGCCCCCGGAGAACCAAAAGGACCGTGCCCTAGCATCATAGCAACAATAAAAGCGCCGCCGCGGCTGTTTTGGGTACTACCACTATTGAGGTTGCCTCTAACCGTGGAAATAAATGCACTGCCACTCGATGCGCGTAGTCCGCCCGACAGTATGTTTTCTACCGTTCCAAAAGTTGCACTTGCGTTACGGCCCGTAAAGTAACCCTGGCAACCATTAAGTCCGCCCCATCCTGTCGAGCAATAACCTGCTGCCGCTGCCCGTTCTGGTATCATAGCGATCGTCACAAAACTAAAAGCTAATAGGGCCACAATATATAGACTTCGGTGCCAGCGGCTCATAAATCCTGTCCTTTTTGTAAGCGTTGAAGATCATTCTCTATCGCTTTAGCAGCCGTGGCAGCAAAGGGATCAGTTTTGGCTTCGTTCTGTTTAATTTTTAATAGCTCAGTCATAAGCTCAATGGCTTTTTTGTTATTGCCGGTAGCGGCATACGCGTACGGCAGCTGAGCTAAGATGTTTTCTTTGAGTGACGGGTCGAGGGATACAGCAATCTCGTAGGCATTTATGGCGTTCTTATATTCGCCGACATTGTAGGCGGTACGGCCTACTTCCATGTAAGCTTTTGCCTTTTCCTGCGGCGTTTTTGCCTTTTCTACTTCTTTTTGAGCTAACGTTTGCTCTGATTCGAATTGCTTCTCGATACCGGGACCGGGAGCAACTTTTTCAGTAGTATGAGAACGCTTATACAATATATAAGCAGCCCCAGCGCCCAGCGCCAATAGCACGACAACAGCGGCCATAATTACAGTTTTACGGCCGAATTTTTTGAAGATTTTATAAGATTTACGAACAGGACTTGGGGTATGCTCCGGTGTTTGTTCACTCATGATACTCATCAGTATACCAAACCATGAGCGGAATAAAATATATTATTTGGTAGTTGATCCCCTACCTACTGTAATCTACTGCAGCAGTTGTTTCATGAGTGCCTCGTTAAAGGCTGGCACGTCATCTGGCTGGCGGCTGGTAATAAGATTGCCGTCTACGACGACCTCGTCATCACTCCACTCTGCACCCGCATTACGCAGATCGTCCTGGATAGTATAGAAACTGGTGAGGTGCTTGCCTTTGGCGACATCGGCCGATACCAACAGCCACGGCGCATGACAAATCGCCGCCAACGGCTTGCCTGAATCCATAAAGTATCTGACCCACTCGCGTGCCGTGTCTTCCATACGAAGCGCATCGGCGTTGATGGCGCCACCGGGTAGCACCAGCGCATCGTAGTCTTCGGGCTTCGCGTCGTCGAGGAGGAGGTCGGCAGTAAAAGTGTCGCCCGGCTCGACATGGTGCAGCCCCTGCAGGGTATGCTCACCGCTCGCAGAGAGAACCTGCACTTCGGCGCCGGCATCATGCAAGGCCTTGAGTGGGCCATCGAGTTCGGCTTGTTCAAAATAATTGTGCACAACAATTGCGACTTTTTTACCCGTTACATCCATGTATATTTCCTCCGCTTATCTATGACCAATAGTGTAGTCATCACAGATCAGAACCGCTGTAAAACATTTTGCAGCATTTGCTCTGCCAATCTGTTGCACCTCTGTTATACTAGACGCATGGCACAACTTAGCATTGGCATAGTAAAGCTTTAACCCAACTACCTTTTGAACTAAAACTCCGTATGCCAAAAACAGACCGAGGCGGTCGTGGCTACTCCAATCAGTACGTTGCCGAGCAACAAGAACAGCTAATAAACTAATCGAGCTAACGACTTGCTTGTACAGCCTGTCGGGCAACAACATCATGATACCCGTACTGATTTAATTGCAAATCAGCGACAGTCATCTCCCAACCGTCAGGAACTTGGTCATAAGGTGGACGAACCGCCCTATTCCATACTTGCTCTGTTATACCATTGTTCAAAGCGAGTGTTTTTGCGAACTCACGGGCTATTTCAGGATTACCCGCAACACCTTGCTTCAATTTGTCTGCTACTGATTTAGGCAAGGTTGCTTCTACGAACAACTGATTACCAGCACGACCACTCTCTGTTACATACGCAGGACCCTCGTAATATGCAGTCTGACCATTCTCTTTACGACTGTTGCCGTTAAATTGGTACGCCACCTTAATGCCAGGCTCTTGCTGACCTGTCGCAGGGTTGACTACCATTGTTGGTATCTCACCGTCAGGAACTTGCTCCTCAACCTGCTGGGTTTTCTTCATGAAGCGTCCACCTGTTTCAACGGTTTTCGTAACTGTTTTGTAGCGTGTAGTCGTGTCTGGTGCGAAAAGCATTGCTTCTGCCGAGCCACCATACTCCAACATCGTTCCGTGACCATGTCGGTTTTCCTGGGACAAGCCATCACCAAAAGAGGCAAATCCATCTCTGGGGACATAATCGCCAGAGTTAGACTTCAATGTGACACCGTTCGGTCTGTCGGTATGAATACGAGTTGCGCCTTTTGCAGCTTGAGCAACTTCACCGATAAGAGCCTGTCGCTCTTTTTCGCCAGTATCACCAAAGACTTCGGCTACTTTCTGACGTGCGTCATCGACTGTCTCGGTCGGTTGTGGTTGCTTTGCTTGTTCTGCGTAACGGGCGTTGATCCGTGCTTGTGCCTCTTGCATTTCGGGGCTATCTGCAATAGTTTCGCCTGCTGCGTTCTCTACACGAGCATTATGTGATTCTATGGTCTGGTTCGTCCACTCTTTTATAGCGTCACGGACTTCACTTGGTTTTACGCTCTTTTCAATTTCACGCTGTGGAGCAGTTATCTGATCGTCATACTGCTCTAATAAATACGCTACCGCCGCACGGCGATTTCCTAGCTCCAAATGCTCTGCACCGTAAGGTTGAACACTATTCTGCTCTTGCTTTAATGACTCAGCAAGCAGGTAGACGTCTTGCAGACAATCTCCCTGGCTACTTTCGGAATCAACCTTTAAACTAGCCAATTCTGCTACTGCACCGTCTATTTTTCGTACTTCGTCTTCATGAGCACTGTCGCTTATCGTATCAGCAGCGTACATTTCATCGTAATCAGTGCGACTCTCTGCAAGTGAGCTGCCCAAGATTTTCGAAACCTCTGCTCCATTCAAACGAGCAGCATTTGTATGTAACTCTAGCTTTTCTTGCCAGTTATTCTGTTCAGGGTGCTGATTTGGTAGTGTTTCGCTCATATTTTTATTTTAGGGTGTTTTACTCCATAGATAATAGCAAATAATTGCTATTTTGTCAAGTTACAAGCACTGCACTCTTTTGTATTGACTTATCTGACAGCAAATCTTGTAAAAACACAGAGAAAACAGCGGGGTTTTCAGTAGATTGTCAGAAAACTCATAATCAACTTGTCCTGATTACGCTTGGCAATCATCATCTTCTCTCTAAACACCGAATTGTTATGCAAGTAATAAAAATATGTTTGGCGAGAGATACCTGCAAAATGGCACGCTTCACTAATAGTCGCATTGTGCTGGATTGCGTCGGCTAACTTAATCATTACCCGATAGTCCACCTTATGTGGACGACCTATTGCCTTTTTTATTTGCATGAAAACTCCTTTTTGTTTTTTCAACCTCTACTACTAAGTATACAGAGATGAGGTGCGTGCCAGACGCTATTTGTCGTGGTTGATTGTAGGTAGTATCACCGTTATGAGTTCTTCGTCTTGTTGTTCCTGTGTTCTGATTGGTGAAGTACGCTTTTTGCCACGCTTGATAAACAAGACGAGGAGAACGACGGAGAGCAGAATTATCACGAATGCCATACAACTCTTATCCTAGCACCACTCCGCAAGTCCTGTGCATGGATAGCGTGTTCCAGAGCATATCAAAAGCCCGTTCACTCTTTTACCTCGTAGGAACATGAGTTACAATGCAGAAATTTTTTTCTCACAATTCAGATAAAGCAATCATCTTTCTATGCGGGTACAATAAGACCATGATTTTGTATGACATCGAGCCAACGGACAATAAACGGCTGCTTTTTCTGCGTGAGCTGGACGCACATCAGCGCAACGTCGGCGAGATTATCTATGTCACTCCCGAAGTGCTTGAGCGGCAGTACGGCATTGACCTACAGACCATTCAGTCCGTGCTGTCCGACCTGGAAGAACGAGGTCATATTGAAATCGAGCAAAAGCCTAACCACAAACTGACTTACGCACAGAAAGTTAGAAAAGACGACGAGCAGGATTACTACCTCGTAACCTTAAAAGACAGCTTTACTTCCTACTACAATATGCTCGAACAAACTGAATCCTTCCACCGTGCAGATACCGCCAGTCCATCAACACGCCAGCCTGATCAAATGACCGCTACATTGTCTTTTGAAAGCATAACGATACCTGTAATTTCTATTGGTAACGAAAAATACCTTCTATCGTCCATGCGTGACGGCTTGCCTTACGCTATTATTTCCTATTGCTTAGATAAACACCCGAATCAGGGTATTGACCTCGATACACTTAAGTCCGAACTCAAGGCGGCGGGTATTAAAGCCCCTGGGCTAACCAATCTAAGAGAAAATATCCGTAACTCGCACTTTGGCGATAAAAAGCCACTCAAACCATTCGTTGTAGTATCACCAAAAGGAATCCTAGTCAGGCACTCCACGATCCTCACCCCACAACAATTAGACGCTATCAAAGCCGCTCGTCAGTAGCTACTTTTCGGAATAGTTCGGAATAATAACTGGTGGCTCATACCACTTCGGCCTTAGCAGATTTACCCCGTATAATCCTCTAAAATTAGATATAGAAACTACAAGTTATATAGAAAACTTGAAGTTCGCAATGCACTGAATAAATACAAAACGGTACAGCACCCCGCTCTATCGGCTTGTTCAGTGCGTCTAAAAATAGTAAGTAAACGAGGAAAAAGCAATGGTGGTAAACACGACGGTAGAAAGTTCTACCCAAAAAGTACAAAAACAAACAGGACGCACGAATTATGCTCCTAGCACCCAAACGCAGGTTTTGAGCACGACTTCACAGCGTAACGTTTCTCCCAAAATTGAAATTACGTTGGGTCGTAAGCAATTCAATGAGACACGCTGGCTATTCAACCAATACGGACAAAAGACACCGAGCTGGTTGCGTTGCAAGTTCTTACTCAACCAATATCGCCGTAAGTGCCTGAACGATAACTTGCGTGAAGCACAGCTCGACAAAGCATTTTGCGGTCATTGTCACGATAAAAGCGACTGGTCGGGCTTGCTTCATACCTTGTGGCACGACATCAACGGAGGTTCATCATGCATATAGATACCACCACTATCACAGCCAGAGTCTATGCGGAGAATCTTAGTAAGAGTATTCTGTACGTTTCCGTTGCAATACCGAGCCTTAAAATGTGGATTGGTCACTGCACAGTACGCCCCTCTACCAAATATGACGACCTATGGTTTCAAATGCCTCAGTTCTGGATTGGTAAAAGTTGGGCGGAGCCAATTGAGTTTCGTGGCGACAGTGCTTTCCTAGACCTCATACGAGACGCAGCCATGCGTGCGGTAGACCAGTATATTCACGACAATAAGCTGGAAGCACTTTTCAAAGGTGCCAACCATACCCGAAACATTGACGAGGTGCATGATGTATAAGCCGCTTAGTTATACATCTCATAGTTCTCTATATAGCAAAGAGACCTATATAGGTAACTTACCTAAACAGCATATAGGTATCAGTACAGTAGGTTTCTGGTTAATAGGTGATCTCTATTCTTTATTGGTTACTAGTGCATGGTGGAAGCAATGAACACAAAGAAAGCAGCAGTACCGCCAGAAGAACCGACGATTGAATACATCGTCGTAGAAGATGAGTTGAACATCTTAGACGAAGTATTTAACGAGTTATTTGAACAGGTTGAAAAGGAAATACGAGAATAATTTAACAGGGATAGTATTGATATTTATTTATAAATGCTCACTAATAATAATTACTATGGTTAAATATAAATTTTATACGGTCCAGGAAGTCGCTGATCTCCTAAAAATCCACTGGCAAAGCGTACTCACCTACATTAAGAGCGGCAAGCTAGAAGCCGTGAAGCTGGGTAAAGGTTATCGCATAAGCGAAACAGCTCTACAAAAATTTATCGCCGACCACTCTACAAGGAAGAAGCAATGAAAAAAGCAGCAATTTATATGCGTGTTAGTACGGCACATCAGGAAGAAGAACAAACAATTGGCAACCAAAAAATGGAAATCTTGGAGCGTGTCAGCAAAGACACCGATGTGACACTAATAACAGATTATGAGTACAAAGACGAGGGTTGGAGCGGAGCGATTATAGAGCGTCCTGATCTTGATCGTATGCGCTCTGACGCTCGTGAGGGTAAGTTTGAAGCCTTGTATGTCTATGACCGTGGTCGCCTGTCCCGTAAGTTCGTACACCAAGAAATTATCTTGGAAGAACTTCGTGAGTGTGGAATCGAAGTTATTTCCCTTCACGACATTAACGGCAAGACTACCGAAGAAGTGCTTATGGGTAGCGTTATGGGTATCTTCCACGAATATGAGCGTGTGAAGATAACTGAGCGTATGCGTATTGGTAAGGTGCGTAAAGTTCGTGAGAATAAAAAACTGCTTGGCTATAACCCTAAGTATGGCTACGATTACTACCGTCGTATCAAAGCGGGTCCTGACGCACGAGATGGTTACTTTGAAATCAACAAGCAACAGGCAAAAGTCGTGAAGCAGATATTTGAGTGGATCGCCGCAGGAGTATCTAAGCACGAAGTGAAGCGTAAATTGTTCCAAATGGGTATTGCCCCACCCAAAGGCAAGCGTGACCAGTGGAGCGGTGGCACATTAGACCGCATGGTGCGTGACAGTACCTACATGGGTGACCATTACTACAACAAGAGTGAAAGCGTACCGACCAAGAATCCTCGCAACCCAGAACAAAAGTACCGCAAGGTTACTAAAGGCAGCCGTAAGCACCGTCCTAAAGAAGAATGGTTTCATATTACGGTGCCCTCTATTGTTAGCTCTGACCTGTTTTATAAGGTTCAAGTGCAGCTTGAGAAGAACAAGCGTACAAACACTCGTAATAACAGCGTAAACAGTTACCTCGTAGGTGGTCTAATCGAGTGTGTCTGTGGCAAGGCTCGTACTGGTGACCCCGTAAGCAATGGCAGCTCGTATTATCGTTGCACCGATCGTTTGAGCAAGTTCCCCCTTGAGCGTGAATGTCACGAGCATGGTATCAACGTACCTGTGTTCGACGCATTGATATGGCGTAACATTAAAGAGCTGCTGCTTAACCCTCAACTGGTAGCCGCACAAGCTAAACGTCGTCAGAACGCTTCCCCACTCCAAAGTCAGCTAGATATGCTCCACAATACGCTCAAGAAGCAAGACGATGAGCAACGCCGTTACGATAAAGCCTACGGTCAAGGTGTGATGTCTGAACGCCGTTACAAAGATGTGATGTATGAGCTTAACGAAAAGCGTGAAACCCTAGTAGCCGAAATCACTGCCCTAGAAGATGAAATGGCAAATCAGAAGCCGATAACCGTCGAACAGTACTTTGACGGAACGATAAAACGTGTTGAAAACTTGAGCTTTACAGAGAAAAAAGCGATAATTAAGAAAGTTATTACGAAGATTGTGGCGACAAAACAAGAGATTAGCATTTGGGGACGCATACCACTGCTGGCTACACCCGACGGCGAAACTATAAATAATAATGGAAATGGGATTTATGCAAATCATCTGGAAAATGAAAGCAAGGTTGGGTTAAATGTTAGCAATAGGCATAGTCGGACTGCCTAATGTCGGCAAATCAACCTTATTTAACGCTTTAACCGGCAGTAATATTCTGGCAGCTAACTACCCTTTTGCCACCATCGAACCAAACACCGGCATCGTGCCGGTACCAGACGAGCGGCTCGACAAGCTGGCCGCCCTGTACCAGACCCAAAAAATTGTTCCCGCCACCGTTACCTTTGTAGATATTGCTGGCTTAGTGGCCGGTGCCAGTCAAGGCGAAGGACTTGGTAATCAATTTTTGAGCCACATCCGCACCACCAACGCCATCGTGCAGGTTGTCCGCGCCTTTGATGACCCCAATGTGACACACGTAGATGAGGGGCATGACCCGGCAAAAGATATAGCCGTGATTACCACGGAACTGATCTTGGCCGATATGCAAACCATCGACAAACGCTTGCCGCGCATGGATAAAGAAGCGCGGGCTAACCCAAAGCTCAAGCCCGAAGCTGACTTTTTGCGAGACGCCAAAGCGGTGCTGGACAGCGACAAACCACTCCATGCCGATAGCACCATTATGCATGACAAACGAGTCGACTGGTTGCGGCAAGAACTCCAGCTCATAACCCTTAAGCCGATCATCTACGTCTTTAACGTCGATGAAGCAGGTCTGCAAGATACAGCGAAGCAGGAGCAACTGAGTGCATTGGTATCCCCTGCGCAAGCATTATTTGTGTGCGCCAAACTCGAGAGCGAATTGCACAGCCTTGACCCAGACGACGCTGCCGAAATGCTCGAAAGTTATGGCCAGCAAGAATCAGGATTGATCCAACTCATCCATGCCGCCTACCACACGTTGGGGTTGCAGAGCTACCTAACAGCTGGCGAAAAAGAAGTGCGGGCTTGGACTATCAAACAAGGCGCCACTGCTCCACAAGCTGCCGGAGCTATTCATGGCGACTTCGAAAAAGGCTTCATTGCCGCCCAAGTTGTTGACTACAATGATCTTATTGCGGCCGGCTCAGAAGCAGCCGCCAAAGCTGCCGGCAAGCTCCGCACCGAGGGCAAAGACTACCTCATGCAGCCGGATGACGTTGTCGAGTTCCGTTTTAACGTCAGTAAATAACTACTGTAGTTCTTCGCCAATACTATACTAAGTATAGTATTGCACTCCTCATACCTTTGTTACTCATATCACTGTAGCTTTACTGCAGTCATATCAATAACAAATGTTGAGTTGAGCCGAGGGGGATAAGAGGTGGTGGCTGGTTGCCATCACATTATCCCGCCTCGGAAAACTCGGTTCTGCTCTACTGCATATTCAGTTGTGAAACACCCACAGGCCGCGTAAATATCACACGGTTGTGGTCCTGTGGTCGTCCGTCGTCACGCAAATGACACGTGATTAACATCAGACGCGGAGTCCGAAGCCAGACCGATCGAGCTTGGTAAGACGTCAGAGAATCGTAGATGGGTCGTGCCGTTACGACATAATGCAGCCAAACGCCTAGGCGCTTAGAAGCAGTAGTCATGGCATACACATCATCTCCAACCCGCAGGGCTTGATCTATCACATTACATGCGGAATGACCACCTGGGCCGTGCCACGTATGGCAGGCTATGTAGGTCGCCCGCGTAGCGTTAGTGCCGGGATTTTGTGCTCTATCCCCTGCACGGGCGCTACTGTTTTCGTAATAGACCGTCTGGTCAATGGTTGCCGAATTAAACGGCGGGTCCATGGGATTACCGAGGTAAAGACCCACGACATTCAACCTTTGACCGGTCGCCGGAATCCAGAGACCAATCAGCGGCGAAGCTGGCACCGCAATGGGGGTGGCCTGCCTCTGTACTGACTTACTCTTGGAACTTGACTCCTTTGTTGCAGACGTCGCCAATGGCTTTGGCGCCGACATGATTGTCACTGACCGCTGGATGCGCTGCGGCGAAGGCATGGAAACCTCCGTCGATTGGGGTGGCAGCTTTTGCTTCGGATGCGCGACCTGGAAGGCCAGCACCACAAAAAACATGACGCTACCCCCCAGGACGCACAACCAGGCCAACAATCGACTAGTTGATGCCACCACGGCGACGAACCAGACGATTGCCACAGAGCATGACCATGCCGAAGCCGATCAGGCCCACCGAACCCCAGAGACCAAGCATGGTGTTGCCGTTGGTCGCCACCGGTGTGCTGTAGCCGGTGTGGGCTTCTACTGGCGGGACATAGCTCGTGGATGGTGGCGTCTGTGCGGGCGGGTTGCTCGGCTGATGCGGCTTGTGGCCACACTTGGCGGGCACCCGGAACGTAAACCACTTGGACTTGACCAGCCCGGCGGAGTCATCCGTCGGCGAGTAGACCACACGGTAAGTCACGGAGTGACCGCGTGCGACCTTGCTGAGGTGCAGTCGGTAGACACCCGCCTGCTGCTCACGAAGCTTCCAGCCAACCTTGCTTCCCTTCAGCTGGATGCCGAGGCTACCGGGTGCCGTGAAGGTTGCCCGCGCGCGCGGCACCTGCACTGTGCAGGAACCGTTGTTGTGCGAGACCTTCAGGTGAGGCTTGTTGCTGGGCGGTGGTGTCTCCTTGTCACAGTCGACGGTCACCGTCTTGGACTTGACCAGCTTGCCGTTGACGTACACCTCGAAGGTGTGGTCGCCATCGGACAGACCGTTGACCACGCCGCCAACAGACTCGTTGGGGGCAAGCGTGCGCTCCGGGATGTACGGACTGCCATCCACCTTCAGAACAACCTTGATCGACTCGGTCGACTCGTTGCTGTTCTGTACCTTCACCTCTACCTCGCCATCGTTGGTGACGCAGTTCACGTCGCCGATGAAGACGGTGTAGTCGATGTTGGTTGTGGGCGGCGGTGGTGTCGTGTCGCAGGGCACGTTCGTGTAGGCGTGGCTCCACTGGTGTGTGGCGCCCTCCTTCAGAACGTGGTCCTTGGTCGCACGAGCCGTAACCGTCACCGTGCCGGTACCCGGGTAGGTACCTGCAGGAACGACCTGGCCGTCGACGACGTACTCCACTCCCTCGGTCGAGGGGATGGTGTAGGTGTCGTTGGCTGTGCCGCACTTCTCGGTGAAGGTCGGAGCGGCCGGGATGACGGGTGTGTCACCTGTGTCGCAGGGCACGTTCGTGTAGGCGTGGCTCCACTGGTGTGTGGCGCCCTCCTTCAGAACGTGGTCCTTGGTCGCACGAGCCGTAACCGTCACCGTGCCGGTACCCGGGTAGGTACCTGCAGGAACGACCTGGCCGTCGACGACGTACTCCACTCCCTCGGTCGAGGGGATGGTGTAGGTGTCGTTGGCTGTGCCGCACTTCTCGGTGAAGGTCGGAGCGGCCGGGATGACGGGTGTGTCACCTGTGTCGCAGGGCACGTTCGTGTAGGCGTGGCTCCACTGGTGTGTGGCGCCCTCCTTCAGAACGTGGTCCTTGGTCGCACGAGCCGTAACCGTCACCGTGCCGGTACCCGGGTAGGTACCTGCAGGAACGACCTGGCCGTCGACGACGTACTCCACTCCCTCGGTCGAGGGGATGGTGTAGGTGTCGTTGGCTGTGCCGCACTTCTCGGTGAAGGTCGGAGCGGCCGGGATGACGGGTGTCTCCTTGTCACAGTCGACGGTCACCGTCTTGGACTTGACCAGCTTGCCGTTGACGTACACCTCGAAGGTGTGGTCGCCATCGGACAGACCGTTGACCACGCCGCCAACAGACTCGTTGGGGGCAAGCGTGCGCTCCGGGATGTACGGACTGCCATCCACCTTCAGAACAACCTTGATCGACTCGGTCGACTCGTTGCTGTTCTGTACCTTCACCTCTACCTCGCCATCGTTGGTGACGCAGTTCACGTCGCCGATGAAGACGGTGTAGTCGATGTTGGGCGTTTCATCTTCGCACGTCACCTTGAAAACCTTGGACTTGGCCTTGACGTCAGTCAACTCCCCACTGGGAAGCTGCTTGCCGTAAAGCGTGGCCTTGTAGTGCCCCGGGTCAAGGTTGAAGTACTGAGTGGCATAGTAGCCGCTGGAATTGGCGGGACCAAAGTCGTACGGCCCTGCGGCGGTACCGGTCGGTCCGTCACCACCCTGCACATCAAACTGCAGGTAGCCAGACTGACCAGGGTCGAAACCAAAGCCTTCGACATTGAAAACGCAGACCTTCGGGTCGTTGCTCTCGGTCCCGGAGGGCGTACCCTGCTCGTGGATCTTGAGCGTGCCGTCGTTGCCGCGACCGTTGTTGGCGAACGCAGCCGGAGCTGTCAGACCGAAGCCGACGAGACCGACAAGCATTGCAACCAGACCGAGCCACGCAGACTTGCGCCTGCCGTTGGGTGGCAAGGATGCCTTACGGCGTCCTCTGAGCTTGGGAGACATATCGTCACCCACCTTCCTATCGGGGTGTTGGGGTTTTGCAGAACCGAATTGTTAATACAGCGATCTACGATAACTCGGACCTGCTGATTGTCGCATGCATGTGCACACGTACACTGCTCTCAAAGCAGAAGTTTACTATAGCATTATAAATAAGTTATGTAAATAGTTTGTTTCGCTATACAACAGAGGTAAGTACGCGGCTTCCGCTAGGAATGCTTGGGCGCAAAGCGTTGGCGAGTGCTTATCATGGGTACTCGCGAATAGGCGGTAATAATTGGCACCACTCGGCGGGCTGCTGCCAGGCCGATTTGCTGTGGCGTGACAACGATTTTTGAACGGCCAGGCGTACGGTTGACGTCGGATGCCGCCACCGACGGCAGTTGTGATTCATCGCCGCTTTGGCTTGCTGCTGCTGGCTGAGTTTGGTCTAAAAAACCCATGCTGACCGCTGCAGCGTGTTCGAAACTACTCCGAGAGGTCACCGGCTGCTCTTGGACAGCCACCGGTGTGGGAGCCTGCGATTGCGGCGGCATGGTCTGCATATGGTTGTGCGCCGTTGCCTGTTGCTGTTGCATGCTTTGTTGTTGGGCAGACATAAGATACTGTCGGAGCTGCTCATTCATCTGCTCGAGGTGTTGCTGCTGATTCTCCTGCTGTTCGTGTATCGTCTTTTTAATCTCGGTCATACGAGTCTGGACATAGGTAATTAAGCTACGCAGCCGCGGCTGATTAAAGCTATTGAACTCCAGTGTTTTACTGCCGGAGCTAATGGAAGCGTGCGCACCAACAAGGCGGTGGCTATAATCGAACTCACTAATCATGTCGAACCGCATATCTTCGACTGTCAGGTAATTGAGCGGTTTCTTATCTACAAGCAACACACGGTCTTTAGTCGCAACCAACAAGGCAAAACCGGCCTCGTAGTAGCCGTTGACACACTCTTCGACTTGTTCGTCGGGCATCAGTATATTGCAGAGTTCATGGACCTCACTCCTACCCCATCCGCTGGGATTGAATTTAATCTTCTTGAGTTGGTCGTTTAAATCTTTTTGGCTTATCACGTCGCTTACCTCCCGTTCACAACTTCATCGTAACAGTGGTAGATTACTTTCTTGGTGAGAATCCTTACCATAAAACTGCGATATATATCACCGAACAGAGGTCGATTGCGTCTTATGCCTAGGTATGTCATAATACGTTCATGATCGCCACGCAGAAACAGACGATCCAACTGGTGGAACTGTTTCAGAATGTCGGCAAAAAACTAGAGTTTCAGAAGAATGCATTTATTATTCACCCCGGAGAATTTCCTCCGGGGGTTTTTTATATTGAGCGGGGGGTGGTGAAAGCCTACGATATCACCCGCTACGGCGAGGAAAACCTGCTTATTATCCGCAAAGAAGGCGAAATGTTCCCACTAATCTGGGCTTTAACTGGGCAAGAACGGCAGGTTATCTATCAAGCACTGGCTCCGACCACTGTCTGGCGCATCTCCCGGCCTCAGTTTACCGAATTTATCGGCTCTCACCCAGAAGCCTATGCCCCACTGCTAGACATGACTATTGAGATGTACCGACTACACTCGGAACGCATCTTAAACCTCGAGTATCGCACCGTCCGTGAGCGACTGATATCATTTTTGCTCACCATGGCCCAGCGCTTCGGCCGTTCAATTGGCAACGGACATATTCTTATTGACATTCCCCTCAAGCACCAGGATATTGCCAGCTCTATCAATGCCAGCCGCGAAACCGCCAGCCGCGAACTGTCTTCTCTCGAACGCAAGGGATTGGTATCGAGTAGTCAGTCCTTTGTTACGCTTCGCAACACTACTGCCCTCGAAGATCATCTTAGTCGCTAGTTATTTCCAGTTGAGAATAATTTTTTCTATAATATCGACGACTTTTTGATGCTCGGGAACATCTTGCGTATCGTAATAGTGGTTAGTCTCGAGCGTGGAGTCGACCACACTTCCTACATACAAATCATCGGCTAGCACATGCATACGGTCGACCGCTTCGATGCTAGCAATGGGGGTAGCCACGATAAGCTTGGAATAGTCGATGGGTTTGAGATATTCCACCGCTAGTTCGAGCGCAAACGGGCTCCGCAAAGCATCGGATACCAAGATAATATTGTGCCCTTTGAGAAACTCTTTGCGTACGACACCGCCGTGGCCCAATAGCTGCTGCATACTGCGCATCTTGGAAGCCTTTTCTTGTTCGATAAATTGATAGTATTCGCTAATCAGTTCATCCACTTCGGCTGGCTGATACATACTGTTGTATACATAGGCCCCATTGTGGGCGATTCCGGAGAGAGCATCAGGCTCCATGGGGAGTTTAATTTCTTCGTATAGCAGCAGATTGATGACGCAATGTAGCTGCATGGCAATCTGCGCGCCGACCACGACCCCGCCATCACTCAGTGCCACCACTGAGCAGTTTTCGTAGCGATATTTCGGGACCAGTTGGCTCGCCAACATACGGCCCGCCTGCGTTCGACTCGCAAAATACATATGCTTAAAGTGTAGCATCTCGAATGGATAATAAAGGGCCCGATATGAAGAAAGCGCAGTCTTGGTAGTACTCGGAAGAGTGTTGGCGAAGTCATCAGACTTCAAGCCTTTTCTCTCCCGAGTACCCCAAGCACTGCGCTTACCTCAGTCTTTTTAGACCCCGTATCCGATGCAGAACCGCTTGACCTCTGCAGTCCAGTACGAACCGAGCGACGGCGCGATAAAGCCGGTGCTCTTGCCGAGGTGGTTGAGGTCGACCTTGGCAGTCGGGTACTTCAGGTCGAAGTAGTACTCTCGCTGGTAGTTCGTACCGTTTGTATACCCCTTGGAGTACAGGTAGGTACCATCAGACAAGCGGAGGCGGAATCGACCCGCGGAGTTGAGTGTGCCATCGTGGACCGTTACGGTCACAAGGTACTTCTTGTCCTGGTCGGGACCGCAGACGTCGTTGACATCCTGCTGATAGTTTGTGACACAAGCACGACCGAAGTTCATGCCCTTGCCAACCACCAGCTTGCCGTTCGCGCGTTGACCCCAAAAGTGGAGCCGTTCGCCTTCCTGGCAGTGGAACCGCGGACCGCGAACCTTGACGGTTGTACCGCCGGGGTACGAGCCCACACGGGTGGCCACAAAGAAGTCTGAGTCGTCGAGGGCCCAGCCGAATTTCTTGAAGGTGAACCTTTTGGCGATGGTCGCCTTGACCCGAGGGGCCTTGTAGTTTGGCGTCGGCCGAGCCATGCGACTGAACCGCACGGACTCTTTCGAAGTTGCTTCCTTGGCGGAAGCAACGCCGATGTTCAGCGCGCTGATCGTGCCGATTGCCACAAGGACAACCAGAGTGGTCCTGAAGAAACGCTTCATAGCTGTTGCCTGCTTTCTGCAAGGGGAAGTGGGGATAAAACTGAGGAGTTGCTTTGTACTCAAATCATTGGTTGATGAGATACAACTCTATTATTATAGCATAAGCAGTACTTTTTGTAAAGTATATTAGCTTCTAGTCAAGAGGTAAAAGCGCTCGCGGTTACCCTTGCTACCAGCAACGTCGGAGTCTGCTTTGTCTTTGACAACAAACAGCCGCTTGGCCCACATCTCGAAGTCTTGGAGGATCTCTCGGCGCATTTTGTCGTTCTTGATGACACCTTTGTGCTTAACACTACTATGCCCTGCTTCGAACTGCGGCTTCACCATAATGACCAATTGAGTTTTTTGGTGGCACATACGGGCCACGCTGGGCAATATCTCGCGGAGCGAAATAAACGACACGTCGGCCACGACGATATCGATGGGCTGGGTCGGGTGAAAATCACGGATATCGGTTTTTTCGTGCAGCTCAATACGCGTATCGCTCCGCAGGCTGGGGTGTAACTGGTCCGTACCAACGTCTACCGCGAATACTTTACGGGCGCCGTGGCGCAACGCATAGTCGGTAAAGCCACCGGTGCTACTGCCAACATCGAGCACTGTTTTATTTTGAAAATCCAGTTTAAATAGTGCCGCCACGCTGGCGAGCTTCAACCCTGCCCGACTCACATATTGCTCGGCGGCGGTTAATTCTAGCTGGTCCGTATCTGATACGAGTGCCCCGGCCTTGGTGATAACTTTTTTGTTCACCGTGACTTTGCCAAGTCGAATAAAGCTCTCTGCTTGGCTACGAGAAGCAACCAGTCCTGTGGCAGCCAGAGCTTGATCGAGGCGTTGTTTCATAAGTCTATGGTGAGGTTCCGTCTAATAAATGTAAAGCGCCGGTGGGTGACAATCTGATTAAGATTGATTGTCACCCACCGGGTCGGTTGTGTGTTTACTCAGCGTCGAGCTACAATTTCGTAGCCATCGGTCCACTCCTTGTGCTTGTAGCCGTTGTTCCACGACACGATCACCTTGCGGTGAGAGTGGCGCGGCTGCTTCCACGAAATGCAGGCGTAACCGCCTGGCTTCACGTAGTGATGCGTGTAGGCCTTGAGCCGCCACGTACCGTGCAGTCGCGCCGAGCGACCGTTCAGGACAGCCCTGACCTTCAGCGGGTTCTGTGAACACGTCGTGAAAGTGGGGTTTGTCTTGGTCGGTAGCCACCAACTGCCGTAGCGAGGGGTCCAGACGCCACCCGATTGGGTGATCTCCGGATCCGTCTGCACGACCAGCGTGTAGTGGGCTCGCCGATGGGAAGAGAGACGGATTTGCATCCGCTTGGACTCTCCTGCTCGGAAGTGGTACGCCTTGCTGGTGGCGCCGGTTGCGAGGTTCTCGAACCAGGCATCGACGTCGTGGTCGTACTTATTGACGGCCGTCCGGTAGTAGTTGCCGTGGGCGACGCGGGCATGACCGCTCCTAAAGCCGGTGGCAAGAGACCCATAGGGGTCATAGCCGAACGACGGAAGCTGACTACGCTGCGTCGCGGCTCCGGCACTCGCCATCGAACAGGAACCGACGAACGCGGCCAGCGCCAACGTGATTACCACCCAGCGTCCAATCTTGTACAGACTCTTCACAATATCTCCCAACAGATAGGGTGCACGGGTTTAAGTATGGACAGAACTTTGTAGAGTACACCATGTGGTGTCACACAACTAAGCTACTTTACCACTTTTTACCGTTATTGTCTACTGTCTGCGTCTGCCAGAAACGGGTAATAATCAATGACCTCGCACGTGTCTTGGTAGGCCAACTTAATTAGATGCACCCCTGTTACTGAAACCATCTGCCCGTCACGGCAACCATCCTCCCCGTTATGGTGACGAGTCACGTGCGGTGTATAGCGGTCGCCGATAAACCGCGTATTGTAATCGAGGACATCCATACCGTTTATCAGGGCCAGTATACCTTCATGTAACAGCTGAAACCGAGTGGGGTTGCGCAGCACATTCACGGATATATCGTGCTCGGTGCCAAACAGCTGGTGGCGTCCAATGGTTATGGAAAAGCGTTGAGAGCGGGCACAAAACAGCCGCAACCCCTGCTGTAGATCTTGGAGATGATCGGTCTTAAACCATGGCAATAGTGTGATGTGATACGGCCAGTTATCGCGACTGCGGACAAAGCTATACCCCACCGGCGGATTATCGAGGAGATATGCCAGGATATATTTTGGAGGTTGCGGCGCTTTATCGTCGGACATGGCCACGCATCATACGCCGCTGGAGCCGTTCTGGTGAACCCGTAAACACATATTGCTGACTGATTTCATACTGGAGGGGTGCGCCCTGGAGTATATCGACGACATGCATACTGGTAAGCCGTCGAGGCTCGCCTGGCTTGAGCTCTGAGGCGCCCGTGGCAGTAACATAAGGGTGAAAACGTTCACCGATATTTGGTTCCTCAATGTCGGCGTCCAGCTCTACAAGATCCTTAAGAATCCACAGATGCAGTCGGCAAATAGTACTTTCTTTGCGAAGCATACGGGCTGGCACGCCGGTTTCTGCCGTAGGTTTGGCCGCTTCGGCCCCTTCTACCTTCAATGGTGGGACGTCAGTCGATAAATTGATGAGTCGGTTTGTCAGGGCACCACGAAATTGTGCCTCCAGGCTAAACGGTGGCATAATCGTCAGGTGCGCTGGCAGCTCCTCGTTGTAAGGCTGACCACGCCGGATAGCCGACTCTTCGAGAAATGAAACAATCAGTGAAGTGTGTGAGGCAGCTTCTGTCATAACTAATCCTTGACGCGTTCGCGATACGCTCCCGTGCTCGTATCGACAGAAATAAGATCGCCTTGCTTGATAAAGGCCGGGACTTTGACGGTAATGCCGGTTTCGAGCTCGGCATCCTTCAGCACCGAGCTGGTGGTATCGCCTTTGACGACATTTTCGGTATACACCACCTGCAACGGTACATTTTTGGGCAACTCGACGTTGATTGGAACCTCATTGAAGAACTGTAGTGTCACGCGGTCGCCTTCTTTGAGATAACCAGCGCCATCACCGACCAGATCAGCCGGGACTTCAAACTGATGAAACGTCTCTTCGTTCATAAAGTGAAAAATAGCACCGTCGTTATACAGGTATTGTACGGTTTGATTGCTAACATCCGCACTCTGGAGTTGTTCATTACCCTTAAATGTCTTTTCGAGTACCTTGCCGTCGAGCAAACTTTTGATGCGCACGTTTACGATAGAGCCGCCCCGCCCCATCACTTTCTGGTTGTATTCGACGACACGAAATGGTTCGCCCTCCCACTGAAACAACGTACCTTTTTTGAGATCAGTAATGCCAAATGCCATGTATTAGCTCCAATCTGGATCGAGCCGTCGCTCATCCTGCTCTTGCGCCATTCGGCGCCGTTTCATAAATTCTTGAATTCCTACGGCCACCCGGTTTGATTCCTCGTCCGCCAAACCACTACCAAGGCCCCACGACAATTCGTTGTTCCACACGGAATTCATCCTCTGCTCGAGGTCTTCTGGTGTTTCATGCGGCTGGCGTGGAGCTTTATCGGGTGTAGCCATGGTGCTTGTTTCTAATTATTTGCAACAAAAGGCAGCAGTGCGATGTGGCGAGCGCGCTTAATTGCAGTACTCAAACGGCGCTGCTGGCTTTCGGTAAGCCCCGTCTTTTTGCGGGTCTCGATCTGACCGTAGCCATTCACGTACCGTTGCAATGTCTTAAAATCTTTGTAGTCAAAGTAGGCTACATCTGTTTTGTGCTTAAAAATCTTTGCCATATTATTCTCCTAATGATTGTTGTTCTGAAGTGCGGTCAGTCGTGCCGCGAGTGCTATTTTGGTAACCTCTTGAGGGGTGACCGATATGTTGAGCTGATCACTCAAGGTTCCATGCGTCATGTCGCGAATACGAGAAATACTCATCTTCCCCACGAGTTCTCCGAGGTCATTGGCGACTTCGGTAACCACTGGCCGGAGGTTTTCCGGTAAATCTTGTGTCAAGAATCCTATCGGATCTTGTTCGAGACTATGTACGTGCTTCATGGAACTATTTAGAAAGGAATGTCGTCGAGATTGATTGGTTCGTCGCCAATGTCTTCTACGACAACGTCATCCTTTTTTTTGCTAGTTTTGGAAGGTGCGGCTGTGGAACCTGAGCCATTGCTAGAACCGCCCGAGTTATTCCCGCCTTCACCAGGACCGCCAAGGAAGGTAACGTCTTGGGCGTTTACCTCAACCTTGCTACGTTTCTGGCCATCTTGTTCCCAGCTGCGTGACTGAAGCCGGCCATTGACCAAGCACGGTCGACCCTTGCTGAGATACTGCGAAACACGTTCGCCAAGTGGTCCCCAGGCAACGACATCAATAAAGTCAGTCGCTTCTTGCCAGTTACCATCAGCTCCCTTGTAGCTGCGATTCAGCGCGAGGCTAAAGCTACAGACGTTCTGGCCATTAGGCGTCTGTCGAAGCTCTGGATCGCGCGTTAGGTTTCCCATTAACACTACTTGGTTAAAACTACGTGCCACGTGAGCATCCCTCCTTCTGAAGAAACTATGTCTTCGTTATGTGTTCTTTTACCCTACGCCTGAGGTTATCAAGCGTCAAGAAGCGTACTTACTCTTCTTCTTTGCTGTCGTCGCTATTGTCGCCACGCTCAGCGGCTTTTTTGGCTTTTTCTGCTTTAGCTGCTTCTGCCTTCGCAATTGCCTTGAGATCTGGCTTGGTGATGAGAAAACGAATCACCTCGTCGGTAATGTTGAGCGTCGACTCAATCTTGGCAACGTTTGTCGGTGGTACGTCTACGGTATAAAAAACGTACACAGCCGTTTCGTGCTTCTTGATTGCGTAGGCGAGCTTGCGCTTACCCCAGTTGTCGACATTTTTTACTTCGCCGCCATTGTCGGTAAAGATTTTTTCCACGCGAGTGGTTGCCTTTTCCAGATCAATTTCTAGATCTGGATCATACAAGATAGCAATTTCGTATTGATTCACGAGAATCTCCCTTGGTTAACGCCCATACACACTAATTTGGCTATGAGCTGAGTTAATAACCCCGTTAGTATACCCTACTTACCTCTGTTATGCAATACGACCGACGCCATGCTCTCCAAATTGGCCAGCTACCTCTGGACGGCGGTGACTGAGCAGGTATTTGCGCAATTTTTTGGCACGTGCTGGAGATTCAAATTCAGCTGCTTCGCGGGCTTCCTCCAGTCGTTCTCGCCGTTATCCTGACGAACGCCCCGTGCTAGCTTAGCTTGCTGCAAGCCATTCAACCCGTCCTGGAGACGCCGCAACGGCGAAGAGATCTGGAGACATTTGATAGACCTAAGCCAATATGAGGTCCTGGCGTAAGGCTAAAGCGCGCCATGGAGGCTGGCACAAAATCCTTGATTTCCGTAGCACGAGGATTGTGCACCGATAGATACCGACGCGACCAGCCTCTGGCAGTAATAGGCCGCCAAGGTGGTTAACGGCTACCATATAAGCGGCTGTCAGACGAGAACCGGCGATATAAAGATGATCAGGCTGCTGTTCGATCAAATGCTGTACCATGTCGAGAGAATCAGACTGTGTAATAGCGGCGGAATCTTCACCATCGATGTATGGCATGAGTGGATCAAATAATGACCGGCGCGAGCAAAGGTAATAGCTAAGGCGATGCGATTTAGAGCCAAGTTTGAATTTTATCAACGTAGAAGCGTTCGAACGAGATACTGGTATCGCTTGGCGGGTGGTTTTGACCGACGACAAACCTCAGGATCAGCGCTTGGCGCTCATTGCCCTGGGGGTGGCATTAATTTGTGTAACCGCCCCGACTCATTGAGTTGCTGGTACACGGTATGTAAGCTCTGACCCTGCACCGTAGCGGTATGTGAAGCACGCCTAGATAAAGAAAAAAAGAAAAAGAGAAAAGAAAAAAAAAAAAAAAAAAAAAAAAGAAAAAGAAGAAAAAAAGAAAAAAAGAAGAAGAGAGAAAGAAAAAGAAGAACGAGGCGGGAAAATAGGGAAAAAGAAAAGAAGAAAAAAAAGTAGCAGAAGAAAAAAAGAAAAAAAAAAAAGAAAAAAAAAAAAAAGAAGAAGAAAAAGAAAAGAAGAAAGAGAAAAGAGCGAAGAAAAACGATGAAAGCTAATAGGAAAAAAAGCAGAAAAGAAAAAAAGGTGAAAAAAAAAAAACAAAACGTAAAGAAAAAAAAAAAAAAAAAAAAAAAAAAAAAAAAAAAAAAAAGAAAAAAAAAAGAAGAAAAAAAAAAAAAAAAAAAAAAAAAAGAAAAAAAACGAGGCTATGGCTAATAGGCACAGACCTGATTCGGTGTCATCACGTTCCAGGAAACGGCGGGTCTCTTGCTGTACATCAGAAGTCTTGACTCACCACATAATCAACTACAAAGTTCTTTATTGGATCAAATCCATACTTGAGATGCTTATAGCTCAAACTTGCCTGCACTTGTCGGCTGCGTAATAAACCGTTCTTTTGCATCGAAGAGGCTCAGCTCAGGGAAACGACGATCACGAAAACGCTTTACTTGGTATGCCAGTGGTTCGACATAGGAGCTTTGCTCGCTTAATCGTCTATGCTCCCAGTCTTCCATCGGCCGAACGACGGGCTCTCCGTTCGATGTATCAAACTACATCTGGCGGCAAGTAGCCGGCACAAGACAAAGCAACTAATCCCATCTGCTCCGCCGGGTCGGTAGGAATTACTGGTCCTTCTTGGAAGAACTTATGAAATGGGGCATGACCAAAATTGTGTTGTGTAGCTGCCACCAGTTGCATTCTTGATACACGAAGGGCTTTTCCACCGAGCGTGTTTACGATTGTAGGATGAAGCCGTGGGAAGAAGTGATGATGTATATTGGTCGCTTCGCTGGGCAAGGTATTCAATGATAAAAAATAAAAAAAAAAAAAATAAAAAAATATATAAAATAAAAAATTAAAAAATAAAAAATTATAAAAAATGAAATATATAAAATAATAATTAAAAATTAGAAAGTATATAAAGAAGAGAAAGTATGGTATTGTAAGTAAAAAAATAAAAAAAGAAGTATTTATGTCACTACGCGGGGCGATGGGCAGCGGAAGGTATACCGGATTAGATTATGGTAAATATACCAAAAGAAGAAGAAAAGGTAGAATTTAGTGGCATAAAGGGAAAGAGAAAAAAAAAGAAAAAAAAAATTAAAAAAAAAATAAAAAAAAAAAAAAAAAAAAAAAAAAAAAAAAAAAAAAAAAAAAAAAAAAAAAAAAAATATTTTTTTGTAAAAAAAAAAAAAAAAATATACCGGTAGCATTGTCCATCGGGGCACGGCCTATTTTTTCATGTAAAAAACTCCCGGCGATAGGCACGGGAGTTTCTGTGGACTGCAAGGTTGATGCTTGGAGAGGCGGCAGTGACATATCAGATGGAAATTCCTCACAAATTGCCGGTCGTTCTGTCACTGCCTACCCTCCATTTGCAGTTTTTGTATTACGCTTATGGTAGTAAATTTTATGTTGATTTGCAAGCAATTACTTGCTACTAAAGGTATTATATACCGTTTTCTTTGTGCCATTATATCCTGAGCTAATGCCTCGGCATGCTTCCGTTGAGTTATTCGAGCTCGGTAGCGGAGTATCTGTACACCGACAAACGCCAGACCGCCGCCTATGAGCAGTACCTGCAGCGAGGTTATCCACCATGGGGTTGTATTGGGCGAAGCCAGAGCCACTAGGGCGATATTATCCGATTTAAGTTCGTATACATTCTTGCCTTTATTTTTGGCAACGACAGTCTTCCACGCGTTCTCAGTTGGGGAATACGTGCGTAGCACGACATCGTGATAGCTGGTTGCTACATCGGCTGGGAGTGTAACACGCATAGCAATTGGCTTAGAAAATTGCTGCACTTGACTACCGTCTTTCTGCTGGCAGACGACTTTGTACGGCCCACCGATAACCGGCTGTTTCCTGGAACCCAGGAGCGGTACATCATTGGCTGGAGCAATAAAGCAATTGGCATCTTCGCTAATGGCATCCGCTGGTATAACGATGCTGGCTACTTTGTCTTTACTGGCTAATTGAAGGGTGCTGTCCTTGGAGATATTGGCGTCGAAGTGCTGGGTTACTATACTAAGCACGCTCTCTGGAGAGGCATGGCCCTGGCTGTCGACCACCTTGAGACGATAGTTATATGGGGTGTCAAAATCAGTGTCGTAGTCAACGATGTAATTTGAGGTAACTGCGTCGGCAACCGATTCCCACACCTTGTTGTCGGTAGAGCGCTCAATCCGATAGCTGGTATTGAAACCGTTGGCACCACCCCACTCCAAGCGCACAGCGCTGCTTCCTTCTACCAATTGCGCACTGAAGTAGGTCGGCAGAATGGTCTGTGGAACATTAGTCTTCGTAGTGGGGATTGTTTTGCCTGATTGGGCAACTGGTCCATCTTGTTGACCGGTAGTGTCGATGGTTCCCCATGATTGGTGGTAATTAGGCGTCGAGACCGTCGTCTCTGGAGTGGTTGGTAGTGCTGGCGTTTTGCATCCTGTCGTCTTGACCGTCACGTAGTTCAATATATCGATACCGTTAAATTTCGAGCGATCGGGCCGCTGGACGACTTGTCGCATTTGTAAACCGAAGTGATAAGTGGTGCAAGGTTTTAGATTGGTAACGGTATAGCTGTGGGCAGAGGCGGCCAGTGGCTTGTTGGCGCCACCCGGATCATTTGAGCCATTTGCCGCATCGTACCATCCACCATTGATGACATGCTTTGAATCGTCCTCATACAGATACCATCCCTCTACTGAACGGTTGTTGGCTGAGTTTTTCAGTGAGGACCAGTTGAGGCTTACCTTATCGCTGCCCACCGAGCTGACGCTCAAGCGAGGTAGCGTCGAAAGAGGAGAGAAATACGGGCTTATTACCAATCCAATTTCAAGCGTACCGCTGTCAAAATTCATCACACATGATTTCTGGCTGTTGCAGTAATTGCCTGCCGTGCCACTGGGTGCGTTTGTGGTATCTTTCAGGATTTTTAGTTGATAACCCAGGTGTTCGATTTGCTGCCCATAGACCGAAAGAAACGGCACAAATGTGCTAGTCATCCTGGCTGGTTGCCACGCCTTAAGGTGCACGCCCGTACACGTCACGCCCGCTGACGTCAGCGGTATAGAAACTTTGCCACCCTGCGCTGCTGTTCCTCTGTAGCGATCTTCGAGATGCTGAGTAGTGCTGGCTGTGTTACAACTACCGTAATCGCTAAAAGATGAGGCATACCACATCGAAAGCATCGAGTTAGCGTCTTTTGCGTCGACACCATCCTGCGGTAAAGCTTTAATGATCAGCGTGCCGCCTGTTGCTGCTTCGGTAACCCCAGGGGTAAATATTGGAGTTATTACGGTGGCAATAAACAATAGAGCCATGAGGCTATAACTTAATCTGCTACAGGAGTGGCGTATGCCGGTGATTGTTTTCATATTTGCTTTTTGTGTTTTACAAAGTATTAGCTTAATATTTATTTCTTTTATCCAGTTATGGCAAGAGGATCAGCTCTTTTACTATATGCCGTGCATCTTGTGCCAGTAATCGGCTTGCTGGGCCAGTACGCGTCGTCGCGCCTGGTATTGCGCATATTTTCGCAGCCCAATAGTGACACCGGCCGCCGCCAGTATCAGTATGCCCACGACAATGAGGAGTACGACAATTAGCGGTGTCCGCTTAGGCTGAGCAAACATTTGGAGTCCGCTAAAAGTCCCGTCCATCTTAAATGAAACCACGGGAGGTTCCTGCGAAACCGGAATATCAAGCGTGCGCCAAGTCTGGGCTTCGTCATCGTAGGCAACATATCGATAGGCCGTATATTTACCAGGGTCATCCTGATGAAATACGACCGAAGCGTGCAAGCTCGTGTTGAACTGTGTGATGAATGAGTTATCCTTTGCCTGGCATACTACCTGATACGGTCCATAGAGACTTTGATAGCCCTCGACATTATGGAGCGGCAGTGTCACGAATTGGGCAAGCTGACAGTTGGCCGGTTCGGGCAAAGCATCTGACGGTATGACGACCGTAAAGACAGAATCAGAGCTCGTCAGTGTGATGTCAGTACCCTTCCCGACGTTGTAGGTAAAATCGTTGGTTGTGGTAGTGGCGGTTGCCGGTTTGGAAACATGCTGCTCGTCGTCATAAGCGTATAACCGGTAGTAGAATTTGGTCGCAAAGCGCGTATCGTTATCGAAGTATGAAGTTTCGGTTATATTTTCGCTGAGCGTTTCCCATGTTTTGTTATCGCTAGACCGATCCACGCGGTAATGGCTGATGGAAAAATCATTATCCCATGTTAGTTCTACCGAACTGCCATCACCTGGCGCAGCAACAAAGTGCTGTGGTGTCGTAGGAGCCGGATTACGAATAGTATTAGTGACCGGATTTTGGTTGCTTGTGCTACTTTTACTGCTTGAGTAACTCGGCGATGAAGTTGAACTACTAGAAGGAGGCGCACTGGTAGCTGGCGTCGGAGAACTCGTACTGGGTGATGGCTGTGGAGTTGTCGGCGGTGGTGTGGTTGGCGTCGGAGATGGGGGTTTTGGAGCAGACGGTGTCGTATACGAGGTCGTGCAAGTAACGATTGTTTGGAAGTTTACGTCTTGAAATCGCCACTTAATGGTATGGGTCGTGCCAGCACTGAGATAAATCGAACTGCTCGATACAACAGTCGCAGTGCCATTAGGGGGGATGGAACCGTTCGCTCCGCTCGTCGACTCAAAGGATGAGCCGTAACCGTTCGTTCCCTCGGCTATATTATCGACAGACAATCGAGAATCAAAATAGGTACCATTAATAGCTTGATTGGTTGGATAATACGTCATCGAGCTAGTGTTTCGTACGGTTGCCCGCAACTTATATTTATTACTGCCCATAGCCTCGGTATCATAGCCAGCACAGCTCAGACTAATGCGGGCGGCATAGGTGACTTCCTTAGATGATAAAACCACCGAGATTACCGTGACACCAACATACAAAAAGCTGCCAAGCAACGTCATAGAGACGACGTACAGGTACTTATGTTTGTGTTTTTGCAGATGATGTTTCATGTATTACCGGCTCAATGGTATGCGGTTACTGGCCTCAGTATACCAAACATAAGCACAACTACTTACAGTGAGGTCCCTGAGTCCTATGTAGTCCTATGGCCTAATTATGCGTTATCGGGGGCAAGAACATCGTCGTCTTCGGTAGCATCGCCACCAAAGACCTGATCCATCGAGGTAACAAGCACTTCTCTCGGGCGGTTGCCATCGCTACTGCCGACAATACCTTGTTCTTCCATGGTTTCGATGAGGCGCGCGGCGCGTCCGTAACCAATGCGCAAGCGACGCTGCAGTAAGCTGGTGCTGGCTTTGCCGCCCTCTATCACGACCTGCACGGCATCGTGCCACATATCATCGTCGGTATCGCTCGGTCCCATATCGGCCACGATGCCACCCTTGCCGTTCAGTTGGACTGGCTGGCTGACAACTTCGTCGTTATACTGCGGCGCGCGTTGCATGCGGATAAAATCGGTAACTTTTTGGGTTTCGTCATCTTCGATCAATGCAGCTTGGACACGCATCGGCTTCGGCATGTCGCTGGTCAGTAGCAACATGTCACCGCGTCCGAGTAGTTTTTCGGCTCCCTGCTGGTCGATAATAGTGCGGCTATCAACCTGGCTCGCAACGGTAAACGCCACTCGAGCAGGCACATTAGCCTTAATGAGTCCGGTAATAACATCGACACTCGGGCGCTGGGTTGCCAACACCAGGTGGATACCGGCAGCACGGGCCTTTTGGGCCAAACGCACGATTAGTGCTTCAACATCACGCGCTGCCATCATCATAAGGTCGGCCAGCTCATCGATTACGATAACGATATATGGCATGCCCTCTTCTTTTTTGAGGGTGTTATATTCGGCAATATTTCGTTTGCCGGCCTCTGCCATCGTGCGCAATCGGCGCTCCATTTCGGCAACCGCCCACTTGAGGGCAGAGATGCACTTCTCGGGCTCGTTTATCACCGGCGTCAGCAAATGTGGCATATCGTTATATGGCGCCATCTCTACTTGTTTCGGATCGACCAGTATGAGTTTGAGGTCCGACGGCGAATTACGATACAACAAGCTGGTAATAAACGTATTGATCATGACCGACTTACCAGAACCAGTCTGACCAGCTACCAACATATGTGGCATTTTAGCCAAATCAGCCACTACCGGATGCCCAGAGATATCTTTACCGATCACAAAGCCCAGAGGACTCTTTATCTGGGACCACTCTGACGACTGCAGTAAACTCGAGACGCGTACCGTTGCCGGCTTAATGTTTGGTACCTCAATACCGACTGCTCGTTTGCCTGGTATCGGCGCTTCCATGCGGATTGAGTGCGCGGCCAAATCGAGGGCTAAGTTGTTTTCGAGGGCAGTTATTTTGGTCAGCTTTACGCCAGTTGGTGGTTTAAGCGTGTACTGCGTCACACGCGGACCAATGTTAGCCCCTTCCATTTCCACGGCAATATTAAAGTTGTTGAACGTGTCGTGGATGGTCTTAGCATTGCCGTTCACGTCGCCAGCGTTGGCTTTGTCTTGCTTCTGAATAAGCAGGTTGAGGCCTGGCAATTGCCAATCTGGGTCGCTCGCCGCCGTCAAAGCCTCGTGGCTCTCCGAGGCACTGAGTTTGTGAGCGGTGTTTTTGAGGCTACTAAAGCGTGGCGCTTCCTTTTCTTTTGGTGGCGTCTCTTGCTGATGTTCTACCGGTACGCCTTCATTCAGCTGAAAGCCGGGTTCGGTCGCACGGGCTTTGAGACTAGCAAGATCGGTTGTTTCCTCGGATTCGCCGTCATGCCGCTTGCGGAACAACCCGGCAACTCGCAGGAGCTCGGCAGGCGATATGCCAAAGGCGAAAAAGGCCGCTAGCACCGTGATAACAAAAAACAGCAGACTCGCCGGTATCTTATCGAGAGCACTGAGCACCATCATGCCAAGCAGCGAGCCAATTTCACCCCCATGGCCCCCTTGCCATTCACCCAATGGATTTTTGCTGGCAAAAGCTACGTGCAGCCATCCAGCGGCAAACAGCAGTACGCAAAGCATACTGACAAATTTGCTCAACGGCACACGCCGGTCTTCGCTAATAAACTTATGTATCCCCCAGTAAGCCAAGGCTATCGGGGTCAGGTAGGCGGCCCAGCCAAGCACTGCATAGGCACCTTTAAATAAATTGATAGGCAGTGCCCCGCCCGTACCGAATCCGCCCAACAGTACAAAAATAGCCACCAGGATGAGAAAGATACCGCCTGCGAGCGGCCAAAAAGCCGACCGCTCAGCTGCTGGCTCTTCGACAACCTTAGCGCGTGAACGTGCTCGTGACGGTGATTTTTTAGATTTTGTTTGTTTTTTCTTTGCCATAACTTCTGTAAATTATACCCTCAAAAAAGCTTACGGTCTAGGGTTATCAGGTGGTGAATCTGGTTGTTCTAATGCTTGTTCGCGCATCGTCAGCTGTAGCAGATCATCGCCCAAGTCCTTTAACATCTGCTCGTCATATTCTTGCTTGTTCGTTTTTTTGTCTATTTCTTCGGCGCGTGCCTGCTGCACAGCATTTTTTAAACTACTTATCACAAGGCGCTTTCGAGCCAGTTCCGCCTCTGGATCTCTCTGCACTTCTTGTCCTTCCAGATCAAATAGCTGGTCGATCACTTCTCCCACAGGCACCGGCTCTGTTGGTGCTGATTCGACAGGTTGTTCTGGCTGGCGGCGCTTAAATATCATAAGCACTATCATAGCAATTTTTACATCATTTGTCAATGGTAAACAGGTCAGCCATAGCCTGAAGTTCTTGCAAACTCATATCTTCTACCTCTGTCGTACTGTGGTCGTAATCGGTCTGCTGCACGTATCGTCGACCGACTGTCCCGTCAGCACGAAATCTATACACAAGACTTCGTAAAGGACCATCGCTATCGGGTGTACCGAGCACTTGTGCCAGTTCGGCGACGATTCCTGTCCGCATGACGCCGTGTTTCGTAAAGAGCATGGCGTGATACAGCAAGGGATGGCCCGGCAGGTATGGATCTTCGGCATCGGTTGTCACCATACCGGCTAAGGCATCGGTATTTAATTCTGAAGGTTGAGATCCGTAATGTGCCCGTCCTGTGGCAATGTCGTACTGCACAGGACGGCCACGCGCTATAAGTTGAAACTCGAGTGTTTGCACAATGCTATCGTATGCCTTAGAGCGTTCTGGCTGACTAGGAGTTGGATATCTTTCTGTCATGCCCGTTACACCCCTTTCTCGACATGATAATATTTGCGAAAAGCTGCAGCCGAACGGTCATCAATCTCTGTGGGATCGGTGAGAGATTCGGCTAGCAATGAAGCTATTGAAACCACAATTGGTTGCGCATATTCCGGCAAGGCTACGTATTGTTCATCGAGTTTTACGCTGTCACCACTTAACAGTTCAACCTCAGCATCGGCTTTGGTTCTGGGATAAAACAGCGCTTCACAAACTGGAGTATCAGCTCTATTCGGCCGCTCAATATGAAACATAGAGCAATACTATAACATAGTTAATGCTATATTGCAATATCAGTCGACGCGCGGATCTTGAGTAAGAAGCCGTTCACGCATTTCTTGGAAACGTTTTTGCTGTTCTTTGGCTATTTCATCTGAAGTCTTAGTGTGGCCATTGGATGTCGTCAGTACCTTGGTCTCGCCTTTTTCGTTCTTGCCGCCAATGATGTTGACGACTGGGATAACGATAGGACTCCGTTGGGTATGCTCAAACAAGAAATGGGTAATATGATCTTTGAGTTCGGCCTTAAATCGGTCGAGGTCTACTCGCTTATATCGCTGCTGGACAGCACGGCGAAGCTCAGTTCGCAGACCGTTCATAACTTCTTCGTTTTCGCGCATGTAGATAAAGCCCCGGCTAATGATATCTGGGCTGGTCAGCAGATTGCCGTTCTTTTTATCTACCGTCAGTACCACAGCGATGAGGCCTTCTTCGGCAAGCAGTACACGGTCCTTAACTACAACATTGCTGACGATGGCACCTGTCTGGTCGACGAGGATTGTACCGTGCGGTACGTCGCCATCGAGCTCGATCTTATCGGGTGTCATACTAATGACTTGTCCGTTTTCGGCATTTACACAGTTAGCGCGAGGTATACCAAGCTCAATAGCTAGATCGATATGGCTCTGCTTGCTGCGGTAGGCGCCGTAAATGGGGATGAAAAACTTCGGCTTGGTCATATTGATCATATCAGCGTATTCATCTCGTGAGGCGTGACCCGACACGTGCAGTGGGCCGGTGCCCTGCAATTCGTGATTCACATGGGTAAAGACATGGACACCCTTGCGCATCAAGTCGTCAATCATGCGACCAATGAGCGCATCATTCCCGGTTTCAGGAATCGGCGTACTACTCAGCACGACCGTATCTTGCTCTTTCATTTTGACGTGGCGGTGTTCGCCGCTCGCCATGCGCTGCAAGGCAGAGCTAGGTTCTCCCTGGCCACCCGTACAGACCACGACTACTTCGGTATCTTTCATACCAGGCACGCTAGCAATCGGTACAAAGGTACCCTTTGGCACGCGGACAAAGCCGTGGCGTACTGCCATTTCAAGCGTACTCATCATGCTGCGGCCATCAAGTGCGATCTTTTTGCCGTGATGGACGGCTGCATTAATGATCATCTGAATACGGTTAATGTTGGTGCTAAAAATTGCCACAAAGATACGGCCCGGGGCTTGGTCCATGATATCGACGAAGCTCTGTTCGATGGATGATTCGCTGGGGGTACGCCCGAGTCGCTCAGGTGTCGTACACTCGCTCAGCAGAGCCAGCACGCCTTCATTACCAAGTTCGGTGAGGCGCTCGAGGTCTGATCGCTCGTGGTCGAGCGGCTGCGGGTCAAGCCGGAAGTCTCCGGTGTTAATGATGCGGCCGACGGGCGTATCAAGTACCACACAGGTACTACCGGGTATAGAGTGCGTAATCCGCACCAACTCGACAAAGAACTCACCGACCTTGAGTCGTTCGTGAGTGTTTTCGTTCATGGTTACGGTGCGCAGCTCGAAGCCTTCAGGCATAGGGAGGCCAAAGTTTTCAAAAATTTCTTCGACGCGGCCAATGGTAAATTTACTGCCGTAGATAGGTGCCGGAAACTTGGGCACTATGTGCGGCAATGCCCCGATGTGATCGAGGTGTCCGTGCGTAATAATGTAAGCCCGCAGCTTGTGTTTGATAGTTTCGAGGTAGGTCATATCGGCAATGCCGTAGTTGATTCCGGGCAAATCGACCCCGAGGTCGTTACCGGCATCGATGACGACTGCATCATTTTGGTATTCAACCAAAATAGTATTCTTGGAACCACCGCCATCCATACCACCGAGACCGATGATTTTGAGGCGCGGACGATCATCAATGACGTTAGCACGCTTTTGTTTGACGGGCTGTGCGGCGGTGTACTGATTGGCAATGCGTTGCGCATCCATCTGAGAGCGTTTCATAGCTCTTACGGCGGCGCCACGGCTCACGCCGCTCCGGCCACCATTTTGGGCGTTGCCGCCGTTTTGGGTATTCTTGTTGCCACCGGCGGTAGCTTTGTTGCCATCATTGCGGCGATTGTTGCGCCGTGGTGGCTTGTTTTGGTTAGTATTTTCTTTCATGGTGTTCTCCTCGTGAGATGTCACTGATTATTGATTAGTTTGTAGTTTCCGAAGCAATGCGGGGATTTGACGAAAATCGTCCAACAGCGTTTTGCGCATTCCGCCGTTGTATAGAGCGGCTGCTGGATGATAGAGCGGCAGTAAGACAACGTCTAAACTGTTTGCTGACGATCTATCCGCCTGGATCTTTATACGCTGTGGTTCCCCGTGAACCTGACTGATTTGCAGATCCGGTAAGAAGCAATTCATGCTGTGTCGACCAAGGGTCGCCACCACAAGTGGATGAAGTGCTTCTAACTGGGCCTGTAAATATGGGAGGAACGCTTGCTTTTCTGCTGGCAGTGGATCTCGATTGTCGGGCGGCCGGTATTTCACGATATTAGTGATATAGACATCTTCTCGCCCCAGCCCGACACTGGCAAGCATTTCATTCAAAAACTTCCCTGCTGCCCCGACAAATGGCTTGCCCTGGATGTCCTCTTGCTTGCCGGGCGCTTCACCGATAAAAACCAAATCGGCCGTGGGGTTACCATCACCAAACACTAATTGGGTTGCCGTGGAAGCCAATGTGGGGCACACCTGATCAGCAATGATTTGCTGAGCGATGTCATCGAGACTAGTGGTTGTGGTGGTTGTCATGGTGCATTAATGAGCGAATAAATTGGGTGAGATTATAGAGCATGTCGACAAGAAAGAGTGCTGCGACGCCCCACTGCCAGAGAGCGCCGCTATCAATGGCGAGCGAGATGAACACGTAGGCAATGGCGGCTGCCAGAATGGCCCAACAGATTCGGCCGATTTTGGTGTGTTTCCACTGCACAAATGCGTTGTGTTGATTCTGCTCACTACTCATACTCGTTATGCCCTCCCTTATCTTTTATCGTGTTTTCCATCAATTTCTAGAGCTGCTTGAACCAGGACGAAGGACGCGACCATGTAGACAAGAACCGCCACTAAAAATCCAAAAGCCAAAACTGTGTGGGCACGTAGGGTGTCACGTAGCGCAAGTAGCGCAAACGCCGCTGGCACAAATACACCAAGTATCAAGAAAAATGATCCGTAACGCACGTCCATCTCAAAAAACCATCTGTGTCGACGAACGAACTGTGCGGTTTTGCTTTTTGTTTGCCAATGAAACAAGATTGGCTTACCTAAAGTCATTGCCTGCTAGTTTTGTCCTTTCCCATGGTCGCGGGCGGCAGCTTTCATGCTCAGCTGCAGACGACCACGATCGTCGATCGAAACAAGTTTAACCGTCACTTTGTCGCCTTCTTTTACTACGTCGCTTGGTTTTTCGACACGCTCATCTTTCATTTCACTGACGTGGACAAGACCGTCCTTGCCCGGCATTATCTGCACAAAGGCGCCAAAGTCGAGTACGCTGACGACCGGAACATTCTCGTAGATTTTACCGACTTCTGGTTCAGCGGTCAGGCTCTCAATCCACTGGCGAGCCGCGGCAATACTAGCGCCGTCTGGGCTGGCTATCATAATGGTGCCGTCGTCTTTGATGTCGATTTCGGTCCCGGTCTCGGCGGTTATCTTCTGGATGGTTTCACCGCCCTTACCGATCACTTCACGAATCTTGTCGGGGTTAATCTGCATACTCTCCACACGTGGCGCATACGGGCTCATCTCCTTGCGTGGCTCAGGCATGGTTTCAATCATGTGTTGTAGGATTTCTGCGCGGCCATCCTTGGCTTTGGTCAGCGCCTCGCGTAGCGTCGCAACTGGCAAACCGTGAACCTTCATGTCCATTTGCAGAGCGGTAATACCTTCGCTAGTTCCTGTCACCTTAAAGTCCATGTCGCCGGCAAAGTCTTCGGCATCGGCAATATCACTCAATATGTACGTTTTATCGCCGTCTACCATCAGACCCATCGCAATACCAGATACGGGGCGCTTCAATGGCACGCCGGCGTCCATCAGTGCCAAACAGCTACTGCAGGTAGCGGCCATGCTGGTTGAACCGTTTTGACTCATAATTTCGGTTACGCTGCGAATGGCATACGGGAAATCAGATTCATCTGGTAAAACTGGGATAATGGCTCGCTCGGCAAGGTAGCCGTGGCCAATTTCGCGTCGACCTGGGCTTCCCAATCGGCGTACTTCGCCGACAGTATAGCCGGGGGCGTTGTAGTGGTGCATGTAGCGGCGTTCTTCATTTTTTTCCATGGTATCTACTAGCTGGGCATAGCTGAGCGGCGCCAAGGTAACAATGTTCATACCCTGGGTGACGCCACGAGTGAACAAGCTCGAGCCATGGGCGCGTGGCAAGAAGCCGACTTCACTACTGAGCGGTCGAATTTCGGTGAGTGCCCGACCATCGGGCCGGACGTTTTCTTCGACGATGCCTTTGCGAACATCTTTGTGCAGGCTCATCTGAAACGCTTCGTCATACTGATTGCGTAGCTGTTGGTACTCATCTTCGCCAATCTTTGCTACAAAATCATCATGCATTGCCTGCTTGAGGTTGGCGACGAGGTCGTTGCGCTCTGGATACGGCGCACGGAGGTTAGCACCGAGCTTATCGGCGAGCCAAACATCGACCGCCTGCTGAATGTCTTCGTCCGGTTTCAACAGTGTATATTCTTGAGTTTCGACGCCGATCTTTTCGATAAGCTGCTGTTGCAGGGCCACAGCGGGCTGGATGGCGGCTTGCGCAAACTCCAAAGCGCCGGCAATGTCATCTTCGCTGGCTTCGCGAGCGCCAGCTTCGACCATCATAATGGCGTCTTTAGTGCCGGCCACGACGAGGTCTAATTTGCTGGCGTTAAGTTCGTCGGCACTCATAAATGCCTGGTACTTGCCGTCGTCGGTCATACCGACGCGCACACCGGCCACAGGGCCGTCAAACGGCGCACCAGTAAGCATCAAGGCGGTACTCATGGCAATCATCGCAATCATATCGGGGCGGAAATTCGGGTCCATACTGAGGACCGACGCCACACCCTGCACTTCATGGCGATAGCCTTTTGGCCAAAGAGGGCGGATCGGGCGGTCGATCAGTCGACCAATTAAAATCGCTTCGTCAGACGGGCGACCTTCTCGCTTAATAAAACGGCTGCCACTAATCTTGCCGGCGGCATAGAACTTCTCTTCGTAATCAATGCTGAGTGGGAAATAATCCATGCCCTCGACTGGCTTTTTGCCAACCATGGCGGTGCCGAGTACGACGGTGTCGCCGTAGCGTACGATGACGCTGGAACTGGTACGGAAGCCAACTCGATTTACTTCGAGTGATAGTGGCTTGCCGCAAAATTCGGTTTCTACCGTGACTAAATCGCGACCATAGGGGTTAATTGTTTTGTTTGCTTGGTTCTGGCTCATATGTTTCGCCTTCCTTTCTGTCTCATGTCGGTCTTTGGCAAAGTGCAAATATACAGACCTCACTTGTGCTGGAGCTGAGGGTATATCTGGTCTTTGCCAACGTCGAACATAAGTTTCGCTTTAATGTGCACAAGCTTGTGACCTGGAGAGTGAGCCAGATCACTGGTTTATGCACACTAGCGGCGAATGCCGAGATCCTTGAGGAGCTTTTTGTAGCCCTCAGGATTTCGCTTGGCGATGTACTGTAGGAGGCGGCGCCGCCGACCAACTAACTGCAAGAGACCACGGCGAGCAGCAAAGTCTTTCTTGTGGACTTTGAGGTGCTCGGTAAGCTCCTTGATTCGCTCAGTTGCAACGGCAACTTGCGCGGAAGCACCACCGGTGTCGTCTTTATGTTGCTGCACGCTTTTGATGGCGGCTTGCTTCTTATCGGTCGAAATCATTCAGTTCCTTTGCTCGTACTCTTAGAGATTAATATGATGGCGATTGTTTACTATTTTAACAGATGAGACACGGGTATGCAACCTGGTTTCCCCTTCTCTCGGTAGGGAGATGCTGACCTCTCGTTGCACTTTTCACGACATATCTCTATACTTGAACTTAATCATAAGCAATAAAAATAAATATGTACGACGGTGACCTAACTCCAACTCCCCTCTCTTATTCTAAAAACACCAAAAAACGACGTCTACTGATTGCTGCCCTCCTACTACTGTTCGTGCTCAGCCTCATTGCTATGGGGGTTTTCTATAAGACAGATTCCGCGAGCAAACCTCTCGTCTCAGACAGCAACGCTACGCAGCCGCATTCATCAGCCGAGCCCACTGATACATCGGCAGAAAAGTCAGCCACAGACACGTCAACCAAGACAGCCAAGAAGGATTCGACTCCGACCAACACCCCAGCGACAGGTAGCTCCACCGAGCACGTTACAAGTACGACTCCAGACAGCGATAATTCTAGAACTCCAAGCGATAATTCTACCGGTAGCGGCGGTGGAAGCTCTAGCGCGACGTCAACGCTACACTATGCCGTCAATATCGGAAGCCAACAGAGCTTAGCGTTATCAATGGGCTTTAATTTATTTGATGTCGGTGGCAGCACTAAAAATCCATCTGGGGTCAACACAATCATTAACGGTCTTCCTAGTGGTGCAAAAGCGCTCGTCTGGGTAGGAAACCTCGATAACACCGACTGCACGCCTGCATTCAGTTATGGCCAGTTTACTGCTCAAGTCGATGCCCTAAAAAACAATCCGCGGGTATTCGGCTACTATCTCTCTGATGAGCCACATCCGAGCGTGTGCCCAAGTGCTGCTAGTGATATCAAATCACGTGCTGACTACATTCATGTCAACGCCCCCAGCCAAAAAAGCTTCATTGTAATACTAGATGGTTCCAATATGTGTGGGTCCAATCTAGGCTGCGAGTACACTGCCCTTAACCCTGCACACACCAACGTGGATTACTTTGGCATCGACCCCTACCCCTGTCATTATGCTGCGGATGGCGTAACAGCCGTGCCTTGCGACAACAGCCAAATAACCGCCCGAGTGAACAGTGCAATTAGTAGCGGCATACCAGCTAGTGCAATCGTCCCTACCTTCCAGGTATTTGGGCAAGCTGGTCGAACAGACGGCAAAAGCATTTACTACCGTATGCCAACTAGCACAGAACTCAGCAGTATGCTATCTGCCTGGGCTAATCTTGTGCCGCAGCCAGCATTTGATTATGCCTACAGTTTCGGCGTTCAGTGCAGCAGTAGTTGCCCTGCTCCACAAGCAATTGCTAATCATCCCGAAATTCAAGCTATCATAGAAGCACACAATAACTAATCCCAGTAGCGCAAAAGGTGTGTCTGGATGATTTCTCCAGTCAGTTTTGATGGGGATATTGCAGAGCTAAGCAGGAATTCACCTACGGTGGTGCGGCGTAAGTCAGTCATGTAGGCACCGGTGTCGAGCTCTTTGCCGAGGTCTTCGACAAGGCTGCGGATGTACGTACCGCTCCCGACCCGGCTGGTAAACGTAACATAGGGATACTCATAGCTCGTCAAGGAACTTTCGTAGATATGGACCGGACGAGCTTCGAGAGTTACTTCCTTACCTTGGCGTGCGAGCTTATAGGCACGCTGACCGTCGATTTTCATCGCCGAATAAATGGGCGGCACCTGCATAATTTCGCCCGTTAACCTGCTGAGTGCTCTGCGCACCTTTTCTACCCCTGGCTCAATAGTCGAGGTCTTGGTTTTCTCGCCTTCGACGTCACCGGTAGTGCTGGTTTCGCCCAACTTCATGGTCACTTCATAAGTTTTGTCGAGTTTACTCAGCTCACCCGCTCGCCGGGTGTACTCCTTGCCCACTAACAGCACGAGCAAACCGGTCGCCATGGGATCGAGCGTGCCCGTATGGCCAACTTTGCAGTTTTTGGGTTTCTTGCTTTCTGCCTGCGCGACGAACTTTCTGGTGTAATTAACCACATCAAAGCTTGTCCATTCTTTGGGTTTATCGACGAGTAATATTCCTTGCATGCGGCCTAGTATAGCGGAAACGACGACCAGCTACTGTTTTGGAGCACCCGGCCAAGTTGGTGGCATCATGGGTGGTGGTACAGGCGGTGGTGAGTTCGGGGAGCCGCTGGTAGCGGGAGCATTGGTCGGCGAAGAAGCCTGCGGCGGCGGAACATTGAGACCATTGCTCGGTGGGAGCGGCATGTCGAGCGGCTGATCGGCTGGTGATTGCGGAGCGGGCGCGTGGGTGTCAGCTTGTTGCGGTGGCAACGGCGGCTGCGGTGACGGCTGCGCCGGGGCAGCAGGTGCTGGCACGTGCAACGTATCGCCAAGTGGCTGGGCATTCAAAGCCGCAATGGGGGGCAATGTTTCGTTCTCTTGCTCACTCAAAGCGCGCATAACTTCGTCACGGGCAGCATCAACGTCCGGCTTCGACTCCGACGAGTGTGGTGATTCCGGAGACGAAACAGGCTGCGGAGAGGACGGTGACGGCGGTGGTGTACTCGGAGGCGTTGTTGCAGGAGGTGGCGGCGGAGGCGTAGGCGTAGGCGTTGGCTGGCTCGGTGCCGGTGGTGGTGTCGGTACTGGCGGCGGTGGCGGTGTTTCCGTTACCGGTGGCTCTGGTTTTTGCTCAAACGTTGGCTCTGGCTTGGGCTCTGACGCCGGCGGAGGTGATATGTGGGACGTGTCTAGTGTTGCCGGTTCCTCGGTTGGTGGTTTGGGTGATTCGTGACTCAGCAGCTGATGATTGTTGGTAGGTGGTGGACTCAGCGGATCCATGGACGGGTCGTAGTTTTCAGGGTCAGCAGTACCGTTGGAACTCATAGCACCCCCGAAAGCAGGAGGTTGCGTCAGAGGCTTGTGATCTGCCTGCAAGAGTTCGTACGGTACCGGTTCTTTGCCTTCTTCGGGATGGCCTTTGACGGCGTGTATATCAGGTAATTTGTGGTCTGGTTCCTGGTTCAGTAAAGCCGCTAAATCTGCTTCGGATTCCGTAAACTGCGACACATCAAAGGTAGTGTCGGGACTTGTTTCCTTCTGTTTGTCGGCGGGTTGGTCGGCGCTTTGCTTTTCTGCTTTTTGGTGCTCGATTTCGAGCGTCCCGTCATCGGGTTTCTTGCGTGGCGGTTCGTCTGGCTTTTCTTGCCCTTGCTTGGTTTCGTCTTGAGGTGGTTGTTGCTGAGATTCAGGGGCTGGCTGAGGCGTTCGTTGCAACTCCATGGTATGTTCCAACTGGCTTGTGACCAGCTGTTGGTTGGCCCCTGCCGACATCAAATCGGCGCTGACGCTCATGGTGTGGGCGCTGGTATTGTCATTACGGAAACGGTCGGTTTCTGCCACAATCCCTGTCAGTAACGCGGTGGCGATTTGCTCGTCGATAAGCTTTTTGCCAAGCTGTTTCACCAGCGCGGTGACCTGCTCTGATAAGCTACTCGCTTTGTCATCTTGCCAGTTAATGCTACCGAGGTTATTGTTGCCAGAGTTATTGATAGCCACAACGGTGGCGTCGTGCAGAATGCGGCCGTGAGCCGTAATGGCCTGGTCGAGGTCTTGCTGTTCGTGGACGCCCAAGGCAACCACGATATCAACGTTAAAATCACCCTGACTAAAGATCAGGTCTTCTGAATTGATGGAAGTACGGTAAGGGGTAATAAAGATTTTGACGACCCGATCCTCAACTTTGTAGCGCAGCTTGTCGGCCTTACTTTTATCGAGGGCGATGATGAAGTCGCGCAAACTATCGGTGTTCTTTTCAAGCGTTTCTTCGGGCTTCAGAAACTCGATGGTATCAGGTATGTCACCGCTAAACACCGCCGTGGCGTGTTTGTCGAGTTTATTGAGGGCCAAAGTTAAGCCAACACAGGCCGCCAGCTGGTCAACAGACGGGTTGCTACTAACCGTCACGAGGATGTTATTGGCGGACTGGAGCTTTTCGAGGAGCTGTTTCTGATCGTCCATAGTGTTTATTTTACCGTGTTACTACTGGAATCCTAGCATAAACGCTTTCAGTTGTCGATACTTCGGCGACTCTTTACAAACCCCTGATACGGCGCTATAGTTTAGTGCGATTGTATATAAAGTTTAAAAAAGGATCTACCACTCAATGCCAATTATTAAATCAGCGAAAAAACGCGTTAAAGTTGCCAAGAAAGCAGCCATCCGTAATAGCAAGACCAAGCGCTCTCTGAAGACCGCGCTAAAAAGTTTTACTCGCAAGCCGGCAGCTGATTCTCACAGCAAAGCCCAGAGTGAACTCGACAAAGCCGTCAAAAAAGGCATCATGCACAAGAATAAAGCCGCTCGGGTCAAGAAACAGCTTGCTGCCCAAGGCAAAGAAGCTGGCGTCAAGGCAAAGCCTGCCGCTAAGAAAACAGCTGCAAAGCCAGCTGCGAAACCAGCCGCTAAGAAGACAACTGTCACCAAGAAGCCCGCTGCTAAGAAAGCGGCACCCGCGAAGAAGCCCGCTGCCAAAAAACCTGCCGCTAAGAAAACAAAATAGTCGACACTACGCAGTGACTACAACACTCCCCAGCCAAGGGGAGTGTTTTTTTAGGCTGCCAGCTGCAACAAATAGTGTCGCATCGCATCGTCGAGGTCTATTGATTCTCGTTTACTCCGCCGATCAATGAGGAGCAAGTCAGCCACCAGCTGCTTGAGCTGGGTGGCGGAGATACGCTCAGCCAAACGGGTCGTTTTGCGAACGCTGTAAGGGTTAATTTTGGCTTCCCGTGCAATCTCATCAGCCGTCCGGTTGCCCGCCGCGACAACCAAAGCCAGGATGTGGAGTTGCCAAGCCAACATGGCGATAATCTGAATCGGTTCCACCTTGAGCCGTCGCTGCTCTTCGTACAATGCCAAGGTCTTTTTGCTATTACCAGCAAAGGCAGCATCTACCAATTCAAATATCGTACTTTGTGGTGTTGCCTCAGTGAGAAGCTCAATGGATTGTCTGGTAACGTGTGGGTCGTGTAGCGCCAGTTTCGTGAGTTCGTTTGCCAGTTGCTGTTGATTGGTACCGACGCGTTCAATCAAGAACTGCGCGTCGCTGCGCGATAATGTGGCGCCCGCTTGATCTGCCGCTGCCACCAGCCACTGGACGAGGCTGGCGCCGACAAGCGCACTAAAATCACGGAAGTCAGTACGTTTTTTGAGCAGCTTATACAGCGAACTACGCTTATCGAATTTAGGTTCAAGCAGTAGGAGCTGTGTGGTGCCAGGCAATTCGGTCAGCAACGCCTCGGCCGACTCGACAAACTGCTTGTTCGCACTTGGCCGGAAAAATGCCACCATTTTTTTGTTCGCCAAAAACGGCAGACTGGTCAGCGCTTCTTGAATACGCGTAAAATCTGTCTCTTCACCATCAATTTTTTCTAAGGCAAAATCGCCCTCGGTTGCTACAAATTCGGCCATCAAGCGCTGCTGCTCGGCGGTGCGGAGATAGTCATTGTCACCGGTAATCGTTATCACATTCATCTGTTGGTATTGTACCAGTCCACAGCACGCCAGCTGCAAAAATGCTATAATCAATTCTCGTGCAACCAGGAGTAATTATTGTATCCAACCGTTTGCCGGTTAGCGTCAAGCGTGTGAACGGCAAGCTAGAATTTTATCCGAGTGTCGGCGGACTCGCCACCGGCCTATCTTCGTACGCCAACAATCGACGCAACAAGTGGATTGGTTGGCCGGGACTCAATAGCGACGAACTAACCGAAGATGAGTGCGAAGAAATCACCCACGAATTAAAAAAGCACAACTGCTACCCGGTATTTCTCTCGCAGAAACAACTCGATGACTACTACAATGGGTTTAGCAACAGTATTCTCTGGCCGGCTTTTCATGAGTTGCCGGTTACCAGCGAGGCATCCACCGCCCATTGGAACGCCTACAAGCAAGTCAATAATCAGTTTTGTGAAGCGGTACTGGCGCTCAGTACCAAAGGTAGCACCATTTGGGTACACGATTATCAGCTGCTACTACTACCGAGCATGCTCCGCCAACATCGCCCTTCCGACAAAATTGGCTTTTTCCTACACATTCCCTTCCCCCGCGCCGAACCGTTTCAAAATATTCCCCACCACGTCAAACTGCTCAACGGTTTAATAGGGGCTGATTTGCTCGGTTTTCACACCGAATCTTATGTAGAGAATTTCTTGGCATGCTGCCAGCAAACTGGTGCCGGCATCATCGGCGATCGCAAGCTTCTCTTGCCCGACCGAGTGGTGCGCGTTACCGATTTCCCCATGGGAATTGATTACGGCAAATTTGCCCGCGCCACCAAGCAACGATCGGTTCGCGCGGAAGTCCTCAAACTGAAGGCCAAATATGGTCGTAAAAAGATAGTGCTGACCGTCGACCGGCTGGACCCCACCAAAGGTCTTGTCGAACGACTGGAAGCGTACCGTGACTTTTTGCGGCACAACCCATCTATGCATGGCAAAGTTGTCATGGTCATGCTAGCCGTGCCTTCTCGCACCGAAATTGCCGAATATCAAGCACTCAAAAAAAGGCTTGAGAAGCTCGTCAAAGATGTCAATAAAGAGTTTGGCACGATCCGCTGGCAGCCAGTCGATTACATGTTTAAGTCCGTACCATTCGATCAGTTAACGGCGCTGTATCGTCACGCCGATGTGGCGTTTATTGCACCAATTAAAGATGGAATGAATCTCGTCGCCAAAGAGTATCTCGCGACGAAGCCTAAAAATAGTGGCGTCCTCATTCTCAGCGAAACCGCCGGCGCTGCTGAGGAACTCAAAGACGCTATTATCGTCAATCCGCACGAAAAAGGCTCACTGCAACACGGCCTTACCCACGCCCTCATGGGCCGGCCCAAAGAACTACGTGAGCGGGCTCGTTCGATGCAACACCGTATTGCCAACTTTACCGTCCACGATTGGGCGGGCACCTTTATGAATTCACTGCAACAAGCCAAGCCATCGCACCTCTCTGGCAGTAGTCACTTTACTCATCATTTGTCCGACAGCCGTCGAAAAGAACTGCTAACAGCTTATGAGGCAAGTAAGCGCCGTGTCTTACTGTTTGACTACGACGGGGTGCTGGCGCCGTTTCGCAGTAAGCCAGCCGATGCCAAACCGGACGCCAATATCATTAAAAAATTGCATAAATTGAGTGATAAAAGCGGCAACCACGTCGTCTTGATCAGTGGCCGTCCATCGACAGATTTACAAGACTGGTTTGGCGATAGCCTACCCAACGTCACGCTGATTGCCGAGCACGGAGCGTTTGCGCGGCCAAAAGGTGGTAAACGCTGGCGCCCCACCACCGATGTTGACCTTAACTGGAAAGAGGAAGTCCAGAAAATCCTCGAAACCTACACTGCCAAAACACCCGGCTCAACCTATGAAGCCAAAGAAGCTTCGGTTGTGTGGCACTATCGTCGGGCAAGCCCCTACTACGCCCAAAAACATTTGGTTATCGTAAAGCGTTTGCTTAATCGTCTCGCCAAGCAGTATCCTATCCTGGTCGAACAAGGCAACATGATCCTCGAGGTTCGTACTGACGGCGTACATAAAGGCTCGGCAGCTCTTGATATCCTACAACAGCAAACCGACTTTATCCTGGCCATCGGCGATGACGTCACCGACGAAGATATGTTTGAACACCTTCCCGGATGGGCCTACACCATCAAAGTAGGCCGAGGTCGCACCGCGGCCCGCTTCCGCCTGTCGAATGTCGCCACCGCCCAAGACCTGCTCTCCAAACTAGCTCGGAAGTAGCTGACAAACCGGACAGATATGCGTACCGCGGCCGGCGACGCGAGTCTTCTCTATGACGGTGCCGCAGCGGTGGCATGGCTGTCCTTCGCGCCGAAACACTTTCGCAAATTGCAGGTAACTCCCCTTACGTCCCTCGGCATCGACATAGTTTTTATCTGATGAACCGCCCTGAGCGATAGACAGTGCCAACACTTCCACGATTGACGTATGGAGGTCACGAATCTGCACCGGCGATACATCCTTGACCCTAGTGCTCGGATGCAGTCGCGCACCCCACAGGCTTTCATCGGCGTAGATATTGCCTATGCCGGCAATGACAGTCTGATCCAAAAGCGCCGCCTTGATGGTCGTGTTTGGTCGGCGTTGCAGCCGCTCTTGCAATACCTGCCAGGTAAATTCCGCCTCTAGTGGCTCCGGCCCTACTTTTTTCATAAAATCAATATGTGGCACTTCTACCGTTGGCAGCAAACGCATCCAGCCGAACTTACGTTGATCGTTAAAAAAAAGGCGACCGCCATCAGCAAACGTCAGTGTGGCGCGCGTTGATTTGTCTGGAAGCGTAGCGATTAAACTATCGTTTGGGTGGCCGGCTCCGAAATGCTCAGTAGCGCTATGGAACACCAGCTGGCCAGTCATTTTAAGATGTACCACTAGTGTGTAATCGCTCGAAAGGTCTATAAGTAGCACTTTGGCGCGGCGCCGGACTGCTTTCACTCTTGCTCCCACTAAAAATTGCGCCACATCGGAAGGCGCATTAGGAAAATTTTTTTCATTGTCATAATCGACGTGTTTAATAATTCGGCCTGGCAACAACCGTTGTAAACCCAAGCGAACCGTCTCCACTTCCGGAAGCTCTGGCATATAACTATTGTAGCAAGGCTACTGCTCGGCGGCGGAAAAGTGATGGCTGGCAATAGCCGCCAAAGCAATTTCACCCGTATCGTATTCGCCACCCTTAACGATACTTAGATTTTCCCTACCCGTCAGAACGTCTTGTAATAAATCTAAGGCTTCTTCGGCAGATTGTTGCTCTGCAACATCGTAAACTTCGGCCGATGTCTCGCCCATTACTTTTAACGATAGAGCGGTTATAATAACTGAACCATCATCCATAGCAACGTTCTTTTCACCACTACCTATGGCTATCGATAGAAGAGTTGAGGTAAGCTCTACACGATATTCATCTATATCGTATCGCTCTGCCACGGCATCACCGTAAAATCCAACAGCTCGTGCCATGGTCTGTACTCTTTCGCTATTTGAGCCTGTACTGTCGAGGCGATTAGCTTTGTCTGCTGGAATAACGTGAATATCCCCGCTTCCATCTGCCTCGTCGATTATTTTCTTGAGTTCTTTGCACTTATCCAGATATCGCTCTTCCCATTCTGAGAGTATCGATACTTCTTTTTTTTGTTCGTTGGTTTTTGGCGCCATTAGTCGCTCTACTTCTTCGGGAGTTACAGCGGCCGGTTTGTCTCCATCAAACAACGAATGCTCCACCGCTACTTCTTGCGGGTGAATTTCGTGAAGAATGGAGGGATTCATATTTATTTTACTTATGCTTAGGGTTACTTACCTATTAAATATACTCGGGCTTCGTCGAATTACAATCATATTTTTCGTGGCTTTTATCACTAGTTCGGTACAATAAAAGTAATGGATAGTATCTTTAACGTATTGGCTGACAAAAATTTTGATGAGCCAGAAGAAATCCGCGAAATCAAACGCTATATTCAGGCTACCTACGACAGTACGGTATCTGTCGAGATACGAGACAAAGATATCATTCTAGTGGTCAAGAGTGCGGCACTTGCATCTCGCCTCCGGCACGACCAACAAAATATTGCACGGGCCGCCAAAACCGATAAACGGCTGGTGTTCCGAATTAATAACTAGCTAAAAATCGACATCTTGGGTTAGGGTGTCGTAATCGGGGATTTGTTTTTGGAACAACTCTTGTACCACGTCAACGTTTCCCTGGAAGGTACGCTGGCCACAGTCCGTCGACCAAAAGTGCTGGATAACATCGCCACTATCACCAACGATTTCGTAGGTCACTCGCTGACCGAGCGCACAGTATCCACTCTCATCACGCAAGCTTTCATCACTGTTGCCTTGGGTATAATTGCCGCTAATTCGCAGGCCCCGTAAGAAATCACGATAGGCAGCTTCGCTCATAGCGTAGCCTTTGCTGCGGACGACATCGCCTTGGTAACCGCGGTATAGAGTGAGTCGAGACTCGTCACGGCCGACAACCACTTCAACTTCACGGTGATTTTGTGGTGCTTGGATGGCATTCTTAATAACCATACGCATGGTCGTGCCGCCGTTGGCATAGTCTTCGAGCTGTTTTTGCTCAGGCTGTGGCTCGCCTCCGCCGGACAGTAGTCGGATGATAATAAAGATTATCACCGCTATCGCAACCAGTAATCCAATAATGTATCGTCTCATAGGTAACTCTCTGGCTACTACAATATCACATTAGCACAAGCTTTGCAAGACTACTCAGGGCTCGTAACATCGGTCAGTGCCGCTTTGAACTGCTCGATATCTTTATATACAATCGCCTTCATGCCAATATCTTCTGCTGCCGTACAGTTGCGCTCCTGATCGTCGGTAAAGATTGCGTCACTGGCGTCGACCGATAGATCCTGCAGTACCGCCTCGTACGCCCGGGGGTCGGGCTTGATAAAGCCAGTATGCCCCGACAATACGAGAGAATCAAAAAGCTGCCGCTGCTTCGGAGCGAATTTATGCTCCAGCCATTCCCCTGCCACGTTAGAAAGCATGCCAATTTTATAGTGTGGTTTTAGCGAAGCCTCGATGTAATCCAGTAATTCTTCATTAATCACCGTTTGCTCGATTTGTTTACGGAACTCGGCTGGCGATACCCCGGCCATGTCGGCAATACTACGAACATATTCATCATATCCAAGCAATCCGGCATCCGTCTGGCGATTGAGATCGGTGGCTTGCTTGAATAACTCGGCGTTGTCGCCGAAATATTTGCGCTTAAATGGCAGCCAACCATCGACAACCAGCACGCCAAAACAATCAAATACAATTGCTCTCACCATGTACTTATTGTACGTGAGCTAGCGCAAACCTCCCAGTCACGCTACAATTAAATCGATGAAAATACGTTACCAAACGGGCATAGCAGCGATGATTCAATTCGTTATAATCGCGCTACTGAACTTCGTTGGTGCCGTCATAAATATCGTCGTGGAGTGTCATGACGCCTCGAGTGGCTACGAGTGTGCCAGCTCGGCGGCAATCGACATGGTCTACGTTATTCTGCTGGCCGGATGGTTCGGTTTTATCTGGGTGCTGGCCTATGCCGCCCAACAACGGCGTGACCACCGGTTAGCCGCCATCCTGATGGGCGCCGAGGCCATGGTATTAGTCGTGTCTCTCTTTAACGCCAAACACTACCCGAACCTGCTCGGGCTAATTACCAGCCTGGTCGATGCAGCCTTTGCTGTTTGGATTATATTCTTGGCATTTCGACTTATCCGCGCCAAAGGCGGCCGGATTCGCACCAGCACTTCTTCTCGGCCAAGGCGGCGACCAGGCTCGACGCAACCCGAGTAAGCCTCAAATTTATTCACATAGTTGTGTCACAAAATAATTTTTGGTCGGTTGATCACAAAATTGTTTCTTAATATCGAGCTTTGTTTCTGCTGTCTGCTGAATAGTTGTTATGCGCTGCTCGACGCGCTGAGCAAATGTTACTGCCTGCCAGGTTAGTACTGCCAGCACTACTACTAAGCTAAGCAAGAAAATAGTTAGTACGGCGAGGAGGACTTTTATGAAGCGTAGCTGACGACGGAGATCTCGTTGCAGTGATTCATCCATACATCAATCGCAGTCCTGGCACTGGTCCCATTTATCCTAAGTAATTTTCTGGTCCTGGGTATTCAGGCTGTGGCATGGTGGGCGGCAGAGTGACTCGTCCCGAGTAGTGAGCGGACGCGACTCGTCGGTTATTTACAAAATCACCGAGACTACGCAGGCTCGTTTCTGCCGGGTTCATCCTGAGATCAATAGCAGTATCAGGGGAGGTTTCTTTACTAACTTGAGCAGGAATATTTGCCCACTGTTCCGCAGCGGCCACCCCCGCGGCAATCATGCGTTGATTCTGCGCATCTTCATCGCCGTTAGCAACCAGTGTCTCTGCCATATAAAACCCCCTATGTTATCTCCGAGACTTTATGGCTCATGCCCACACGCCTCTAGTGCTTGTAGTGTGTCAGGAGTTCTTCAAAGAGACTGTAAGAAAGGTTACAGTTCACCCCAGTTAACGGCAGTTGTCACGTCCACAGTTAGCTTGACCGGCAGCTCATAGACGCTTTCCATGGTTTCCTTCAGGATTGTGGCGACCCGCTCTGCCACCTCGGCTGGGCACTCGACCAGTATTGAGTCGTGAATTTGCAGCAGCATGCGACAGTCATTGTGCTGATCGCGCAATCGCTGCTCGACCTGCACCATAGCGAGCTTCATAATATCTGCTTCGGTGCCCTGGATTGGCATATTAATGGCCGCTCGTTCGGCAGCGCTTCTGACCATAAAATTACTACTGTGGATGTCTGGCATTGGCCGGCGGCGACCAAACAGTGTTTCGACGTAGCCATCTTGCTTGGCCGCTTCTTTAATTTTGTCCATGTACGTAAACAGCGGCCGACGTAAGTCTTTGTAGCGATCAATAAAGCTTACCGCCTGATCACGAGTCATGCCAGCGGCAACTCCTAAGCCATGCGGGCTCATGCCGTAGAGAATGCCAAAGTTGATAACCTTCGCCGCTCGACGCATTTGCTTGGTAACATCTTCTGGCAAACGGCCATATACCTGAGCGGCCGTGGCTGTGTGAATGTCTGTATCACGATTAAACATTTCGATAAGCTCAGTGTCGTCGGCCAGTACCGCTGCTAGGCGCAATTCAAATTGGCTATAATCGGCACTTACTAATTTGTTACCAGGCTCCGCCACAAAGGCTGTCCTGATATGACGGCCAAGCTCGGTCCGGACCGGAATGTTCTGCAAATTAGGGTCGGTGCTACTGAGCCGTCCAGTTTGGGCAATCGTGAGATTAAAACTCGTGTGGATTCTGGAGTCTTCATCGACCAGCTTTGGCAACGTATCAACGTAGGTATTCTTGAGTTTCGTTACCTCACGCCAGGCCGTAATCATATCGATAATTTCGTGCTGGCCCCGTAGCTTATCAAGTTCGCTGGCGGCAGTGCTGTAGCCAGTTTTGCCTTTTTTGATTCCCTGCGTCGGCAACTTGAGGGTATTAAAGAGTACGTCGGCCAATTGAGCCGGACTACCGATGGTAAACTCGCGTTCGGCAATGCCATAAATCTGCTGCTCTAGGTCGGAGATAGTATCATTAATTTGTCCAGAAAATTCGTGGAGGTAATCTACATCGAGTCGAATACCGGCATCTTCCATGCGGGCGAGGACCGGTATTACCGGCCATTCGATGGTTGCCGCCAGCTCTGCTACCTTGGGCATATCGGCTAGTTCGGCGCTTTGCTGCTGGTGCAGACCACGTAGCACTGCGATGAGTTCGGGGGCGCGACTACATAGTTCATCGGTATCCATATCTTCTAGTGGCGAGCCTTCGTAGCCAAGATCACTTTGGGCGAGTCCCGTCAGCGTTTGTTCGCGGCGTAAGCTATTGAGCAGAAATGCCCCGATCAGCACATCATGAGCAACCTCGGGCAGCTCTTTGATGCCTAGCTGCAGCAGCAATTGCATTGTTTGCTTTACGTCGTAGCCCACTATCGGCCGTTTCGCTGCTTGTAACAATGCCACCACCTTGGTATGGGTCACGGTAGCAAGGTCGATGGTATAGACGGTTTTGGCAGAGTCACTCAGTATCAACAGCTGAGGATTACGCCCATGTTTACCAGCTGCGCGGCTATGCACTACCAGTGGCTCGTCGCCGTGTAATTTCATGGCCTCAAGCTGATCATCGGAATTCACAAAGCTGTTATTACCAGGTTGCAGTGCCGCTGCACCAGTAGATTCGTGGTGCTGCTCGATAGCGGTTTGCATGACTTCCGGCAGTTGTCGTGCCAACGATTTAAATTCGAGCTTTTGCAGTAAGTGCAGCACTTTTTCGGCTTGCACCTTGCTACCGTCTACTTCGCTCAAATCTAGTGTCATCGGAGCATCAATCCAGATAGCTGCCAGTTTCTTGCTCAATTCGGCCGACTCTTTGCCGGCTACCAGTTTTTTACGCCAGGTGTCTTTGATAAGGTCAATGTTGTCGAAGATATTTTCGAGTGTCTTGTACTCGGTAAGCAGCTGTTTGGCAGCCACCGGTCCCACGCCCGGTACGCCAGGGATATTATCCGAGCTATCACCGACCAGGGCTTTGTAGTCCAAAAATTGTTCAACCGCTATGCCGTACTTGGCTTCGAAGCTTTTGGGGCTGTACAAATGTATATCACTGAATCCCCGCTTGAGCGCGTAGACTTTTGTATGACTATTAACCACTTGTAGCAGATCGAGATCAGAGGTAATCAGCATAGTTTCGATATTTTGCTGGCCGGCCTGGTGCGCCAAGGTGCCCATAATGTCATCGGCTTCGTAATCATCAAGCTCGTACAGCGGCCAGCCGAAAGCGTCTAGCAACTCATGCAAGATAGGAATTTGTTCGTAAAAATCCGGTGGAGCCGGCTTGCGGCCCGCCTTGTACGCAGGATATAGTTCGAGTCTTTTACGAATGTTTGTCTTGGGTTTATCCCAGGCGACGGCGACATAATCCGGCTTGAGCTGCTTGATTACCTCGAGTGCCATCGTGGCAAAACCGTAGACGCCGCCTGTCGGCGTGCCTTCTTTCGTCGCAAGATTTGGCATGGCGTAATACCCCCGATAAAACACCGACTTACCGTCGATAATGGCGAGTTTTTTACGGCTCCCTTTTTCTTCCATATCCTCAGTATACAGGGTTCATCAGAAGTAACTTAGTCGGTGGTATCTCGTATTATTCGTTCACACAACAGCAGCGCCGCCCGTCGAATTACTCGCGTAGTATGCGCCATAGTCTGATCGAGTTCTTGGGCAATTTTTGCAGTTGCAATCCCCGCCGTATAACGCTGGAGCGCCGTCCGTTCTTCGTCACTCATCATTGCTTCGACCAGTCCTTCGTTCTGGTTGAAATAGCTCTCCAGCTGTGTACGGAGAAGGCTGGACATCAACGATCCGCGCGGAGTTTGGTCAGACAAATGGCGACGGACGAACTTACCGACAGGAGTATTTGGCAAAAGCTGTTCATCTATCTGCTGAATGCCGTTAGGAATAAGCGATTCACTACTGTGGTTACGCGCCGATGCCGGTGGTAATACATGGCCGTCATTCCGCAACACCACACTACCGTCCGGCAACCGAGCAAGCGTTCGTCGCAGTTTATCTGTTGCCCTGCGTTCGACTTGTCGGATACCTTCTGGAGTCATTCCATATTCCCTGGCAATGTCTGCAAGCTTATACACACGACCGTAGTACCCGTTCCGCTTTCGAATCACATCGGCTTCTCGATCATTTAAGGAGCTTAGAGCCTCTTGCAGCGCAGCATCTTCCATCCGAGCCAATGCCTCTTCCTCTGTACCACCAGTTACGCTCTCGTCTGCAATCATACTAAGGAGTGTTGTTTCATCTTTTCCCGCACCGTCTCCGATCGGCATATCCAAACTTACATGATTTTGTCCCCAGTGCAGGAGATCCACAACCCGCTCGGTCTCCATACCAAGTTCATCTGCGATTGCACCTTCGTCTGGTTCTTGCCCTGACTCTCGTTCGAGCTTTCTGCTGACTGCCCCAACTTGGTTCAGCTCCTCAACGACATGAACCGGCAGGCGAACGATGCGTGATTGTTGCGCAATGCCACGGGTAATTGCTTGGCGGACCCACCATGTCGCATAGGTGCTGAACTTGAACCCTTTGGTATAGTCGAATTTCTCTACCGCCCGCACGAGCCCCATATTACCTTCTTGGATAAGATCTAGCATCGGCATATCACTTCTACTAAACTTTCGTGCAATAGAAACGACAAGCCGTAAGTTAGCTTCGAGAAAATGCTGCTTGGCTGCCGCTCCATCTTCAGATATCCATTCCAGCTCTTCTTGCGTTGCCGTAGCGCCAAGGTGGCGTACGAGCTCCTGCTGCTCTTCGGTGATTTCCGATGTTTGTATGAGCTCTGGATTGAGCGCGAAGTCTGCCGTCAGGCCGGCTTCTATCCGCTGCGATAGCTCTACTTCTTGCTCGGCATCAAGCAGCGGCGTACGGCTAATCGCTTCTAAATACAGTCGTACGCTATCTTTCGGCTGGCTGGTTGTTTCGTAATATGCCTCACTCATGTAGTGTGGTCCTTGTTGATTGAATATTCATATATTATATTCCGCATAATTATGAAATTGCGCAAGCATAAGCAAAAAATTGCATTCAACGGTATAATGCCACTATGGCAACGGTGGGTACCGACAAACGACTAAACTACTATCAGTTAACCGCCGACGCGGTGCTCGAAGAATTGGCGACGCATCGCCAAGGTCTCACTGCCCCAGAAGCATCCCGGCGCCTCTCTCAGCATGGCGCCAATAGTATCGTCCATACCGACAGTAGCGATGCCTGGGAACTGTTAGGGCAAGAGATTCGCAGCATACCATTTGTGGGATTGCTCGTGTCCGCCGGACTAGCCGGCTACGTTTACGGCGCCGATCAAGCGCTGGTGTTTGCCCTGATTGCCCTTATCGTCCTGACGCTCAATCTCCACCACCACGTCCGGACGTTATCATTTGATTATCATGTCCAGTCCACCCTCCCCCGACAGGCTCTGGTGATGCGCGGCAACCTACAAAAGCTCGTGCCGACAGAATCATTAGTGGTGGGCGATATCGTCAAGCTCGAAGCCGGCAGCAAAGTCCCGGCCGATCTTCGGATTCTCGACGAAACAGACCTAGTCGTCGACGATAGCCTCTACCATGGTAACGCCAACCACACCGATAAGTTCAGCCACGCTATTACCGCCACCGTTCACCTGCACCAACGGCACAACATGGCGTGGGCGGGCACCGTCGTGCTCGCCGGCCATGGAACAGCCGTCGTCACTGCTACCGGCCTCCACACCGAAGCTGGCAGAGTCGGTACCCTCACGCGATCAACTGATGTCCGACGGTCACGTTTGGCCGCCGATCGCCACCGCATGCAGCGCCACCTTGTCGTCGGCGTTGCTGCCACCATCCTCGTATTGGGCGCCGCCTCTCTCAGCGATGACTTCTCTAGTTCTATGAGCCTCGAGCTATTAGCCCTGACTGGTCCTGCTCTGGCGCTCGCCGGCTTTAGTATGGCAGCAGCTTGGTTGTATGCACGGACGACCCGCAAATTACGCCAGAAAGGTGCCAGTATCCAATATCCCAGCGCCCTCGACCGATTAGCTGGTACGACCATGCTGTTCGTCGACCAAGAAGAGTTTTTTGTTGGCGAATCACTGTCGAGCGATAGCGTCTTAGTTGGTAAACATCTCTGGAAAGCCAGCGGTGATGGTTATGCACCCGACGGACAGCTTACCGACGAACGCGGCCGAAAGCTCACCAAAAAACTACTGCACGAGCACAGCTTACTGTGGGATGCGCTGGCACTCAGTACCACTGCTACACTCCTGCCACCCGACGCCGAGCACGAAGCTTGGCACGTCGGCGGTTCACACAACGAAGGTGCCCTTCTGTCACTCGCCTCCCGCGCCGGCCAGAATCCACTGGAGGTTCGTGCCTCTCATCAGCTGCTCGGTCGCCTCAAGCACGACCACGCCAGACAGCTCACCAGTTCGCTCTGGAAGTACGGCCATCGGACCATGCTGTTTGTGCACGGCGATGCCCTGAGTACTCTGGCCCGAGCAACCAAAATATCCGTCGGTGGCCACACCAGGAGTTTGAGCGCCGCCGAACGCGAGCGCCTTACTGCCCACTGTACCGAGCAAGCCATTCAGGGCAACCACATGGTAGCTCTTGCCTATCGCAACGTAGCACAAAGCGAACAGAAAGCATCGTCGCACGCCGACCTCGAACAAGAGTTGACCTTACTCGGTCTCGTTACCCTCAACCACGCGCTTAATACTAACGCACAAAAAAGTTATACAAACCTCGTGCACAAACACATATCCGTGGGTATGTTCTCTGATTTTGCACCCGCCGTGGCCGACGGTGTCGCCCGGCGTATCGGTATTGCCACACCCCGCATACTCACCACTCCAGACATCGCGCGCATGTCCGAGCCGCAAATTGTGGCGGCCCTTAACAGCGGCCAGGCGGTGTTCTGTGGCCTCAGCCCCGAAGAACGCCTCCGTATGATAGATTACGCCAAAAGAGACGGTCAATCGGTGGCCGCTACCGGCCGTGGCCTCCGCGATATCCCTGCCCTCAAGCATGCCGACATCGGCATAACCACCGGCCTGTCACACCTGGCAATCCGCGACGAGGCATCGGTGGTAGTAGCAAACTCTGATCTCAGCGTACTCTCAACCGCCCTGCAAACGAGCCGGCGGCTGAGCCACGCTGCCAAAGATATGCTCGCCACAGCTCGATTAAACGGCGCAACACTCATCGCCATCATCGTCGCAGGAATACTTAGCATGACTCTGTGGCACATCCCTGTGCTAATTACCCCATTACTCGGATTGCTACTGCTGAGCATTATCGAGGCCGCAGCACTCAGCTCAATCTCTCCTCGCCGCGTCGATAGTCGCCACCATAACGACCACCCAATCTTCTTGGCGATCATGGCGACCGCTATTGTCTGGAGCGCCTATCTTATGTTCTTTATCCACGAAGGCCTCAGCCCTCGATTTGTCGACCCTGCAAGCAACTTGTACGCCCATGCGGCATCACTCTCTTTTGCTGCACTCACCGTGATGCTGCTGATTAATGCCTACTTTGCACCACTCCGCACACCTACCAAAAAGTCGGCTTTTGCCATCACGGCAGCCGGCACTATAGGCCTGTCGCTTCTGCTGTTATACGTCCCCGCGTTGCAGCGCTTTGTACATACCCAGCCACTCACAGTTCTAGATTGGTTGTACGTACTGATTGCCGGCAGCGTATACGGTTTACTTCGCATGCTCGTCAGGGGGGAGCGCCAACACTCGCGCCACTCGGTTATTGCGCTTCATCACGAAGTCCACGGCCACGGCTCCGGCGCCAAGATCTAACGCCACACCATGTTCTCACTTTGTGTTATGGCTGAAGGCGTCGCATTTCGTCAACGTACCAGTCGGGTAGTTCTGCTACGCCATAGTACGGATGATGGTCGCCCGACACGAACGCAGACAATGGATCACCCTGTCCCCAGTGCCAAATTTCGGTAGGGTTTACATAGAGGCCAGCTTTGCTCATTGCCCAATGTAGTACCCGCCGATACGTCACTACCTCACTTCCCTCGGGCGCCACCTCTACCTGCGCTTCACTGTTTTCTATGTCGCTGGCGCCAGACATCAGATGGTAACCTTCATGAAAATCTGGATAGGCCGTTCCTTTTATTGCACCGCCGGCGTGGCCACGATCAAACTTCTGGTTTGTCTCCATATTCACGAGTCCTACATCCACCGCTCCTCCAGTCAAATGCGGTGTTGGAGTCGGGTGGTCGGCCGGCTTGGCAACATATTTCTTCAATACTTCATCTGGAATAGGCAGCGCCTCTCCATTGGGTCCGACATACTCGGGATTTTGACTACGGATGACTTGCGGCCACGCTATTTCGTAGGCAAACTTTTGGACTTGGTATGGTCGTAAAGCATCATCTATCTTGAGCCTGGCAGGAGCGCCCAGCACTTCCCGTACGTCAGGATCCGTTTGGAGCAAGACATTAGCGCGGACAAGTGTCTTGGCGACATGCAAACGGACTAGCGGCGCATCAGGTACACCTGGCAGCGTTTCCCCTGTCATGGAGTTTGGCCGTGCGTAATAACTACTGGCATCCTCGAAGCCGAATTCGGCCTCTCGTGGATCTACGAGTTGATCGTTATACAGTGGATGTTCTGTGTCTATTTGGTAACGCGTATCATACCCAGCCTTTTCTAATCGTAGCGGAGTATAGTTTGGTACTGGTTCAAAAGATTGTGCTGCTGACATTTCCGTATCCTTTCTTGGGTATTGGATAGCCATTATAGTAAAAAGGTGTCTTTTTGTCAATACATATTCACAATAGCCGTAAATCTTACAGGGGTGTAATCATATTTGTGAATATTATATTCACGATTTTAGTTTTTTGTGCTACACTTATGCTATGGAAGAATTACTAACGCAAGTCGGCCTCACCGAAGCGCAAGCCAAGGCATACCTGTTCCTTCTCGAGCATGGTCCCGCTACCCCACCTGCCGTCGCGGCCGGTTGCGGCATTACCCGCTCCAATGCCTATAAAGTGCTCGAGTCGCTCGACGACCTGGACCTCGTAATCCAAAAGGAAGTACACAAAAAGTACGTGTTCGAGCCGGTAGACCCAACTGCCCTTGCCTCACTCGTCGCGGCGCAACACAACAAGCTTCAAGCCATCGAAAACAACGTCAAGGTAGCGATGACTGAACTTCGCAGCAAGTTCCGTACTAGTACTTCCCAGAGTAGTGTCATGCAGGGTCACGGACGACCGGCAATCATCGAAGCCTTTGCGCAACAGGCTGCCAAATCTCGACCTATCTATTTTTTTAAGAGCCGTGCCGACATTCCCTTTATGGGTTTTGATGCCATGAGCAAGGTCAGGCACCTGGCGGCCGACAACGACAGCCATCGGTATGCGATTACCCCAGACGCGCCGGAGATTTCCAAAGATCCCACGGGCGACACCAAAACGCGCCTTACGCGTACCCTTATCCCGCTCGAAGCATACACCTCCCCTGTCGAATGGTCAGCCAGCGACGATGAACTGCTTATCGTTAAATATGACGGTGAGGGAACATACATAAAAATAACTGATACGGACATTGCCGACGCATTTCGACAAATATTTTCGCTCATGCAGCACGCAATCAATAATGATCCAAAACAGCCGACCCTTCCAGACGACCGACGTGAAGCTTGCTAGGCGTTTTGGCCGAAAAGTTGTTCGTTGACGAATGCCTCGAACTCTTCGAGGTTTGTGCCTTCGTTGTTTATCACTAAGTCAGAGCGTGTCTTGACCGCGCCCATGTTTAGATTGGCTCCATCACCCCCGGGCGGGGTTTTCATTTCCATTTCTTCTTCGATAAGAAATTGCTCGAAAGTCCGACCATCTTCTTCGGTGCGGTCCCGTTCGGCTAAGTTCCGTTGTATGCGTTCGTAGCGAGTCTGTGCCGTCGCGTCGACCCACACCACCAAGCCGCCCAGCTCGTGGACTCTATCTGCTTCGTACGGGTTCCGCAGGCTCGAAATTGCCAGTCCGGCATACTTCTCTTCTAGTTCTTTGAATTGGTTATACGCCCGATCAACTAATACGGCATAGCCATACTTTCGGCGCCATTCGGCGCTGATGTTTCGCAAGTTTTCGCGGCTAATTTCGAGACCGCGCCGCTTGGCTTCTTCGCGCAACAGGTCGGTAACCGACACAAACAAATAGTTATGCTTCAGCGCCATCACGTGGCCCACGGTGTCCTTACCAGAACCGTTGGTTCCGCTCAGTCCGATAATCTTCATGGAGTTGCTCATTCAGGCCCTATTGTAACAGATATCCAGCCCACTTTTCACCCATCCGACTCCTCCTCCGAATCTTTTTCCCCACAAGAATGTATACCCTTCCTGCTAGTGTTTGCCAGCAGTATGGCTTTATTATTCTTGTGATGAAATATTACTATTTGACTTTTATGCATTACAATGGTTTAATTTTCTCTATCTACTCAAGCAGCGAACCATCAGTAAACTCATCATGTCCGAACAAACGTCAAATAACCCTAACTATCTCCTGCACCACCCAGATGCAGTGGTAAACAGAGTCCGCGCATTTGAACTGGCTCTTGTAGAAAAACCGTACCGCGATATGGCCGCCCAAGCTCTAATGCTGGGTAGGCAAGCCGTAGAGCGTGAGCAGTCTTACGATACGACAGAACCCATAGATGATATCGACAACGAATTAAAACTTGACCGAGAAGATTTCATGGCTTTTGCCGAAGCTAATGGCAAGGCAATGACAGCGGCAACGCGTGCCTGGAATGCAGTAGCAATACATGGTGCAGCGGCTTTCCGCATAACCTTGAAAGGCACTTGGGATGAGGCACCTTTGCCGATTCACAAGGTGTATGAACGTCTAGACGGCTTGGTGCCAGCCGGCGCTACCCCTACCCAAAAATACAATCGCGTACGTAAACTTGGCATGCCGCAATTCGGTACCGAGGCTTATGATCTACTGCTTGCCTACTGCCAAGATAAATTACAAAGCCAGGAACAAATTACTGAATCCTAACCAGCGCTCTGTTTTGGACCCTTGCTTTTTCTTTTTGCATCCAGAAACTCCTGCCGAGCTCTGAAACTAACATAGCTTAATTAGTAGATGCAGCTTCTCGGGCATACGGAAACAACCCGACTTTGTTGTGACACTGCATTTCTCTGCCCTCGCGACGTTCCTGGCTCCATTGTTGTCTTTCGACAACGAACTAAGGCGAGGACTGTTTGAGCGAAGGCGATATGCCGAGCGAGTTCCGCAGCCAGTTGTCGCAAAGGACAACAATTGACCAAGAACCAAAGCACCGGGCTTGAACTTTTGGTTACTTTTGTTTCAAGACAAAAGTATAATCTTGCTTCTTGGATGAAAGAAGACAGGCTGAATGAAGGTGGCCTGTCCTTCTACCACCTGCTACATTCCAACTACTGGCTAGCGAAGCTAGCCTTTGATGTAATCGTGCAGTTTCTTGGCGTCGCGGTGCTTGCGCAGTTTGGCAAGGGCTTTGGCTTCGATTTGGCGAATGCGTTCGCGGGTAACGGCAAATTCTTGGCCGACTTCTTCTAGTGTGTGGCTCTTGCCATCTTCGAGCCCAAAGCGCAGCTTGATGATCTTTTGCTCGCGCTCGGTCAGACCACTCAGCATGTCTTTGACCTGCTCTTTGAGGAGCTGGTTAGTGGCTGATTCTTCGGGGCTGATGGTGTCTTCGTCTTCGATAAAGTCAGCCAGAACCGAGTCTTCCTCGTCATCGCGAATAGAAGCGTCTAACGAAGAGATATCCTGCTTAATCTTCATGATGTGTTCGACTTTTTCGACCTCAATTTCCATGGCGGCGGCGATTTCTTCGTTGGTCGGTTCGCGGTTGAGCTCTTGCGTCAGGCGGCGCTGAGTGCGCAGCAGCTTGTTGATGGTCTCTACCATGTGCACTGGTATACGAATGGTTCGGGCCTGGTCGGCAATCGCCCGGGTAATCGCCTGGCGAATCCACCAGGTGGCGTAGGTACTAAATTTAAAGCCCTTGTCTGGGTCAAACTTTTCGACGGCACGGAGCAAGCCGGTATTTCCTTCTTGGATTAGATCCAAAAGGTCCAAGCCACGGCCAACGTATCGCTTGGCGATTGATACCACAAGGCGCATGTTGGCCTCGGCCATTTTATCTTTGGCACCTTGGTCGCCGGCAACTACTTCGTGGGCCAGCTTGAGCTCTTCTTCGGCAGTCAGCAGCGGGATTTTACCAATTTCACGCAAATACAGCCGGACGGAGTCATCGGCTACGTCATCGTCGAGGTATACCGGGCTGGCGGCTTCGGCGGCAACTTCTTCTTCGTCGTCTTCAGCCCATTCATCGCCAACGCCGGCGGCGCTGGGTTCAGTGGTAGTAACATCGACGCGAGCGTCGGCTAATTCGGTCAGTAAGCTATCGAGGAGCTCGGCGTTGTCGGGGGTGTCGGGGATTGCCGCGTTGATTTCTTTTTGGCTGATGTGCCCATCTTTCTTGGCACTGGCAACCAACTGCGTTTTGACTTCTTCATAGTTAACATCAGCAGCCTTAGTATCTGCTTTCTTTGCTTTCGCCATTACAAACCTCCTGTAATGCGTTTAAGTAGGTTATCGAGTTCTTTTACTTTAATAAGCAGCGTCTGGGCGTCCGCTTCATCAGCTTGGCGCATTTGCGACGCAAGAGACTGTTTTTGATCTTTTACATACGCTTCTATCAGCCTTGCTTGTAACCGAGCTGCTTCATACCGAAGTTCTGTTAGCTCGAGGTCTTGATAGAGCTCTTCATACTGTAACCCTAGTATCTTAACATATTCCGGCAAGCCAGACACCTCTGAGGAGCTCAGCACCGCCGCCATCTCGACGGGCGTTTGCCCCTTGGTGCCAAAATCTTCGTTGGTCTGGAGAATGCGCAGCAGAGCGCCGCTAGTATCGTGGCTAAACATATCCGGCGTCAGGTTGGCCAAATAGGTGCGCAGCTCTGGCCGCAGTAAGACCAGACTCAGCAAGTGATCTTGCTGCTTCGCGTACTCAATCGCCTGCTTGGGCGGCAACTCTACCGCAGCCTGCCGACGCTTGAGTGGCTTGGTTGGCAGCGAACCAGCCTGCTGCATCTTGGCCGTTAGGGCTTCTTTGCTGGTATCGAGCCGCTTGGCAATGGCGCCGATGTAGTGATCTTGCTCCACCGGATCAGTCAGCGCTTTGACAACCGGCAGCAGCACGTCGCTAAACTGGCGCTTGCCCTGCGCCGATGATAGGTCGAGCACTTTTTCGTACCGCTCCATCAGCCAGTCCAGGGCGTATTGCGGCTGTTGAATAATTTCTTTCCACATCTCAACATTTTGCTTGATGAGTTCGTCGGGGTCTTTGCCGCTCGGTATGGTAACCACGCTCAAGCTGACCTTGGTTTTGCTGGCGATTGGTATGGCCCGCTCGGTGGCATTCATGCCGGCATTATCGGCATCAAAACACAGCCGAATATCGCCAGTAAAGCGGCCGAGGGCTTTCAGATGTGGCTCGGTTAGCGCCGTGCCGGCCGTAGCGACGACCTGTCGGATGCCGGCTTGGTGGCTCATGATAACGTCGAGATTGCCTTCGGCCAGTAGCACATACTTTTCTTTGCGAATAGCCGCCTTGGCCAGGTGCAGCCCGTACACGTGGCGGCTCTTGTCGTACAGAGGTGTAGCCGGAGTATTGATATACTTTGGCGCGTTCGGGTCGTCGGCCAGCAGTCTGGCCGTAAAGCCGACCACTCGCCCCTGCGCATCACAGAGCGGAATCATTAAGCGCCCACGGAACATATCGCTGCCATAGCGGCTAGTCAGCCCGGCCAGCTTAATATCGCGCTCATCGTAGCCGCGCTTTTTTAGGAAATCCACGAGCGCCCGGCCATTATTGGGCGCGTAGCCCAGCTGCCACTCCAGCGCCGTAGCTTTGGTAAATTGCCGTTTCGTAAACACGTATTCCAAGGCGGTGCTGCTCTTGGCAAACTGGGCTTGATAAAATTTGGTACTCAATTCGAGGATTTCGTACAGCCGATCTTTGTTGGGCCCCTGCCCTTGGCCCTGGCTGCGGTATTGTTCTAGGTCAATTCCCGCTTTGCGCGCCAAATGTTCGAGCGTTTGCTTAAAGTCCAGCCCCTCCATCTGCATGACAAAGCTAAACATGTCGCCGCCCTTGCCACTGCTAAAGTCGTGCCATATTTGCTTTTCGGGACTCACCACAAAGCTCGGCGTCTTCTCGCTACCAAACGGGCTCAGGCCCTTCCAGTTGCGGCCGGCACGCTTAAGCTGGACGTATTCACTAATAACGTCCTCGATCGCCAGCCGGCTCTTTATTTCCTCAACCGCATCCATGTCTACGTAAATAGTAGAGGTTAACAGGGAGATAGTAAATATTCACCCCTGCTAATTCCTCTCTGCCCAATCCACCATATGCCATCTACCATCTACCGTGCCTCAGCTAACCAGTAGCGGTTTGGCCGCTTTTTCGGTACTATAAAACCATAGTTATGCCCCCACAAGACCCCAATCGCCAACCAAACCTACCGCCACCGGTAGCGCCGACACCGCGCAACCCTGGCCAACCGGTATCATCGACGCCGTACGATTTTATTATGGACTCCAACTTGCCCAATAAGAGTGGTCCTGGCCCCAAAAAGGGTTCCAAGCTTCTCTACGTGGCTATTATTGGCATAATTATTGTGGTTATTCTCTTTAGCATCGTGCTGTTTACCAGTGGCGGTAGCTCCAGCAAGGCCGAGTACCTTACCGTCGCCCAAGAACAGACCGAAATGATACGCATCGCCGACGAACACTACGGTGACTTGCAAGATGCATCCACGAAAGCTTTTGTTATTAATACTCAGTTGTCACTCCTTAGCTCCCAGGCTGACTTCCTCAAGTTTTTGAGCAGCAACGGCGCTGGCATAGACCAAAAACAGCTCGGTGGCGCCTTTGACGCCCAAACCGATACGCAGCTCACCGCCGCCCAAGGCAATGGCAACATCGACGGCACCCTCAAGGACGTCCTGGTGACCGACCTCACCACCTACCAGCAACATATCCGCGCCGCCTTCAACGCCACCGACAGCCAAGCGGCCCGCGCTGAATTACAGAAGCTCTTCGACCAAGCCGCCCTGCTACTCGAACAAGCCAAACCTTAGGCTGTTACTAATAGATAGCTGTGGCGGATGAGGTCTTGCACCTCTTCCCACTCCAGTTGGCCGGTCAGAATAACCGTGTTCCAGTGCTTTTTATTCAGATGATACCCGGGCAGCACGCTCTCGTAGCGTTCGCGTAGGGTTTGCGCCAGCAGTGGGTCACACTTGAGGCTAATATTTACCGGTTCCTTGCCCTCTTGTATCAGAGCAAACATTTTGTCGTGCACTTTATATACCGCCACCTCTTCGCCAAACGGATATTCCCGCACGGCATCCGGCATACTTAATACGTAATCTTCGACAGTTTTGTGATCCATAATGCTCTATTGTAGTACATCATTAGCGATACTGGACGACGTATTAGGCGACTGTGCAATAAAAGGTTGACGTATGGGAGTATACTGGTGGTAAGTACGTGAGAGTACCATTGAGTAACCAAAGGAGACCTATGACCTACAACCTGCGCCACGGCGCCATTTCAAAAATCAGAAAATTCCAATCAAAATTTACGAATCTAACGATGGCAATAGTTTTTGCAATCACCAGTCTAAGCGGCGCAGCGCCGCTATTTTTGTCCCTACCGCCCATGCTGCCGGTAGTGAAACAATCACAGCCGATAACCATCATGGGTGGACAACTGATGATACGCGAACGGGCGGCACCGTCAGCTTCGTAAATGACAGCAGCGCTCCTGGTTATGGCGCACTGAAACTAGCTACTGACGATACAACAGCAGCTAAAGCGCAGTACACCAAGTACTTCGTACCTGTGCCGCTCAGTGATGTAAGTAACGCTAGCTTAAGCTACTCTACAAAACAAAACAGCGCCCCATTTGCTGGAGCAGATGCTGCATACCAATTGTATGTTTGGGTTAATGGCAACTCTGGCTTCGACACCTTGACTTACGAACCATACGTTAACGAAGGTAATGCCGCCATTCATCAGGGAGAATGGCAAAGCTGGAATGTTGGTCAAGGTCGCTTTTATTCTTCCCACGATTTCTCAGGTACTGGCGGTTCATTGCAAACTAGCCAGGGAACATATACCTACTCGTTAGACCAGATTCGTGACTACTTCCCTAATTTGAACATAATCGGGTTTGGCGTAAATATTGGTTCAAACAACCCGGGGTATGTCGTCGAAGCTGATTCTTTCGCATTCAATGGCACGACTTATGACTTCGAACCAGCTGATTACGCATACCCAAGTACGAACGAACAGAACAGAACCGCAGAACATGGCTATGTGGATTTAGTAAGCAGAACGACAAAAGATGTAACGCTAAAATTCGTTAACCCAGATCCGTACGTTATGTGCTTTGAATACCGATCTGATGGCGATACATCACAAAGTAGTGGCACTAACTACAATCCGGCCGTACATGATGGTGTTTATCCACACGTTTGTCTGACAAACGATGAGGCCACCCTACCACCTATCAGTGCCGGTCAATATGTTGAAGTCCGCTCAACATTCGGCGCCGAACGAAACACTGATTTTGACTGGACGCGATTTGATGTCGCGCCGGATACAACAGGTCCGACGATTGTAGTTAACAGCGGCTCGCCTGCTAATGGCGACTACCTGAGCGGTACGCGCTATACCCGTGAAGGTCAGCCAGACCAACAACGCAACCGCTTCACCTTTAACATCACTGATCCCGGCGGTGTCTGGAAAGCTGCCATGTACGTAACTGACAGCACTGGTAACAAGGTTAAGGAATACGCTTTAACTCAACACGGCGCACCGCACGAGGATCTATGGTACGCCGATGTCGACACTACGCAATATGCCAATGGGCGGTATCAATTTGCAGTACGTGCCGTTGACAACGCTAACCCGCACAACGCCAGTTATTTCAACAACCGCAAAGATAGCTACGGTGTAACCATCGATAACACACGACCTAGCATCCACATTAGCGCCCCGAGTGATAACGCTTATACACAAGGAGACTTCACAATCGTAGGCACCGCTAGTGATAACTTGAGCGGTGTAGATCATGTCAATGTTTACGTAGCTCACAACCCATGGAGCGCAGGTGGTTATGTAGTTAATAATCAGCAAGCCGTCTACAGCCAAGGATCCGGTCAGTTTACTTATCATGCTACGAACATTCCGGACGGCACTTACGTCGTAAAAGCCGTTGCTTACGACAATGCCGGCAAGGCGCAGTTTGCAGAAACTGTACAGATAACTGTCGACAACACTGCTCCTGTTGCTCAAATCACAAACCCTACTGCCGGTGAAGCTCTGAGCTATCGACGCGATGGTACAGTAGATATTCGTGGCACTATTACCGACAATAATCCCGATCATTACTACCTCCGAATCACCGGTCCTAATGGTTACGTCGCCGGCCCTGGTACTGTTTACAGCACAGATACTTCTAACCAGTCATTGTTCAGTTGGAACCTCCACGGATTAGACGACGGTGATTATGTAATCGACCTGCAAGCACGCGATGCGGCTGGCAACAAAGACAGCGGATCGTCCCAAAAAATCCACGTAACAGTAGACAATACACGACCCATCATCACATTTACGTGGCCAGAAGATTTTCAAAACCCTTTCCAGGTCGGTCCTGAACTACATATTGAAGTCACTGACCCTAATGGTAGTGGCGTAGACTCTACGAAAGCGGTGCTACATGTCTACAACGAAAGCGACAATACACCAACAAGTGCTTGGTGCACTGGTACAACCTGCAGCACGAGCAGCCTGGTCGATGGCAACTATTACGTAAAGGCTGGCATAAATGACCTTGCTGGCAATAACCAGACACTCACTCAGCATTTTACGATCGACAGCACTGCTCCAGCATTGACGATTAACCCATACGCAGGTACCGACACCACCCCAACCTTAACAGGCACAACCAGCGATGTGAGCGATGTTGTAACCGTAGATGGCGCCAGTGCTACAGTCAGTACCGTAGCTAATGGCGATGGTAGCTTTGATTGGAGTTACACATTACCAGAACAAACCGCCGGTGATCACAACGTTACTGTGGTAAGCACAGACGAAGCTGGCAATGCCACACAACAGACCGCAACCGTAAGCGTAACTACTCCACCAGCAGCACGACAAGCTCAACAAAGAATTTTGAGCAACCCTGGACGCGGCAACAAAAAAGTAACTGTCACGCCCAATAATGACGGACAGGTGCTTGGCGCATCAACTACTTCTGATGATGGCTCAAGCTCGAACAGCAAGGGTAAGGTAAAAGGTGCGGAAACAACGAAGAACGACGAGATTCAGCTCGCAACCAACAAACAAACTGACGACGCAAAAAACACCAGCAGCAGCGCTTTCTTAGCCCTCGGCTGGTGGTGGATAGCCGTAGCAGCAGCACTTGTGCTCTTCTTTGGTCTCATCTTCCGCAAGGCGGACACCGTCAAAAAATCCTAAAATAAAGCCCAACAATAATAAAAGAGCTTGCCACCACGCAAGCTCTTTTTAGTGCACGGTGCTATTGTTCGATTTGTGGAAGCAGCGCTGGTAGCTCTGTCAACGAATCAATAATGTAGTCGGGGTTGTGTTGTTGCAGCTCATCCTTGCTGCTCATACCGTGCGTAATGCCAATGGTGGCACGCACACCGCTCGCTTTACCGGCAAGCATATCACCTATGCCGTCACCGATGTAAATGGCGTCAGCTGGTGCACAGCTAAGCTCGCCAAGACAGCGCAGCAATCCGTCTGGTGAAGGTTTGTGTTCGCTACATTTGTCTGCGCCAATGATTACTTCAAAAAATTCTTCGAGTTCGAACCGCTGCAGACGATCGAGCGCCATGGCGGTGTACGAGCCGGTAAACATTCCAATGCGATAGCCGGCATCACGCAGCTGCGTTAATACCTCACGGCCACCCTCATATGCCTGTAGCAAATGCAGATGAGCATCATGGTGCTCGATATGAGCCGTCTCTAGCTCGGCCGCGTCGTGCTGCGGCGCCAACAGTTCGTACATGGCTCGAATAGGTTTGCCGGTCACGGCGGCCATCTGTTGGCGTGTAGTTTCCACGCCGCGCGCCGTCAATACGTTCTCGAATGCTTGGTGAATAAACTCGCGCGAATCCAGCACCACGCCGTCCATATCAAAGATAATAGCCTCTAGCCTACTCATGGTCGCGGAGCCACTCCAGATAGTACAGTCCTTCTGCAATGATGGTTTTACTTTTCTCTGAGGCATAGATATCCGTCTCCGTTTGTACGCTGGCGTAGTCGGGGATGAGCGCCTCTCGGTAAGTCGGTATTGCATACTTTAGTTGTCCCCATAATGGAGACAGCACTAATACGGCAGCGACAATCGTCGGCAAGCGGCGAGCTCCCTGTTTTAACAGTCGACTGCTCCGTACGGCCAAGACAACGCCAATAATCGTCATGCCCGGCAACACCATATTGAAGTAAAGTGGCCGCCACCATGGATCTCCGCTAACGTCGGTGGCTCCGTTCGCATGAGCTACCATGAGAACATCTGCTGCGACCTGTATCATCAACATGACTATACCGGTCACTAGGATAAAACCCACCTGCTTCTGCATGATGTACTCGGCCGGTTTTTCTCCTGTGGTAACTTCTCTGGCAGCCCTTCTCGTTTGACGGTGCCATAGCCCATATACAATTCGCGCAGCTAAGATAATAAAGATGTTACAAAAGCCACCGAGCGCATAAAAGATCCCTAGAAATGCTAAGCCGCCATTATCACTAGCCAACATGGAAAGGCCCATAATAAATGGAAGTATGCCAAAGAGCACCAACGATACGATAAAGGCAGTTCGGAGTCTTTTGTTAGGAGGTTCTGCGGGCGTTGGTTCTGTCAAAGTTATAGGTGTTCCACCACCTACCCCGCCACTTTTCACCTCCGCCGCCATTAATTCAGTCGGTACTTCTGCGTTACTCGTTGGCTGGCTTGCTGGAGGCGGTTCTTGGTTGTTTAGGTTTTGTGGGTTCATTGTTTATATCATGTAATTTAAGCTGTATAGCGGCAATCAATGGCTCTATGAGTGGTCGCGGAGCCACTCCAGATAGTACTGCCACTCGGCAATGCTGGCCTGGATGTCGTCGAAGGCGCGGTGTATTTCGCGCTTTTCGTACTCCACACCGTGGCGGCCCTGCATAAAGACTTTTAGCGACGATACATCGAGCATGCGGTAGTGCAACCGCATGTCTAATGCCGGCCACCAGCGTTCTATAAACTTGCGGTCGTTGTGGATGCTGTTGCCTGCCAGCACCGCCGGTTCGTCGCCAAACTGCGCCTGCACCAGGGCGATAAGGTCGGCCTCGACATCTTTGCTGGGCCGGGCGTCGTCCATTTTGGCAATAAATTCGTCACGGTTAGCTGGGTAGTCCTTCCACCAAATGTTGGCTTGCATCCGCTCTATAACGGTTTTCTTGGGTTGCTGCACAATGGCTTCGTAGCTGGCCAGCGTCTTAAAGTTAAAATCGGTAATTTCGGCGGCAACCTCCAGGATGACATCTTTGTTGGCATCGAGCCCCGTCATCTCCAGGTCCACCCACAGCAGCTTGGTTGGGATACGTTTTTTATCAATCATTGCTCCCAGTATACCTCTGTTGCTACCCAAAAGAAAAACCCCGACCGGGTGGATCGGGGTTCTGGGTGCTTGCGGAGAGCTAGCTAGGCGGCCACTTCGGTGCTTCTACCCTGGCAGGTGTCAGTGACTTGGCATACCAGACCAAGTCCTGGACCGTGGCTGCAAGCGCGGCCTGCGGACCATATGGGTTATCGGCGAGATCTTTGTGCGAGTTGGCCTTGGTCGTCAATCAGCTCACCGGCTCGGCCAACCAAATAGGTCGCAGTGGGCACGGTAATGCCCTGCAGACCGGGGATGACACCACGGAGATGGCTGACAGCTTGTGCGCCACCTGTCGACCCGTGCGCTACCAATGCGACTGGCTTTTTAGCCAGCTGAAAATCAACGTAATCAAGGGCGTTCTTGAGCACAGCCGAATACGAACGGTTGTATTCTGGCGTTACAATCACGTAGCCGTCGGCTTCACTGAGCTTGCTCAAAAACTTCTTAGCGCACGGCGTTTGGCTGACGATCGGGGTTATACTGTGGCGACACGGCTTCGTCCAAAAACGGCAGATCGTAATCTTTCAGGTCGACGACTTCTACCTCAGCGTGGCGCTCGACTTCGTTGGCGACCCAGTGGCCGATCCTATCACTAACGCGTCCAGGTCGGGTGCTGCCGATAATAATTTGTACTTTCATCAAAGCTACTCCTATGGTATATTTTGTATAGTATTAACATAACTGAGTATAAACCCAATACTATACTTTGTAAAGTAATGAAAACAATCGATCCACAATTAATCACCGCCTACGACACTGAAGCCCTCGAACCAAAGGTGGGTTGTATAGCCTCTGCCATGCAAATAATTGGTAATAAATGGACGGCGCTGATCCTGCGCGACCTCGTCACCGGCCCAAAGCGGTTTTGTGAGCTCGAAAAATCAGTCAACGGTATCAATCCGCGTACGCTTAGCCAGCGGCTCGACGACCTCGAATCACACGCTATTATTACCAAGCAAGCCTACGCCGAAGTCCCACCGCGCATCGAATACACCCTGACCGCCAAAGGCCAAGACCTCATCCCTGTCCTGCGCAACATGGCCGAATGGGGCAACAAATACTACGACGGCAACTGCTAACAGTAGTCGGCCACCCTCCTATGCTATGCTGGTAAACATAGCTTATGGCTATACATGTCCGTTTATTATAAGGAGGAAGCATGATCGACCGAATTATCAACGAAGCAACTGGTGCAGTTAAAGCTGCCGTAAATGGAGTGGATGACATTCTGAGTGCTGTAACAGGCACTGTTAAAAACCAAGTTATTAACGTACTGCAAGGCGCAGGCGAAATTGGCACAACCGCAGTAGAGGCAGTCGCTTCTGTTGCCGCTGGAGCTGTTAAGGGTGCCGGTACGGTCGGCGCCAGCGTGACCGACACTGCCGCTAATACTATGAGCGGTGTCGTGAACGGTGTCAGCCAAGTTGGCGGTGACGTGCTCGAAGGTGTCCGTGGTGGTGCTAAAGGTATTGTCAGTGGCGTAGCAGAAACCGGTGGCGATGTCGGCATGGCGGCTGTAGGCGCCGTACGAGGTGCCATCCAGGCGGCAGGCGATGTCGGTGCTGATACTAGCGAAGCTGCTAAGGCCGCTGTAGGTGGTGCTCTCGATGCTGCAACCAGTGTCGGTACTGACGCCGCTGGTACAGTCCGCGATGCCCTGCTCGGTGCAGCAGAACTACCTCACGACGTTATCGAATCTGCTATCAAAGGCAGCGACGACAATAAATAGTCCAGGGTCGTTTCTAACAAATAACCGCTATCTAAATAATAGCGGTTATTTTATTGACTTGATTGTTCACTACTAATTACTTGGTGTCGTTGGTGGGTGCATCCGGCGCATGCCTAAAATCTAATGCACACGAGTTGATACAGAATCGCATGCCGGTTGGCTGATCGGGCGCATCGTTAAACACATGCCCCAGATGACCACCGCAGTTAGCGCACTGCACTTCCACCCTATCCATACCCTGGCTCGGATCGGCAATGAGCCGGACTGCTTCTGTATTAGCCACGTCATAAAAACTTGGCCAGCCGCTGCCGCTATCAAATTTTGTGCCACTTTTGAACAGAACTGTTCCGCACGCCGCACAGGTGTAGTCCCCCGTGTCGTGGTTGTGCAGCAGCGCTCCTGTACCCGGTGCTTCGGTGCCTTTTTGGCGCATCACGCGGTACTGTTCGGGAGTTAGCTTATCTTTCCATTCGTCATCATTCATGCGTTCTTCTCCTCTGCATTCAAAAGGCGCCTGAGCGCCACGGCAATGGCGGCCTCTGCCAGCGAATCATACCCGGTTTGGTATTCATCCCAGACCCGCTTGGTGGCCTCGACCAGGTAACGCTCAAGTTCTTTGTTCACTTTGCGTTCAGGCCACTGCTCGGCCGCTTTATTTTGTTGCCACTCGAGGTAGCTCACCACTACGCCGCCGGCGTTGGCCAAAATATCCGGTACGACGATAATGCCCTGCTCCGCCAGGTAACTACGCGCTTCGTCACTCACCGGCCCATTCGCCAGTTCGAGCACTATTTTGGCCTGGACCATATGCATGTTGTCTGTGGTAATAACATCGCCGAGCGCTCCCAGCACCAATACATCGACGTCGGCACTGACAATGTCTTCGGGGCCGATTGGCTTGCCGATAGTAAATGTGCGCAGCTTGTTGCCTTTGCGCTTAAACGTATCGAGCGCGTGGGCATCCAAGCCACCCTCGAGCGTTGCACCGCCACTGGAATCCGTCGCCGTGGTGAGTACCCAGTTAGGCTCCGTGTCTTGGGCGATGGTGGCAAAAAACGAGCCGACATTGCCAAAGCCCTGCACCGCGTACGTCAGCGGCCAGGTGTCCCACTTGAGCTCTCGCAGGATTTCGCGCAGTACGATAACACCGCCGCGACCCGTCGCCGCCTCGCGACCTTTCGAACCGCCCTTGTCGAGTGACTTGCCAGTAAAGCTGGCCTTGCTGGTGTCGCCTGTCTGCTGCTCGTACTCGTCGACCATCCAATCGATAATGGTTGCATTGGTATTCACGTCTGGCGCTGGAACATCGGTATCAGGCCCGATATGCGGGGTGAGCTGTCTGGCGAACGCGCGAGCCACTTGCTCGACATGTGCCGGCGATAGCACTCGGGGGTCTATGGCCACGCCACCTTTGGCACCGCCCAGCGGCAAGCCGACGGCCGCTGTCTTCAGGCTCATGAGAGTTGCCAATGTGCGCACTTCGTCGAGTGTTACCTGCGGATGAAACCGGACGCCACCTTTGTAGGGGCCGAGTCGGTTATTGTGCTGTACCCGGATGGCGCGATACTGCTGCCCTTCGACATCGATGGTAAAGTCATGTTCGGCATTAATCGCCAAAAGGCCGTCTACATCAGCCAGGGGTAATCCTAATTTAGCCGCGACACGATGCACGGTTGCATGTACGTCTTGTAATGCCATTGCTCTCTCCTTGTGTATTCCATGATACACCCGTCGGAAAAAGCGTGCAGCTACTTGTCTTTTTTGTCGAGCTTATCGAGGCGAAAGAACCGGATAATTAAGTACACCGCACCGATGACGAACAAAAAGTTAATCAGCCCATACACCACATCACCCCAGCCAAACGAAGCCTGGCGGCCATGCCACGACAACGCAAAGGTGCGATTGCTGAGCTTGGCGCCACCAAACAGCAGGTAAAATGCCGGATCAATAAAGTTAGCTATGATCGTTTTGACAACCGCCTGCATTTGCGTTGCCACCACAAAGGCAATCGCCACGCCGATGACGGCTCGCTCGCGCAAAAACCCGACGAAACCACTGATGGGGTTAGGTTGGTCGCCCACCAAAACGGTAATACCCGGCTTGGAGCCGCGCCGGCTACTCGTAGTGGTCGGCTCGGTAATGCGAACGTTACCGGCACTGGTAGTGATAACCCGGGTTTGCGTCTGTGGTTTCTTGGTCTTGGGAGATGTTTTCATAGCTGGATTGTACCGCCGGAGAGGTCGATCAACAATAGGCTGCGCCTAGAGGCGGTCTGGTGCCGTAATGCCAAGCAGCTCTAGGCCGGAACGTAAGGTGTCGGCGTAGCGACCGACTAGAGCCAATCTAGTGTCTTGCCGTGGGTCGTCGATGACGCGGTTTTTTTCGTAAAACCGGTTAAACGTTTGGGCGAGTTCATACAGATAGGTGCAGATGTGGTGGGGCATGAGTTCGTTGGTGGCCCGCTCGACGACTTCGCTGTATTCGGAAATTTTGCGCAGCAGACTGCGTTCGCCCGGTTCGAGTTGCTGCAACGGGTCGTCAGCGGCTGCCGGCGCTTTCGCCAGTATGCTGCGAGCGCGCGCGTGGGCGTACTGCAGATACGGTCCGCTGTTGCCTTCCAGGCTTACAGATTCGACTGGGTCATAGATTATGTCGCCGCCCATCCGGTTCTTCAAAAAGGCGTATTTGACCGCACCGAGTACCGTGTCGGGATTGTCTTGGCCAGTGAGCTTTTGGTTGGCAGCGGCGGCCACCTCTAGTACATCGACGGCACGCAGAATATTGCCTTTGCGGCTGCTCATTTTGACACCACCGGCCAATTTGACCAGGCCATGCGTGAGGTGGCTGGTAGCCTGTACGAGCTTTGGCTCAAACTGTTCGACGGCTTTGAGGACCACTGCCATGTATTGCTCTTGCTCGTTACCGGTAATGACGACTGATGTATCAAAATGATAGTCCGCCCACTTGGTCATTATCAGGCCAACATCTTTGGCTTCATAGGTAGGAATACCCTCTTTGTTAATAAACACGCGGGTGTGCAGGCCATACGGCTCGCCGCGAAACACCACTGCACCATCGGATTGTTCAAAAACCCCTTGCTCGAGATGGGCATTGACGGTCTGCAGTCCTAAGTCGGCCACGCTACTTTCGGGGTAGTATTTTTCAAAATGGCTGCCAATGCTGGCATAAAATGCGTCAAAGTAGTCATAGCTCCACTGCCGGCAGGTCCAATAAATTTGTGCGAGGGGCGACTCGTGATCGTCCTGGGCGTGTATCTGATACACCCGTTTGTTCAAGGCCACGATAGCGGCTTTGGCTGCTTCGTCGTCTTCGTAGGCATTGGTGCCGGCGACGTAGCAGCGCGCCATCCATTCGGACCGTTCAGCCTGGGGTATGTCGGCTAGCTTGGCCGGGTTTTCGCCGTCGAGGTCGTGCATTATGGCCCACATCGTTTTGCCGACGTGCATGCCCACGTCACCGCCAAAGTTCACCCGGTGCACATCGGCACCAGCTCGCTCCAGCACATTAGCAATAGCGTCACCGACCACACTGGTGTACAGATGGCCGGCGTGCAGTACCTTGAACGGATTGGGGTCGGAATATTCGGCCACGACTACCTGACCAGCGAGCGGCTGCGCCAAGTCTTGAGTAGCTGCCGCAGCCAGAGCCGCATCGCTCACCGACACATTCAAAAACCCGGGGCCAGCGACCGATACAGCCGTAACTACCTCTGGCTGCTCCGCCTGTAGTCGCTCGGCCAATATAGTGGCAATCTCTCGCGGATTTTTACCCACCTGCTTGCTGAGCTGGAGCGCGACGTTGGTTGCATAATCACCAAATTGTTCATCCGGCCGAGTCAATTCCACACGAATGTCGAGTGCGAACAGTTCTTGTATCAGCGCGACCAGCGCTAGTTCAATTTGTTGTTTCATCAGGGGAATTATACCAGACAGACGGGGGCAACGGCCGATGCGCCAGCACCATGAGTCGCCACATCACCACGTACATTCCCATCAGCAGCACAAAAAAGCTCCCTGCCATCACCACAATTGACCCATATTGACTGGGGTGCAGCAGCCGATCAGATAAGTCAAATAGCAAACCGGCCGGGTTTGCCATGACATCCCAACTATTCCAGCGCAGATCACGACCAATGTAGATAGCTAGGCTACACAACGCAATAATAATCGCCACGACTGTAAGAGCATTACTGCCCGATATGCGACGACGCAACTGCTGGTGCACCAGATGGAGACTACTGTACCCCAGTAGCAACCCGGTAAAAATAAACGAGGTAAAGAGTACGGCGGAGCGCACCAGATCAGCCTCGATAAACTCCGGCTAGATGAATATAATCCGTCACCATGTAAAAGCTGTTGGGCAAAAATAGCAACCATAGCATGGTCAAAATGAGGGCGGGCCAGCTCGACCACAGCTTGTAACGCAGTAGTGTTACCAACATGAGCGACAGACCAAAGGGAATCCAAGCTAACACCAGATTCCACGGTAGATACGTATATACCAATTGCCCATTGCGGTGGACCTCGAGCGCATACAATAGCAAGCTCACCACTGAAGCTAACAGTAGTATCAAGATCAGCTGTATGCCATTAGGTAAGCGAGCAAGCTTCATTGCCTGCATTATAGCAAGGTACGCTTACGCGTTGGCGGTTTCGGCGCGTTCGGCAGCCCGCTGCTCGGGCGTTTCGTGGGGGCGAGCGTAGTCGTCTTCGAGGCGCCAGGTGGTACCTATCTCTGGGGTCGAAGCCTCGACCACATCGCAGTCGGTAATACCTACCAGTCGGTGACGTTGGCCTAACTCTGTCGTAAAGCCGACATGTTGCTCAATCTCGCTGGTTATTAATGTGCCGGTGTTATCTTCCCACATGACGGCAGCCTTACCGTTCATAAGCGTCCAGCTCTCTACCTTTTCATCATGCAGCTGCAAGCTCAAGCGAGCGCCTTTGTTGATGTGGATAATTTTGAGCATGTAGGGGGCGTCTGGTGGTACCAGGTGTAATTCGTAGCCCCACGGCTTATCGACTCGCTTCACGTACGAATGAGTCGTAAAGCCAGCGGTGTCAAAATGCGGGACGTCCGCCATAGTTATTTCTCCATTTCTTTCTTAAAGGTTTCTACCAGTTCTACTGGCGCCGGATTGAGACCATTGAGCAAGCCAAGGTACAGGCTGACGAAATCGCCGTAGGCAATGGTCCAGAGAAGTTGCTCCAGTATATCATTCCCTTCTGCTTGCACGACGTGAGGGCTCGGCCGCATACCCGACAGCAAACGCTCGCTTATCTCAAAACGTTTTTGGACCCTGTCGTGCTCCAGGCTACTACGCAAATCAATCACGGCGTATGGCTTGTCGACTGGCTGCTTACTCCAGCCGATAAACTCATTGTGGTTGAACTCGGGGATGGCGCCGGCCCAGGCAACTTGCTTGGCGTTTTCGTTAAAGCTAATTTTCCACTTATAAGCCGCTGGCCACAGCTTGGGGCCACCATAGACAACTACCGACCGGCCCATGAGCTCGAGTGCGAGCTGTTTGGCGGGGTTGGATTCGGTCGGTACTGTGGCGGTCCACTGTGCTGTAACGTCTTTGAGATAAGCAGCTGCCCGCGGTAATTCACCGGCATAGTCGGGGTGGTCAATAACGCCATAATCCTTGACGAGGCTCAGCAGCGCCACCAGATTCGATAGCACTGCGTAGCGTGGTTGTTCGGTTTTGGGCAAGAGAGCCAAGGGATAACCCTTGTCTTCCGCAATTTTTTGCAGTGCGCCGCCGCCGGTAATTACTACTATTTTGGCGCCGAGATTCTCTGCCTGTTCGAGTGCACTCAAGGTTTCTTCGGTATTGCCCGAGTAACTGGCCGCCACAAACAAAGTCCGTTCACCCACATACGACGGTACGTCGTAGTTGCGCACAATCTCAAAGGGTACCCGAAAGCCTGGCCAGGTCGTCGCTACCAATGCCGCCAGCGCCGAACCACCCATGGCACCATACACAATATTGAGCGGCTGAAAGTCAGCATGCACCCCGGCTTGGAAGCTCAATTCCAGCTGCTGCCACTGTCGTTCTGCTATGCCGAGGGTGTCGGCGGCGTCTCGTTCGTGGATTACCTTAAGATCATCTAACATAAAACTCCTTGTGCTTATTGTCCAGTTGTAGGTAGTATATATAGTATATCGTAAGCAATATCGTTTAGGGGGAACTCATGTTTGGGCACGACGAGCAACAACAACCGACACAAAATGACACTACAGTAGCACCGGTAGCGACTGATAACGCCGCTCCGGCCACCGACACACAGCCAAGTGCAACGCCAGCCGATAGCGCGGCCACACCTTTTATAACTGGAAGCGAGCCGTCCTCACCCGCACCTGATAGCGGCACGGATTCGCTCAGCGCAGCCAGCACGCCTGCCGGTAATGACGACCTGCTCAACATCAAGCAAAAAGCCCTCAAAGATCTCTCGCCATTGGTTGGACACCTCAATCAAACACCTGAGGAAAAGTTCCGTACCACTATGATGATGATTCAGGCTTCCGACGATGAATCACTGATTTCGTCAGCCTACGAAGCCGCTCAAAACATCACCGACGAAAAGGCTCGTGCCCAAGCGCTGCTCGATATCATCAACGAAATCAACTACTTTACCCAGCAGCACAATAGCTAATCGCCGAAGTTACGGCCTGTCGATAGTTCCCTGACCACTCGTATTGAGATTGTCTTGTGGTGATTGAATCACGTCCGTCCGCTGTGGTTGCGCGTGTGGATTGCCGGGCTTGGTCTTCCCCCAGACAACAAGCCTAGTCGCTATCACCACTAACACAACCAGTAGCAGTCGCTTGCTATTGTCAGCGACACAACACGAGCTTATGATAGGAATACTATGCATCTTTCCTACAAACGAGCCAACACTGCCCTGCTTGTCCTGATTGTGCTCATCAACGCCTACACGATTAGTGCGCCGTTTATACCAAAAATCCAGTTGTGGTGGCAGTTCAACCACACCGATACCCAACACCAGCTCACCAAGCAAATCACCAAAAAGCCGGCCAAGCACGTGCCAAACCATGTCGTCATACCCGACATGCTGCTGGATAAACCGATCTATGACGGTCCTGTCAAAGATACCTATGCCATTCTCCGTAAAGGCATATGGCGCTGGCCCAACACCAGCCAACCAGGCGAAGTCGGCAATACCGTCCTGATTGGCCACCGTTTTACCTACACGCAACCAAAGGGTGTCTTTTATGCGCTCGATCGGGTCAAAGTCGGCAGCAAAATAGCCGTATTTTGGAATAATAAAAAATATTTATACCGCGTGACCACCGTAAAGGTTGTCCCGAACACTGATGTATCGATTCAGCAGCAAACCGATGACACCCGCCTGACTATCTACACCTGTACTCCATTGTGGCATCCCGTGAATCGACTGGTCGTTATTGCTAAACCGGAGGGAACCTCATGACTGAAAAAGCCAAATTTTGGGTGCTGCTAGTTATCTTAATACTTAGCATAGTTTTAGCGGTCGTCCTCAATTCGTCATACAGCCGCTTTTTAGGATAACGACACACCGACTCTAGACTTGAAAATCCCCTGTACCGTATTGCTGTGTATACACACGGCAGGTACAGGGGGCACCGGGATTTCCGATGACTTACCGTTGACTCAACGGCTTAATAGGTGGGGGTTTCACGGAGAATCGTTTCTCCTGAGAAGGTAGATCAGAACAACCGCTACAGCGACGGCGAGCACCGCTGCGAACAGCGTCTCTGACAGTGAGCTGCCGAAGACGAGCATCACGGCAACCATCACCACGACGCACGCTATGATGGTCAACCATGTCGAGGCCTGTCTTCTCTTGGGTGTGCTCATAACGACGGCTCACTTTCTGCAATTGACAACTCTGGGGATTGCTATGACATTTCCGACGAGGCCTAGGCCGCCTACTCCACCGAAGTACATGCGGACCTTGACGCATCGCTTGTCCCGTTTGGCAGCGCGCAACGCTCTCTTGAGCTGTTCTGCTTTGGCCACTAACACGCCCGTACAACCAACAGCGCCGAAAGGAGTTATGTAGGCACCCAACGCCGCACACAAACCCGTACTGGCCGCCTGCATGCCGGCGAGCAGCCCCTCGTTGGCATACCTACGAGTTAACTTTCGGCTGTAGGTAATGTCCAGGTATGTTCCGAGCGCCCACGACCAACCGGCATCAATATGAGTCGATGAAGGCGGTGGCGTCGCCGACTCCAAGGTCTTCACCAGTCGGCGATGGCGTTCGCTCATCGTGCCCCTGTCAACGTACTTGGCGTAGTAGAAAACCCACATGTTGGGGTCCATCCACTCCATATCTTGCATGGCCTGATTGCGCATACGTGCTTGCACAATCTCGTCGCGCTTGATCCGTTGCACACGTTTGCACTGTCGCGCTTTGTGAGGATGGGCAGCGAACCGCTTGTTACAGAAGCCCAATGCACGTCTCATCACTGATGGCGGCACTTGGTAGACCGTCGGGGCGGCGGCTGCGTGAGCCTCCCGACCTTTCGGTGCGGATAGGTTCGTTTGGACAGCCAGACTGACCCCTAGAACGATAATCATTGGAATGACTACCGTCCGTCTCCGAATTGTGAATTTCCTGAGCTGCGAGTGGTTGCCCATGCTCGCCCCCTTCTTCCCAGTAACCAATGAGGTTACTTGACTCCCCCGTGGAGTCTGAAACACCTGGTGGCATCTCGTAGCAAGCATAGTACACCTCTATGGTGTATCCGTAAATTAACAAAACTAGTCCAAGCATACGCCCAGACTAGTTCTGTGCAGAGTGAGTGCTCCTACAACGGCTACATCATGCCCATGCCACCACCCATGCCCATACCGGCACCGGCGTCGCCACCCTTGTCTTCTTGCGGTACTTCTACCACCAGGGCGCCCATGGTCATAGCGGTACCAGCAATGCTGGCCGCATTTTGGACAGCTTCTTTGGTAACGCGAGCGGGGTCTACCACACCTTTGGCTTTCATATCGACCAGCTTGCTTGGGTCATTGACGTTGACGCCCTGCCCAGCCTTGCCAGACTTTACTTGTGGCAGCCACTCATCGGCGTTGAGCCCGGCATTTGTCATCAGGATGCGGAATGGTTGTTCCAATGCGTTCTTGAGTAGCTGTACACCAGCTGCAGTGGAATCGTTGCCTTCTACCTTCAAGTTTGCACCCAAATTGACGAGCGTCACGCCACCACCAGGTACAATACCGTCACTTAGGGCAGCCTTGACTGCCGCTACGGCATCGTCCACGCGGAATTTCTTCTCTTCGATTTCGGTTTCAGTGGCACCACCAACCTTAATGACGGCAACCTTACCGCTCAAAGCGGCGCGGCGCTTTTCGAGGTTTTCTTTGTCGTATTCACTGCTGGCAGCTTCGACTTGCGCATTAATCTGGTCGACGCGGCCGCTCACCTCTACCGGGTTACCGGCGCCTTCGATAATGGTGGTTTCGTCTTTGGTGACGATGACCTTACGGGCGGTACCAACTACGTCGAGTTCGACATTCTCAAATGTCATACCGCGGTCTTCAGTTATTACCTCGGCACCGGTCAGGATTGCGATGTCATTGAGTACATCTTTGCGTCGTTCACCAAACGCAGGCGCCTTGACGGCGACGCAGTTAAACACTCCCTTGAGGCGGTTCAGTACCAACGTACCGAGGGCTTCTCCCTCGACGTCCTCGGCAATCAGTACCAAGTCTTTTTTGCCAGCTTGGGCGAGCTTTTCGAGCAGTGGCAAAAATTCTTGCACCGAACTAATCTTTTTATCGGTTATTACTACGGCTGGCTTGTCGTAGACGGCTTCCATGCGTGCCGTGTCGGTGACCATGTAAGGGCTGACAAAACCGCGGTCAAAGGTAAAGCCTTCGACCACTTCTTTTTCCAGGTGCAGACCCTGGCCTTCTTCGACCGTGACCACGCCATCTTTACCGACGGCTTCCATGACATCAGCAATTAGCGAACCAATCTGCGCATCACCGGCACTGATGGTGGCGACTTCAGCAACTCGTTTTTTGTTGCCTTCGATATCCTCTGCCATACCACTGAGGGCAGCGACGACTTCTTCGGCGGCTGTTTCGAGCCCCTTGCGCAGCAGCATTGGGTTGTGGCCAGCGGCAATCAGCTTGTTGGCCTCGTTAAGAATGTGGTACGTCAGTACGGTGACCGTCGTGGTACCGTCCCCGGCTACGTCATTCATTTTGTTAGCGGCTTGCTTAATCAGCTCGGCACCTACTTTGTAGCCGAGCGTTTCGTCGTCGAGATCGGCAATTTCGACACCCTTAGCCACCGTGACACCATCGTGCGTAACGGTTGGTGCGCCATACGACTTACTAATAACCACATTGCGACCCTTGGGCCCCATGGTTGTCTTGACGGCGTTATATAAAATTTCTGCACCGGCCAATACGCGGCGGCGGGCATCATCATCGTAGAATACTTTTTTGCTCATAGGGACCCTCCTTAGTTGACGATTGCGTAAATATTTTCTTCTTTAATCAATTGGTACTCAGTACCGTCGAGTTTAACCTCGCTATTGTCGTAACCGCCGTAGATTATGCGGTCGCCGACTTTGACGTTTTTGACCTCAGTGCCAATGGCAAGCACCTTTGATACTTTGGGCTTCTCTTTGGCGTTGTCAGGCAGATATAAGCCGCTCGCCGTTTTCGTCTGAGCTTCTTCTTGCTGGGCAACAACGAAGGTTGCCAGTGGTTTAATCGGTACACTCATATATTTATCCTCCGTTTATATCTGTAAGTTAGCACTTGATATGTGAGAGTGCTAACTGCTGGATTAATCATAGCGAAGGACAATAGCAGCCGTCAAGCGGGCTATAGACTGTCGCTGGTGAGACCGCTAAGCGTATAGTTGTAAACGACGTCTTGCAAGACCGGAAAAGAGGTGGCAGGCTGAAGCTCACGGCCCGGCTGTATCGTAAGCATATTACTGGTAAACTCACGGTCGTCTCCAGGTGTAAGATCTTCTGCTAATTCGTAAGCGTATAATCCGGCATCATTTAATAAGAGTCGTTCATTGCTGCCGTCTGATCGCTTTAAATCGATTAATACATCATTCCACCACCCTTGCATAGGTTGTTTACCTTCCGGATCACGGGTTGGGTAGTAGATATCTATTGCCGCGATACCTGCAATCTCTACGCCACTAACTGCATCTGGGGTGCGACGAATCTGCGCTAAATCAACGGGTGCCATGCGGTGCGTTAGATCGTATAAAATAAACCGCGTCTTATCGTCTCTGCCACCGGCCTCGATAGATTTCATATGTAAGGCATTGCTGGTCTCTGCGGCGCTGTGCATTGACTGCAGATTTATGCGCAAGGCTACTGCGTCCATATAGTGGTCTGGTGACCATTCTTCTGAGTACATTTCAGATGTATGCATTTCCCTATTATACCAATAGTAACGTATATTTTACCATATTTTGTATATTTTGCTATTGACTGTGAAATATTTCGCAGTACAATGTAGGCAGTTCTGTCCACCACTACAGAAAGTAGGACTTCAAATGTCCCTCAGTCACATCTCGGGCTCGTACGTTCTCCAGCTGAAGGGAATAATCCCTGCAGACGACATCCCCGATGTCGACGAGACTGCACCCCACCACGTCCCGCCGAGGGCCGTCTTCACGACGAACTTCAGCATCAGCGACGCGTTGTACCGGCGGCTGCACCACCTCGCTTCCGACTTCAAGGGCGTCGTCCGAATCGACCGGCACGCTCCGCTGCGGAAGGATGACTCGCTGCCGCAAGGTGGCATCATGCTCCGCTTCTCGGACACCATCTCCGACGAGGAGGTCCAGCGCATCAGCCACGGCTTCCTGCTCAAGGCCCAGGAGATCATCGACCCCGACGTACTGAGCGAGCAGCTGCTTCAGCAGCGCGCCGTGACCTTCTCGAAGCGCTGACAGACATCCGCTGTGGCGGTGGAATCTCGTGAGATCCACGATTCCACCGCCCGCGGATGGCAGGCAGACAAGAGTACAACAGAAACATCGCGTTACAACGCCCACATTCTATTCTCCTCTCTCGTCTGCCTGCCTACCCAACCCCAATGTAATAAGTATGCCCTTAATAAGCCCCTCCCGGGCTTGTTTTTATATCGTAGCGGCAAGGCCGAACTGCTTCTGTAAAATTCCCCACTCGCCGCTATTTTTCTTATATAATCGTGTCACCATGGCAGAAACAATCAATCGACGAGTTCTGATGTCTGGCGTTGACTACTTCGATGATAGCCAAGCCATTAACCCCTTTATGGATGCGTCGATTGCGATTAATCGAGACATTGCCCGCCACGAACACACTCTAATTGCTCAAGCCCTCACGTCTGCTGGGGTACGGGTAGAATCCGTTGCCCCGCCAGCCAATTGCCAGGACGGCGTGTACACAGCCAACTGGGCACTGATACGCGGAAATAAAGCTGTTATGGCAAATTTGCCCAATGCTCGCACAGCAGAGGAACCATACGCTGCCGACATACTCCAGAAGTACGGTAAGGAGATAATTGAAGTACCAGAAGGACTACGCTTTAGTGGCCAGGGCGACGCCCTGCCTTGCGGTAACTACCTATTTTGCGGTAGTCAGTACCGGTCCGACATCGAAGCCCAGGCATTCGCAGCAAAAACTTTAGGCTATGAGCGCATACAGCTGCAGACCGTACCACTGCTGGATAACACTGGAGACCCGGTCATTAATGCATCATCTGGGTGGCCAGATAGCTTTTACTACGACATCGATTTAGCTCTCTCCGTCTTGCGGCCGCCCAACAATGACCACAAAGGCCTTATCGCCTGGTGTCCAGCAGCTTTTACCGAGGAGAGCCGGGACATTCTTCGCAATTTTTCTGAAGTAGAGAAAATAGAGGTATCGCGCGAAGAAGCCACCAAAGCCTTTGCCTGCAACCTCGTCTCTACTGGCGAGACGGTGATCATGAACGCCGGCGCCACTCAGTTCATCCAAGCCATCAAAGCCCATGGACTGACAGTTATTGGACTTAGCAATCCCGAACTCGGCAAAGGCGGCGGCAGCATCCGCTGCACCACCCTGACCCTCGATAACCAATAAGTCTTAGCCTGTTTGTTCGAGTATCTCGGTACCTATCAAGGCATCGAGTTCTTGTTCGGCCTCATTCTGTCGATTGCTTGTCTGCTGGGAAGTCTTATCTATAAGTAGAGCAAAATTATCTATAATTTTTTCTAAATTATCTATTATGCCGGCATAATGTTCGGCTTCAATCATCTTGATAGGAAACGCATACTCATCTTCGGTGTGGTAAGTTTTGATCTGGAATAAGCGAGTCTTCTCGGGACCGCTGAGTACTATATCAAAGCCTCGTTTAGGAAATGCATGATTGTTCCATGGTCTATCTTCTCGATCGAGGGCTGTCCTAATAAGCACTCGTCCTATCTGTTCTTCTCGATAAGCCTTCAGTCGTAGATATGTGACTAACAGGAGCTCAAACAATAAACCACGCGCTATTTTTGCTAAATCATTTCGCCGTTCCACATAGGGGGCTATATCTTTTACTAATTCTAACGATTGTGTCAGTACGACTCGCATGTCGATAACAGCAGTCGAGACATGAGAACAGTCTAGTTTCGTGTCACATAGTAGTTGTTCGTGGTAGGCTCGCAACTCTAAAAGATCAATGTACTTAACCTCGAGGTCCCACACTAGTTCGTGCTGTGATTTCTTACGCGTAGTAGCTAGTGCTCGAGCTTGGGTGAAAAACTTATGTGCCTCTTCCCATTTACCGCTAAAAGCGGCACTGTCTAGGCGAGAGCCGCCATGTTCAGCATAAAGCCAGTCGAGCCAATAATTGCAGCCCTCGTAGTAATACATCAGTTTTTGCCCAGGACTCAACTTGGCTGTATCTATTTCATGGCCGAGTGACTCTATGCCATGTTGCAACAACACAAGCAAATAGTGGTCATTATAACGACCACTATTGCTTTGTATTGGATCCAGCCCACGTAGCTGTCGGTCTATTTTAGTAAGACTCGAGGTGGTGGGGTTCATGGGATGTTTTCCCTATTGCCTATCGATGACCATTTTCGTAAGAAGCGTTGGGTACGTCTTGACCCTCGGCGCGCATTTGCTCTACGACAGGCTTCTCGGTAACGACGCCTTGATACTCCACGAGCTGATCTACGGGGCCGTGACCCAACACTTCTGCTCGTGCGGCGTCGAGTTTTTGCTGTTCAGCATCTAAATATGCATTGTCCTCTGCTGTGGAGGCTTCTTTTCGCAAATCATTTAACGCCTGTTGTTCTGGTGGTAATGTTTTTGTTTCTGACATTATTTTTCCTGCATCTTTTTTATTTTTATTGATACAAGAAGTATATTAACAAGCTATTGCTTATTTGTCAAGTAGGTTGTCATCGTTATGATAAGTCGTCTACTTCAAATTCACTATTCCGGAAAGCACTTTCTGTCATCAGAAAAGAGGTGACATTTCGGAGGATACGTCGCCGACCAGCTATATCACTGATAGTACTCGCACCAATAATAGTGTGCTCGTAACCGGGATTGGCTTCTACATACCCCTGAAAAGCTTCTTGATCGATATTCACGGCTACAATATCTTCATTGATCACAGCTACCAATCCTGCTAAATCAAAGTTTTGTGTATTATGCTCACGTGTTGTCATATAGCATATTTTACAACTATTAGATTGTTTTTACAAGTGTTTGATAGCAGCGCGGGCCGTAGCAATCTCATCCCAGTCGTGTTCGCCATCGGCCCGCTCAATGGTCTTTTCGTGACCTTTGCCCAGTAGCAATACGGTATCGCCCTGCTCTGCCCGCCCAATAGCAAAGTTAATCGCCTCACTCCGATCATGTATCAAAAATAAGTCTCGCTCGCGCGTCTTGCCGGCTTCTTCGGCGCCACTAGCGATTTCATTCATGATGCTTTCGCCATTGATGTCACGGTCGTCTTCTTCGGTAACAACGACTTCGTCGGCGTATTCGCCAGCTAATCTTCCCTGTACCGTCCGCTTAGCTTCATCACGGCGGCCTGCACTACCGAATAGAACGATGAGTTTGCCCTGCACTACTGGCTTAAGATCACGGAACAATTTATCAAAGCTATCGGGCGTATGGGCAAAGTCGACGATGACGCTAAAGTTTTGTCCTTCATCGATGTTCGTCATACGTCCCTCCACGCCATCAAGCGCCGCGATGCCGTGTTCTATCTGCTTCTTGGTTAATCCAACCAGTCGACCAACACAGACAGCGGCCAGCGAGTTCGCAACATTAAAGCTACCTGGAAGTTTGCAGATAATATCGTACCGCTCGTTCTCAGCTACGGCGGTATAGTGGCTGCCGTCGGATGAAAGTTCGACGTTCGTGGCCCGTACGTCGCCGCGCTCACTGCCATAAAAGACAGGATTTTTTATATCCAACGAAAACAATTCTGCCGAAGGGTCTTCGGCATTGATGACGCCAGCCCGCAAACCGCGGCGATTACGGTTTGTCATGACAAACAATTTGCGCTTGGCATCACGGTAGCGCTCGAACGTGCGATGGTAGTCGAGATGTTCGTGTGTAATGTTAGTCATGACAGCCACCGAGTATGGCATTCCCCACACCCTGTGCTGCGCCAGCGCGTGACTGGTCGTCTCCAGCACTAGCCACTTCATACCAGCTTTTTTCATCTTTTTGATACGTTGCAGTAACTGCCGGGTCGGCACCGTGGTCATGTGGTGAATTTGCGGCTCGATATCATTCCCTACCCCATGCGCGACCGTCGTCATAAGGCCAGTGGGTAAGCCGGCTTCGACCATCATTTTGTGAACGATAAAGGAGGTAGAGGTTTTGCCATTAGTTCCGGTGATACCGATTACCTTAACGCCGCGCGCTGGAAACCCATAGACAGTCTGCCACAGCACCGCCTCTGCCAGGTGGCCGATGGGCTCGATATGTTCAAAAATACTGTATGGGAGCACCCTTTTTACCATTTTGCGTATAGTCATGCTCTTCAGTATACAAAAAGCGACCGATATCGGCCGCTTATGTAAGTCAGTAAGTTATAGTATTGGTTATTTTTTCTTCTTCCGGACTTGAGCTTCAGCCTCAGAGCGGGGCAAAGCATCAGGAGCTGGTTGCATCAGCAAACGTCCAATACGCCGCGCGTACTCCCATTTGCGATTATTGGATTCTGGCTGAGGGATTGTCTCTTTGAAGGCTATTTGTCCGAGGAAGCTTGGGATACCACGTTCGGGCACCTGGCGATCAGCTTCGCCATTACCCTCTATAGTGGCTTCTATATGTTGCCTAGAGGCATATCCGCGTGGTTCTTGCTGTATGGCGGCATCCAGCGCCAACCGTTGATCAACGTAACGCTGGAAAGCTGCAAACTGCTCTTTTCGGCTTGTCTTTTTATGTGCGCTAGAAGCAACGAACTCTTCCATGAGTTGTTTACTGCCGTCTGATAGTTCGCTTCTTTTGCTAGCAAAGTGCGCGTCAGCAAAGTCTTCTGCATATTCAACGCCCTCTGCTACACCACGGCGTTCGTCACGTCGTCGTTGTCGGCCAGACCGCATATTCAGAGACCATCGATTCGGATCGGCCAGACCTATGAGCTTATGAGCTTGTTTTTTAGAGATTACGTGCTCGCCCATACGGTAATTGGTAAGTTTGCCCTTGGCATTGGTCACCGGCTTGAGGCTCATGGCAAAGTTCTGCAGAGTAGAAAGTTCTTCAGCGGTCGGTACGCGCTTTTTGTCGCGAAAGGCAGCGGTCATTTCCTGTAATAGTGCTGCGCTGCTTTCTGCTTCTTTGTTGAGTAGCGCGTCACTCAGTTCTAGATGTGCCTTCGCTATTGCCTGCGCCGCTCGGAATTGCTTTTTCTTCCCTGCCGGCAAAGAATATTCGTCAGATATGCGATCCAGCAATTCTTTCTCATAATCAGAGAGATTTTTTTGCTTATCGGCCTCGATAAGTCCTGCGAAATCAGCCTTTTCTTCAGGGTCGCTAATCACCCAATCTTTCTCATAGATTTGTCGTGCTGTTTTGACAGCTTTTTTAGTCACTATGTGTCCGTCGCTGTCATAGTACTTACCTTTTTTGTAAGTAAGTCCTTCGAGAAAGTCTTTGCCTTTCTCGAGCTCCGCTACTGATGGTACAAGAGTAGACGCTTTTTCAGCCTCTCCCGACGGTGCGCTAGGCCCTTGTTCTTTACTAGGCAGACTACTATCAATCAGGTCTTTGTGTGCCTCAAGTTGGCCCAGCCACGATTGGGGTACTTTTGTGCCGTTTTTTATTCGCTTTTCGGTATACGCAGAATCCTTGGCGCTATAAACAGATCCATCTTTGCCAAACTTTAGTCCGTAGTCTTCGATATCAAGAGAGTCATTGGTAAGTGATTCTTTGTAACGAGCTAGACGGTCCCCTAATGACACTGGCAAATGTAGAGAATGGGCTATTTTGTTATCACCTGAACCCTCATGCAAGGTCATCGTATATTGCTTGTCGCTATTCGCCCCGTTGGTGGCATCAGAGACCTCTTCTATAGAAACGTTATCGACGACAGCGTTCAATACTTCACGTTGTCCGGCACTAATATTGTCCTCTTCGGCTAACGTAGTAAGCGCCTCTATCTGGGATAGTGCCGCATTTTGTTCGGCGGTATAACCTTCTTGATTGTATTGAGACTGTGGGTGTCGTTCGCTCATAGTGCTGTTCCTGTTTACCTGATATTTTTGATTTTTTGTTCGATAAACCATACTCTAGCAAAAAGCTTGTGTTTTGTCAATGTTTGTATACTTATTTTGCTATTTATGCAACATATGTCGCTGTACATCATGCTATGCTGGTTAGGATGAGAATTCTAGGGATAGAAACCAGTTGCGATGAGACGGCTGCAGCCGTGGTAGAAAACGGCGACACCTTGTTGTCGAATGAGGTTGCCAGCAGTATGGATTTGCACGCCGCCTACGGTGGAGTTGTGCCCGAAATCGCCGCACGCAGCCACATCGAGGCTATCCAGCCGGTTATCCACCAGGCTTTAGCGACGGCACACTGTAGCTGGGGTGATATCGACGGGATAGCGGTTACCTATGGCGCGGGCTTAGGAGGTAGCCTGCTGGTCGGCGTGCTCACCGCTCGCACCCTGGCCATTACCAAACAGAAGCCCCTTTTCGGGATAAATCACGTCGAAGGGCACGTCTATGCCAATTTCTTAACGAGTACTTCCCTGCCCGGCTATGTTTTACGTGAAAACCAGCCGAAGTTTCCTATGTTGGCCATCATCGTTTCTGGTGGACACAGCCAACTTGCTTTGTTTCGGAACCACTTTGACTACACGCTTCTTGGACAAACTCGCGACGATGCCATCGGCGAAGCCTTTGATAAGGTGGCGAAAATCCTTGGGCTTCCCTACCCTGGCGGACCCAGTGTTGGCCACAAAGCCAAGGAGGGCGACCCCAAGCGCTACCAGCTACCGATAGCCCAGCTTGATGACGCCTACAGTTTTAGTTTCTCTGGGCTTAAAACAGCCGTTTTACGGCTTGCTCAGGCCGAAACTGGTCATGATTACACCTACCCCTCTACAAAGCTCCCTGAGACCCTCAGCGAAGCTCAGAAGGCCGATATTGCAGCGAGCTTTCAATACACTGCCATTAAGACGATTGTTTCCAAGGCTTCCGCGGCCTACCACGAGTACTCACCCTCCAGTGTAGTCATTGCTGGTGGCGTCGCGGCCAGCCCGGAATTGCGTCGTCAACTGAGCGAGGCGCTGCCGCACGCTGCTATCGAATACACCGACCCCAAACTCTGCACCGATAACGGCGCCATGATAGCCACGCTGGGCTGCTTTAAGGCGCTGCACGAGCAACCGTCTGCTGACCCTACTACCCTAGACATCGCCCCCAATCTTTCGATGTAACAGCCCTACTCCCGTATCGCCAGAGGTGATATGATGGTTGGGTATGAAATTACCAAAAGTATATGAACCTGGTCAGTACGAAGCTGACATCTACGCCCTCTGGGAACAAGCTGGCGCCTTTTCGCCTAAAGGTCACAGCGATTCGTTCAGCATTGTCGTGCCACCACCCAACGCCAACGGTAACCTCCACATTGGCCATGCCCTTACCATGGCTATCCAAGATACCGCCGTTCGCTATCACCGCCTGCGGGGCGACCGCTCGGTGTTGCTACCTGGGGCCGACCACGCTGGGTTCGAAACCCAGGTCGTTTTCGAAAAACAGCTTGCCAAAGAAGGGAAGAGTCGTTTCGATTTTTCACGTGAAGATCTGCGAGAGCAAATATTTGGGTTTGTCCAAAGTAACCTGACTGTCTTCAACAACCAATTCCGACGCCTGGGAGCAGGGGTTGATTGGGATCGTTTTACCTTTACGCTCGACCAAAAGGTCGTGACTCAGGCCTACGCCACCTTTAAAAAGATGTGGGACGAAGGGTTAATTTACAGGGGTGAACGTCTCGTCAACTACTGCACCTTTCACCGGACGGGCTTTGCCGACATCGAAGTTGTCCACGAAGACGCTGATACGCCGCTGTACTACCTGAAGTACGGTCCATTTACCTTGGCCACCACTCGTCCCGAGACTAAATTTGGTGATACCGCCGTGGCCGTCCACCCGGATGATGAACGCTATGTTGAGTGGGTCGATAAGGTCGTTACCGTCGAGGGCGTCAATGGTCCATTCGAGGTTCGCGTGGTCGCCGATGAAATGGTTGATCCACAGTTTGGTACAGGGGTCGTCAAGGTCACGCCGGCGCATTCATTTGACGATTGGGAGGTCGCTGAGCGTCATAACCTCCCGGCAGTGCGCGTCATCAACCACGACGGCACGCTCAACCACCACGCCGGCCGTTTTGAAGGGCTGAGTGTATTAGAGGCTCGCAAAGCCATCGTTAAAGCCATGAAAGAGCAGGGACTCATCGAGAAAGTCGATGAACATTATAAAAACCGCGTTGGTAAATGCTACAAGTGTGGCACCGTTATAGAACCGATGCTGATGGAACAGTGGTTCCTCAAGATGCAGCCGCTTGCCGAGCCAGCCATACAGGCACTCAAGGACGACAAAATCACCTTTTACCCCGATAGTAAGCGCACACAGCTTATAACCTATCTGGAGGGACTCAAGGATTGGAACCTGAGCCGACAGATTGTCTGGGGTATTCCGATTCCAGCTTTCCAAAACGTCGACGACAGCGACGATTGGATTTACGACGAACGAGTCGACCAAGAAATCATTGAAGTCGACGGCAAAACCTATCATCGCGATGCCGATGTGTTCGACACCTGGTTTAGTAGTAGCAGCTGGCCGTACGTTACCACTGGCTACCCAGACAGTGACGACTTTAAAGATTTTTATCCACTCAGCGTCATGGAAACAGGCGGAGAGATTCTCTACCCTTGGGTAAGCCGCATGCTGATGTTGGGATTATATACAACAGGGAAGATACCGTTTGAAAGCGTCTATATTCACGGGTACGTTATGGCCGAAGACGGCGCCAAAATGAGCAAGAGCCTGGGCAACGTTATCAACCCGATAGATGTCATCGATACCTACGGTTCTGATGCACTGCGCATGGGGATATTAGCCGGACGCGTACCAGCCGTCAATCGTGGCTACGATCACCGGAAAGTAGAGGACGCCCGTAACTTCTGTAACAAACTTTGGAACGTTGCCCGCTACATCGAAGGTATATTGGGCGATGATTACCAAAATGAAAGTGCAAAACCCGACAGCGCAGCCGACCATTGGATATTGCATAAATTACAACTGGTGTCTACCGAAGTTGAAGCTTGTTTTACAGACTACCGCCTGGCCGAAGCATACGACACGCTATACCACTTTGTGTGGGACGACCTCGCCGACTGGTACATCGAAGCCAGCAAGACCAATCAGAACAAACCGCTGCTGAGCTACTTGCTGGAAACGGTACTTACCATGCTGCATCCCTTTGCGCCGTTTGTCACTGAAACCATCTGGCAAACGCTCGGCTGGGAAGGGGATACGTTGTTAGCAAACCGCCACTGGCCATCCATACTAAAAGCCGACACCAAGAAAGCGCAAGAATTTAGCGAGCTCCAAACTATCGTTACCGAAACCCGCTTTATCGTGGCCGCCTTGCAAGTCACCGACGCAACTCTGTATTACACCGATGTCGATTTCTTACGCAACAACGCCGAGCTCATTCAGCAATTAGCCCGCCTCAAGGCCGTCACCGAAGTGGTTGCAGGCGACGGACTCTTCCTTACCGACACCACGTACCGGTGCTGGCTCGACATCGACAGCGCCACCGCCCGTAACTACGTCGATAAACTGGAGGCTAAAAAGTCAGCCCAGCAACAGGTTGTCACTCAGCTGCAGTCGCGCCTCGACAATAAAGCCTACGTCAAGCAAGCCCCCCATCACATCGTCGCCCAGACCGAACGACAGCTGGTTGAAGCCGAAGCCCAACTCCTGAAGTTGGACGGCGAAATCAAACGGTTCAGTTTGTAGCTAGTTGGCTGGCGTCAGATTGGTGCGCAGCCGTTCGACCGATTCTTCGACCCGATAGCCATCAAACAGGGCAACATGCCAGCCCTGCTGTTCGGCAGCGACAATGTTGGAGCGAGTATCGTCAATCAGGAGAATTTCGTTAGCGGCGACCCCAGCTCTGTCCTGGGCAATGGCAAATATGGCCTGTTCTGGTTTGCCCACACCAAGCTCCGACGAATCCACAATGGCCTGGTAGGGCACGTCTGGCAATAAGTGGCGCTCACGCAGGCCAGAAACGAGGCCGGGTAGGGTATTGGTAAGAATACCCACCCGGTAGTGTTGGGCCGTCCAGGTTAGTAACTCATGCATTGGTTGAATAATCTCGGCGGTAGTCAGGTAGGTTTCGCGCCAGTCTACCGTAATACCGAGCCGCTTGCTGAGCAGGGCATTGAAGTCGGTCATACTCATGGTGCCGCGATTAAGGGCATCGTTATAGTGCCAAAACAGCGTCTCTATCACATCCGGCAACACACCGGCTTCTTCGGCTAACAGCGTGAAACCGCGTTGTGCCGCCCGAATCAATGTGTCGTTGAGATCAAAATAGATAAAGCTCACGCCGCTCTGCGTCCGCTGATAGTGGCGGCCGGTATCAACACCCACGCCACCCGAGATGCCGAGCAGACTGTCTAGCGATATATCCATAGCTTGCGCAATACTGATCACGGTAAACACCGACGGCGACTTAATCGCGCCACGCTCAATTTTGGCAAGCGTTGAGTAGCTCAGGCTCGCTTTCTGGCAGAGGGTTTGCTGGGTGTATCCCTTTTGTCGGCGTACTTCCTGCAAGCGCTTACCCAACGCCTTCTCATCCAATAGACTCACGATACAACTCCTACCACCACTGTATTACCCACTCGTTATAGCCCTATAATACCAACTATAGAGATAAAAGTGAATAAACTAGCCAAAAAAGGCTAGAGGACTATTCGATGCCAAGGACGAACTTGAGCAGGGTAAAGAAGAATACGAATGCCACAAGGCCGGCAGCTCCGGCGGTGATAGCCACCGACTTTGGGTCGGCATTGCCGGTGCGGCGGCTCACCTGTGACCACACCCAGCCAGCTACCCCGGCGGCAAAGAAGAGAGATGTTAATAGTGCTGTCATACCGCTTATTGTACGCTAGGTGCCGTATGTCGCCTAGCTATTGAACTGGCGGGGTATCGAAGGCCAATCGCTCTGCCATGGCGGCCAGTGCCTGATGATCGGGTTCAGCGTTCATATCAGGGTGATTGCGATATTCCTCAACCGACGTAAATGGAATTAAGTGGACGTGCGCATGGGGTACATCAACACCGATAATCTGTTCGCCCACGTACGGTTTGCTTAATACGTCGCGCTGTCGCAGCGCAATTTTCTGTGCCGTTTGCATGACCGCTACATAATCTTCTGGCGGCAAGTCCCATACAAACTCCACCGGATTTTTCGGCACTACCAATACATGGCCTTCTGCGATAGGGTGGATATCCATAAAGGCGAATGTCCTGTCGTCCTCATACACTTTATGGCAGGGAATATCGCCAGCAATGATTTTACTAAATATGGTTGGCTCATTCATGCGCTCTAGTATACGACAGGGTAGGGGGGTTTGCGCTAATATAAATATGATTGTACAGTTTACTTATTATGACTGATGTCGAGGCAAAACCACGCGCCGAAACACGGCTCGACATAGCGCAGCCACACCGATCCATGGCAGAGACGCTTGATACTTTGCGCCACCCAGCCAAACGACTGGGTGCAGCCGCCCTAGCCGGTGCACTCCTGGGGGCGCCGCTGGCCCTTCAACAAGCCCTCGAACACACCTCGGTGCAAGACAATATCGCCGGATTTCCTGCCACACTGGAATTTACCCACCAAGGCGGCAGCCAGCTCGATATTGGCCTCCTCGGTCGTGCTTACATCCCTAAAGACGGGCCGCTCGGCATTGGCGTATCGGTAGAAGCAAAAGATCTGCCTTTTAACAGCGTACCTAACACCTCGTCGCTACTGAGTGCCCGCTATGTTGCGAAATTAGCTGGCTTTTATAATCATCCGACCGAAGCCGTCAAAGGCCCCCAGAGTGCACTTGTCCACGAATACAGCAGGCAATTGCAACGCTATGAGCTTTTGGATACCGCCCTGTTTGGCAGCCTCATTTACACTGGCTCCCTGGCTTTTACACGCGAACGACGGCAAGCCCTGCGCTCCCGTAGCAAATCCGTTCAAGCCGTAGCGGTTGCTGGACTAGCGGCCGCCGCGCTCACTCCCTCCGTCTACGGCGCCTACCAATTTTCGCAGTGGCAGGGCAATAACCCGCCAGTTTCCACCCAGCGCTACACCCTCAATCGGCTTCAGGACACGCCGCTTGAGGGCTTGACGGTGAGCAATCGAGAACTCAAATTTGCCGTCGACACCGGCATTGATAAGGTCAAAATGCTATTGGCGCGCCAGTCTCGCCGACAAAAAAGGTTTATCGAAAAAGCCAGCGCCGGCTTGCAGGCTCAGGCCGATGCCATACGCCATCCAGCAGAAGATGAAGAGATTTTTATGGTTGGCTCCGATATGCACGACAGCGAAGCGATGACCCAGCTGGCTCGTCAGACCGTCGATACCATCAACCAAAAGTTCGGCGACCACACCCTAGACGTCCTGTTCTTGGCCGGCGATCTCGGTTATGGTGAATCACTCGAAAAACCCTTCATCGACGCCCAGGCCACCATTGCCGACCACGTCGTTGTCTCGCCAGGCAACCACGAAACCGCCATCGCCGAAGAAGAAATCGACGACGCCGGCATGCATCGCATCAAAGACAAACCAGTATCGGTTAACGATATTGTATTTGGGGGCGGTGAAGACCCCGTGGTGACTCCTTTTGGCGGCTCTTCGACCATACGTCATCCTTCCTCGGCAACAGAAGATGTGGAAGCTGAATTTGGCGCTCGGCTCTACGAACAGGCCAGCCAAAAAGCTATCGATGTTATTGGGCCGCACGAAGGCTATGCCGCCGGCAGCTTTTTAGGATTAGAGCAGGTAACCCAAACAGCGCTAGACCAATGGTTCTCCGAGCGCGGCAGCAATACGATTCCGTGGGACGACGGAGTTCGTGACCTGCCGACTAGTTTGCTCGTATACGGCCACTGGCATCGCATGGTCGAACCCCGTACGGTCTGGAACAGCGACGGTTCCTGGACCTTAGTCATGGAGCTCAACACCATGGGTGGTGCCATTGCCGATCCCACTATCAACCGCTTCAGTACGCCCAATGATGCCCCCGGACAGACCGCTTCCTTCCCAGTAATGTACATGAACAAGAATACCAAGCTCATTACCGGCTACCAGATGTATACGTTCGAATCAGACGGTACGATGACGATATCCGATTTTGTCCCTATCGGCCTTGCCGGTGGGCAGCCACCAGCAGGCTCGGCAGCCGCCGTTGAGCTACGCCAAACAAAAGAGGAAGCCGCCAAACAACCCACGTCCGATCATGCGGCACATATTCCTCAATAGATATTATTTACACGCCGACAAACAGGTTATCGGCGTAGAGGCGGGACGGTATACAACAGGCATTACGATTGATTATTGTAGTGGTAACACTCTTGCCACAGCGCCTCAAATAAAATGCGCTGCGTATGCGAAATATCGGGATCTTGTATGATGACGCCCATCGGCAATTTACGATTGACCGACAATATGGCTATTTTGTCTCCGTAAATAAAGTTCATGTTCTTGATTTCTTTACCTGGAGGCAAGAAGTGGGTGTGGCGAGATTCCGCAGCGTCGTTCTGCTGCATTTTAAGTGTATCCGCCGAGCGGTTCGTTATGTAGCGGACCTGTTGCTTGAGCTTAATGCGTTGCGCAATAAAAAAGTGAAACTGACGACCGAGCAGGGCCACCGAATCTTCTAAAGAGCTCATAGATAGCAGGTCGCGTCCATCCTTCAGTATGTCCTTGAGGATTTGTTTTATACCAGACACGCCTTCGTAGTACGTAAAGCTCGGCTTGGAACCGAAGGCGGCTTGCATAGCTAATAGCTGCGGCATGGTATAGCGTAGCGCCGTTTTTTTCTCTTCGAGCCAGCCTTCGAGCCACTGTGGCCCCTCCACCCCCCAGTAGTGCACCCCGTGTTTTACGTAAGGGTGGGCAATGTTTTTATCGTGCAGTTTCTGGAGTGTGTAGTAGCAGCTGGTCCGCACCACCCCCGCGTGCTTGGCCACATCCGAAACGGTGGCTTCGCCCAGCGTCAGTAAGGACAAATACACCTTGGCTTCTTGTTCTTCTAGGCCAATTTTTTGGAGTGTTTTGGCGATATCCATGGATATAACTATAATTGTTGACGAATTATTCGTCAATTAATGATGTGGTTAAGTAGGTTGTGGCCTCTGTTATCATCATCATAATTAGCTTTTACATATACATATGTCGAAAAAATATAGTGAATTAAGCAAAGCAACGCCACACTATAAGTAACAGTTAGCAATTCCGCTCTCTGTTGAACCCACACAATTGGAAGGAGATGAGTACCATGGGTGCTCTCTCGCAGCTTCGCCGGCTGTTCCTTACCATCGGTATTGCTGTCTCCGTCGCGCTGGTTGCGGCAGGTGCGCTTGCCCTCGGCCTCGGATACAGCTCGCACAGTCAGGTGACGCAGCAGCTCCAGCAAGAGCGCATCACATTCCCGGAAGCGGGGAGTGAAGGCATCAGTGCTCTGCCGGCATCGGACGGTACAGCCGTCGCCCAGTACGCTGGTCAAGAGCTGACCACTGGCCCCCAGGCCAAGGTCTACTCGGACAACTACATCTGGGTGCACATGCAGGAAGCCACGCAAGGCAAGTCGTACGCCGAGATGGATCGCGACGACCCGGCTCGGGCAACTGCCCTCACCGGCGACACCCTCCGCGGCATGCTGCTGAACGCCTACGCTTGGTGGACCATCGGAACCTACGCCATCATCGGTGGCTTCGGCCTGCTTGGTCTGGGTCTCGTCATGTTCATCGTGACGCTCGTCGCCAACAAGCGCGCCCCCAAGGTTGAATTCGCCACTCAGACCTCCCCGGTCATGGCGTCCTGAACCCGGCGAAGCGACTACCAGGAAGGAGGTGCATATAGCCCCCTTCTAACTTCCAACTAGGCTGGAAGAGCCTCCAATCTTCCGGGCGGTTGCCGGCGCAATGATGCCACAGCACCTACCAGGTGCCCACCCATCAATTGCCCCGCGCAACCGTCCTTAACTCAACCACGGAGTAATAGCCGTGCTGATGAGCTGTATAGGCAGCGAATTGAGTGTAACTCAACCAAAAATACCCTTCCCTAAGGGTATTTTTAAATCAGAGGCAGTATAAGAAAAGCAGTGATAGTGCAAAAAGGGGAGTGGTCGCGTAGTTTTGTGTATCGTACCCGCTCGCTACGCTCGTACGTGTTCGTATCCTTCTTTAGAAAGGAGAGAGGGATATCGGCTATCGCCTCTTCCACTCAACCATGCTCGAAGCAAGCTTCTGTGCGTGGTTTCGCTTCACCGAACCCCTCGTTCGCTTCGCTCACTTGTACGGGTTCGGACCCCTGGCAAAAGAATAGGCCCGAAAAATCGGGCCTATTCTTTTGGCGGAGAGAGAGGGATTCGAACCCTCGGTACCGTTGCCGGCACACTTGTTTTCGAGACAAGCCAATTCAACCACTCTTGCACCTCTCCAGAAGCTGACTGGTTCATTATACGTGATTCAAATCACGGCGCAAAAGACCTACCACTGTTGTGACCTCTGTAGTATGATATAAGCGTAACCGTAATATAAGAAAAGAGGATGGCTATGGCCAAAAAATCATCAATATCACGTAAGGCAGTCGACCAGGTACTCATTACCGCTGGCATTATCGTGACATTAGTTCTGCTAACGGTCGGTGGACTGGCTTGGTGGGCGTCCTCGTTTATTAACACGCAGGTGCACGATCAGTTAGCCGCACAGAAGGTCTACTTCCCACCAGCCGATAAGCTACCCGCTGCTGAGTATGGCAACCTTGACCGCTACGCTGGCCAGTTAGTAGATAACGGCGCCAAAGCCAAAGCTTACGCCGACGAATACATCAAAGTTCATCTCGAAAACATTGCCGGCGGCAAGACGTATTCTGAAGTGAGTTCCGAAGCAATGCAAAACCCATCAGACCAAGCGCTTCAGGGTAAAAAGGCTGCCTTGTTCCAAGGGGAAACACTTCGCGGGCTCTTGCTCGGTAACGGCTATGCCTTCGGTACTATCGGACAGATTGCCCAAATCGCCGCTGTCGTATCAATCGTAGCAGGCGCTGCTATGCTCGTACTCGTACTGCTCGGCTTCCGCCACCTCAAATCCATTTCCTAAGTCTCGGACTAGGACTGGCATTTGATGTCATAACGTGCTAATATTACCCCTGTTGCCAAAACTGCAGGGGTAATTTATTACCCCCTAAGCACCCGTAGCTCAGCTGGATAGAGCGTTGGCTTGCGGAGCCAAAGGTCGTAGGTTCGAATCCTGCCGGGTGTACCAGTAAAAGAGTCGGTCTGAAAGGACCGGCTTTTTTACTGGTTTGCTCGCGATAGCGAGTTCGAACCGTAAAGGTTCGTCGTATGTGAGCGCAGTGAACGGAGAAGCGACGAGCATAGCGAGGGAAGCGCTATCCTGCCGGGTGTACCAAGAAAAAGAGGCCAGCAATGCTGACCTCTTTTTCTTTGCCCGCAGAATGCGAACCGTAGTAGTGAGCAAAGCGAACGGAAGGTTCGGTGTAGCGAGGCAACGCGCAGATGCTTGCATCGAGCATGGTTGAGCGGAGGAGCCGCGCAGGCGGCGATATCCTGCCGGGTGTACACATAATTTGTTATGATTCATGCATGAGACTTTTTCTCGTCAGACACTCAGAGACTAACTACAATGTACAGAAACTTTGCAACAGCGACCCATCTGTTGATGTCCACTTGAGTGAAAAGGGCATAGAGCAATCAAATAACTTATCGAAATTACTATCAAAGGTAGATTTTGAGATCATTTATGTGTCAGAGCTTCCACGTACAAGGCAGACGGCCGAAATAATCAACGAAAAACATAATCTCCCCATACAGATTGATACGCGTCTCAACGACAATAAAACCGGTTTTGAGAGCAAGCCGGTAAGCGAATGGCTGACGGCTCTTGAGGATTCTGGAGATAAATGGAATGCATCGTTTAATGATGGTGAATCGTTAAGACAGGCATCTGAACGGGCTACGTCTTTCCTGGAAGACTTGAGACACAAAACATACTCCGCCGTGCTGGTAGTTACGCACGGATTTTTGACTCAAGCTATTTTTGCGCACTTAGAAAACAAAACCATAGAAGAGGCCTCCGATTTTACCCTCTTACAAGGTACGTACGCCGAATTTGAACTCATATAACTCTTGCCTTCAAACTATATACAGAAGCCGGCATAGGATATGTAGGCACACAAAACACTAATATAGTTTTCTTTTTCAAGTGCTCCAAGTGTCGTTGTAAAAAATTCCGCTGAGATCACTAAATGGGCCCGGTATACTCTTTGGAGTTAGAAGAGGAGGAAGCCATGGGGAGAAAAGCAACCGCACGACCTATTCGAGTAGAGGACATATTTTTAAACCCAGAGCTAAGCTCTAACGAACAGTAGCTATGACAACCGAGTTACGCCACTTTTAGGCTCGGCGTTTTACAAATTAGACATTAATTAAGTATTATCGGAGGATGAGATGGACCAACACCGGATTCGTCGTTATGAAAAAACCGACAAGAACAACGCTACGTGGTGGCGTGAATATTTGGAATACTAAATAAGATAATGATAGACGTAGCATTTTATGCTGTGGTGGGCGGAGCAATTGCTGGCCTTGCCAGTGGTAAGCTGTTTGGACGATCCAGCTGGCTGACTTATGCTGCTGTCGGTGCACTCGGAGGTGCAAGCGGCCTTGTCATGTACGCAATCGTCAGAACAACCGTAGATCGACCCTTTCACTTATGGTGGCAGGGGTTAAGTTGGATACTTGTCGGCGTACTTTTTGCCGTTATGACACTCGCCGTCATCAACGAAACCAGACGCCAGCCCAAATAGACCCTACGCCTGGGTCATGACCTCGACTTTTTCTTTTTTATGAAAACGGTTGCGCTGTGCATATAGTTTGTAAGCCCGGCGGTCGGCTTTGGTAAGCTGCTGCTGGTTCAAGGCACGGGGCCACAACCGCAATGCCCTGACAGATGCCGTCTCGATGGCGTAGTAAAACACGAGTGCCTGCAGATACAGCCAGTACAGCAACCCAAGCACGATAGCAAAGGTGCCATACAGACTGCTCTGGTGCTTGAGCTGGTGGGTTAACAAATAGCCACCGCTGAGCTGTAGCACCATCATGCCAACCGACGCCAAAGCCGCGGCAGGTAGCAACTGTCGACTTTTTACCTTATCGGGCAGGGCAATCCGCACCAGCAACAAGAACACACCAAACAGGATACCGGCGGACAGCAGCAGGGTGACTATTCTTATAAATACTCCGTGGCCAGCTACACTGACCGCATAGCCGTTAATTAGTGGCGCCAGCACCAAACCGACGCCGCCTATGCCCATACTCAAAAAGCTTTTTAGAATATTGTGTGGAAAGCCGCTGCGACGGACGTAGGGAATCTGCCAGATATGATTAATACCATTACGCAGTGCATCTGCGACGCCGCGGGCACCAAACAAGGCAAAAGCAAGGCCAATTACCAACGCTATGCCGGTTGAACCAATTCCGTGTACGCTCTGCTGCAAATCATTGCCAACCAACGGAAAGTACGCGGTAGCTCCGTCTATGATCCGTGTGCGCAAGCTATCATCCTGACGGACTAAGAGCTTTAGTATCGTCGTCAGCACCAATAACAGGGGGAATATAGCCAAGAAACCATAGTATGCCAATAGAGCCGCCTGTTGGCCGGCTTGGTCGTCGCCATACTTGCGTATGACCGCCAAGGGAAAGCCCAGCGCCTTGTGGCGCCGCTGAAAGCTGTCTACTTTATCGATAAACCTCTCAATAATGTTCATGAGTACTCTTTATTTTAGCGAACTCGCCTACAGGACTGAAGCTTTATGTAAGATTACTCACAGCAGGCATGAGCAGTATAGACAATACTATGAGCACTAGCAAATAAAAAGGAGGGCTAGCAGTAATGACATACGACGAAGACATGCTAATGGACACGTTCGACAAATGGGACGACCGTGATCGACGAGAACGATTTGTTCGCCGCATGGAACACAAGCTCAATTCTAAAGAATCCCGCTACCGCTAGACCCCTCAGTTAGTCAGACCCAAATCCAAGGACCGTACATACCAGTTACGGTCCTTTTATAATCTACTAGAATCGTATGCGGCGCATGACGTGATCAATGGGGTCCGGCTTGTGTTCTTCGTGAGGTAAATAGCGGGTGACGATATTTGCAATACGCTCTTCGTCCTGTGGATCGAAATATACCGTTGTCAGCACTCCAAATCGCTTCAATGGCGTAAATACCAAACTCGAAAAGGCGCCTTCAGGCGTTACGGAAAACGAACGGAACTCATTATAGCTGTAGTGGCGTTCACCTATAGTAAGACCCGACGGATCGATTTGATAAGTCAACTCTCTTGGCTTACGCGTCGCATATGATGCAAGTACCACGCCGGCCATAAGCACTATTACTGCTGATACGATATCTTTCGTCACCAGCCATACCACAACGGAGAACAGCAGCGAGCCCAGAATAAGCATCGAATACCAACCTTGTGTCTTTTGATGCGAGATAAACTCTGATGCCGTCCAGTTAACTACCTCGGCTGGATCGCCCTGCCAGTAGGTTGTCGGTGCCTCGTGCACGTCTGCTTGTTCTTGTGCAGGTTCTTGGGCCTGGAGAGTAGGGGTAGAGGCCTGAGCCGTCTCTGTTGCCGCGGGCTGTTGTGGCTGTGAGTAGGCCTGCGGTTGTGGGAGAACAGCACCATTTGCTGTTTCCGGTGGTTCTGGTGGTATAGAGCTTGGTGTCGGCAGTTCGGTCGGTGCTTCTCCAGTTAGGCGGGGACTAACCGTATCACCAGGGGCAAATTGCTGAGGCCGCTCATTAGATTGGTTTGCAGGTTTTTGCCCATCCATAAGCAATATTGTACACGCGACAACTGATTATAGGCAACAGGGGTATGGTAATAGCCGCTAGTAAACAGAGAAGGGGTAGGGGAGATTCGCCTCATTGCTCCGCAATGACCATAAAAGGCGTTCCGCCTTTCCTAGGCAAGGTGCGGGGAGTGCCGCCGTGGCACTCCCGTTCAAACACACTGCCGAGAGGGATAGCGCACTCCGTGCTTTATACACTCAGCTTTCTCGAAGCCAGCTTCTGCGAGAGCTTCATTCCACCGAACCCCTCGTTCGCTTCGCTCACTGGTACGGGTTCGGAGCCCTGCGCAAACAAAAACCCGCCATATAGGCGGGGCTTTGTTTGGCGGAGAGAGAGGGATTCGAACCCTCGCAGGGACTCTCGCCCCTCTAACGATTTAGCAAACCGTCCCCTTCAGCCACTTGGGTACCTCTCCGTGGCGGGATAACTGCATCAGTGTAGCAAAAACAAACTGATAAAACTAGCCTATTACTTCTTTGAAACGAGTAGAATCAGCGCAGAAGCTACCAGCACAATAGCAGCAAACTCAATAACCTTAAGAGCGCTCTCAAAAAGTTGTGAGAACGACAGAGCGCCTACTACTACGAGTAATCCCAAAGAAGCCAATATAACCACGACGAGAATAGTAACGAATCTGAGTAATGTAGACATGAGATATGTTCCTTATGCTTATGGCTATAGTATAACGGATAACGAAAGGCTGGCGGAAGGGGTGGGATATCACGCGCTGCCGCGCGCTCCTTCCTGCGATGCTCGATACAAGCAAAAATATTTACTTGTACCTGCGCTTCTCGTCCGCCGAACCTGGTGCATTCGTGCACACACGCCATGCACCAGCTTTTTATGCCAACAGTAGGTAGCACAAAAGGCTGGCGGAAGGGGTGGGATTCGAACCCACGGTACCGTTGCCGGCACGACGGTTTTCAAGACCGTTTCCTTAAACCGCTCGGACACCCTTCCAGAGCTTTTGTATGTTACGAGGTATGCCAGCAGTGAAAACCGCGGTTTAACGCGACAAGGTCTAAAAGTATACCTTATCGCTACCTGGTCAAGCGGTTGCCCGCTAGACTGGCGTCAAGACCGTTTCCTTAAACCGCTCGGACACCCTTCCGCAACAGGGGTGATTATAACAGCCGGCACCCATATCATCAAATAGTTATGCGCGCGCAAACACCACCACGTCAACCCGTCGAGCGCCAGCCGCTCGCAGTTGACGAGCTGCCGCTTCCACCGAAGCGCCCGTGGTAAGGACGTCATCGACAAGGAGTACTCGTTTTCCCTGTATAGATCGTACGTCTCTTACATAAAAGCTCTGGCGGAGCTGCTCGAGGCGTTGCGTGCGTGCGGCACCTACTTGTCGGTGCTGTGTGCTGCGGCCAAGTACGGCACAGTAGGGTAGTGATAGTCGATATGCCAGTCGCTCTGCAATCAGTCGTGACTGATCAAACCCGCGTTGCCGTATCCGAGAGCTCGCCGTCGGCAAATGGACCACAACATATTCTTCCGAGGGCAAGAAAGATGCCATCTGCGACGCAATAATATCAACAGCCGATCGGGCACCACGAAATTTTAATGCGCCGATTAATGTGCTCGCCACCCCCTCGTAACGCGTCACCACGTACACCGCGAACACTTTACTATTTCTCCGACAAGCATCACAAGTACGCCCGCCTCTCGAAAGCCGTTTGCAGGCATAGCAGCGTGAAGCAACAGGGGTAAAACTCTGCTGACATGGCTCACACAGCAGTTTTCCTTCGTCGCCGCAGCCAATGCAATGGTGGGGTGCGAATAAAGAAATTATGAGCTCAAGCATTATGTTGTATTTAATGTGTTGTAAATAAATGTATTCATGTTGCACACTCTGTAAATACTAAGCTATACTGCTAACAATACAAAAACGCAAGACTAACTTTTAGTAATCCGTTTGGAGGGTAACATGATGGCGCGACGTAATCGCGATGATGAACTCTTGTTAGAAGAGGACGAACTTACAGCTGCGTTTCTAGGTGATGACGATCTAGATTCTACAGCCCCGACTACTAATGAAGCAGCGCAACAACCTGTTGCCGCAGCAGATGAGTGGGACGAAGAAGACACCCAACTGCCAGGTCAACTCGCAGTTGATGTCTACGAAACCAAAGAAAAGCTCGTCGTAAAGGCCCGCACCGCAGGGGTAAACAAAAGTGATTTGGATGTCAGCATTTCTGACAACCAGTTAACTATTCGTGGCACGCTAAGCGCTGGCAACGAAGAAGGAGTAGAGAATTACTTCTTACAGGAATGCTACTGGGGTGAATTTTCTCGCACTATTGCATTGCCAGTACCAGTTAAAGAAGAGGAGATCGAAGCCATGCTCAAAGATGGCGTCCTCACTATTAGCTTCGGCAAGGTCAAACAAGACACCGTCAAGAAGATTCAAGTCCTCTAAAACGACAAAGTCTTGCGTACATAACACCCCGGTTTCCGGGGTGTTATGTAGTATGTAACACCTGCTCGACAGTAGTGGTGAAGCACAGCGCTACCTGTATATAAAAACTCCCGGTGATATTCCGGGAGTTTTTTTGACTTATGGACGTCAGCTAAACGACCGAGTTGGCTTTTTGGAGAACAAAGTGGACGATTAACTGAGCCAGCGCTACGATAATCAATCCAATAATGGCGTAGATAAGCGTGTTCTTGGCACCAGATACTTTGTTGCTATCACCCCCAGAGGTAATGTAGCGGAGACCACCGACGATGATCATAATAACAGCGATGACACCGACAATTGCCGAGAAGATATTTACAATCTGCGTGAGTAAATCATTAAAACTACTAGTACCGGCTGAGCTACTGCCACAAGTGCTTGAACTAGTAGCACTATCGACAGTTAAATTTGACCCCTGACAAAGGCTGCTTTGCAAGTTCTTGCTGTTGTACGCAGCGTGAGCTACTGCTGGCACTAGGGCAGGAGCGCCCATTGCTAGCATGGATGCCGCTACAATAAGTGTATTTTTAATTTTTTGGATCATTTGATACCTTTCTTACGTTTCAAATTACTTATAGCATACTTTTTTATGGTAGTACAGGGCGGCTCTACACCGACGCATTGATAACAAAATGCACTAAAATTTGTGCCAAAGCGACCACCACAAGACCAATTATTGCATATATTATGGTAGATTTAGCGCCAGAAACTTTGTTGGCATCACCGGCTGATGTGATATAGCGAAAGCCACCGATAATTATCATAATAACGGCCGCAACACCTACGATAGCCGTCAGTACATTAACAATAGCCGTTACGGCCTTTTTAAGGCCATTGCCGCCGTCACAGGCCTTTCCTATGCCGGCACCCTCACAGGCAGTTTCCTTAGAGGTCGAGTACGAACCAGCTGCGTATACAGAAGAAGTCTGTACCGTTCCTACCGCACCCGCCAGTACGCCGCCGAATAATAAGCTAACGACACTGAGCTTGATAGCCAATATTAAATGCTTCATAGCTTATTTTGCTCCTTATAAATTACCTAGTATTAATGCGACGAGCGATTGTGCCACCAGGATAACGACTATCCCGATAAGACTATAAATAATAGCCGTTCTCGCCGAAGCAGCCTGATTAGAGTCGCTCCCAGCCATGACATAGCGAAGACCAGAGACTATGATGATAATGACAGCCGCAAGCCCAGCAATAATCGCTAAAATCCGTGAAACCCGTAGAATAACACCATTTTTACCCGTGAGCGGGTTGTTGGTATTTTTTTGAGCGTCCTGACACACCGCAGATTCGGCTACCTTAGGATTACTACAATCCACACCACCAAAGAGATTAACAGCCGTAGCGGGTGTCGGAATAGCAGTAACCTGCACCAGCACAAACATCACTACCATCGCAAGACTCATCAGGTATTTACGCATTTGTTATATGCCCCCCAGTACGAAAGCCACGATTGTCTGCGCAACAATCGCAATAACCAAGCCTATAAGCGCATACAATATCGTAGCCTTAGCCTTACCAATTGCTTGAGGATCGCCTTGGGAAATAATATATCGAAAACCTCCAATGGTAATGAATAGGACAGACATCGCACCAATAACCGCAATTGTAATCGTAATGATAATCTGGATCGCCCCGCCATTTGCCGTAATGTTCGGCAGGGGATTAAGGTCTATTTTGTTGGCAGCAAATATGCCCAAAGCGTTCATTACTTAAAGCTCCTACCGATAAAGCTGACAATTGTTACGCCAATAATAGCAATTACCAGCCCTAAGAGAGCATTAGTAACGGTTCCTTGAGCTTTACTAGCTTGGTCGGCATTCCCTTGGCTCGTTACGTACTGTATGGCGCCGTAAATAATAAAGGCCACGGCAGCCAGTCCGGCTACGCGCAACAAATCATCGATGAGAGCGAGAAATATCAGAGGGAGGTCACTGCCTTGATCACCTTTGGGAAGTAAGTTAAATTGCAGCACGCCGCAGCTATGTGTGGCCGAGTCCATGCCGTACTGTAGGTACTCATACCATGGTACGAAGCCAAAAAAGTGGTTAGTGTCACATGTTGCACTGCCGGTTGCCCCAAAGTAAAGCAGCAGGGAAGCTGTCATCACAAGATACCTCCGGGTACTAGCCACTGCAACGCCGCATATAGAAACAAGAAGGCGACGAGTCCAATAACGGCATTACGTATATGTGCCTTGCCGGCCGCACTTTTTTGCGGGTCACCGGCAGAGGTTGTAATTTGTATGCCGCCAACAATAATTGCTATAACCGCCACCAGTCCGACAAGCCCAGCCAATAACTTGATTGTAGGGTTAATGTATTTGCTGAGGAATTCACAGTTCGTAGAGTCGGCACTTTCACAATTAATATTAGTGTCGACGGCAGGGTCGGTGCCGCTAATACTGGTAGCGGCTCGTTGATTGGCTGCTGCATCACCTGCCGGATCACTACAATTTATCTGTCTTATGATTACTTGTTTGCCAGTATCATCAATCTCTTTACGGCTTCCTATTTGGCAGTTACCGCCATTACCGCTGTAGCAGTTAGTGTCTTTAAAGGCGGCTATACCGCTGGTTCTTCCATTCCACTTGTCGTGACAGGTCTGTTGTTTAGCAGTAGAAAGGGCCTCTACCGTATTGCTTGTACTTACCGCAAAGCTAGCGGAGAGTAGTATGAAAGCTATCAGAAATATGGATTTGAACGTCTTCATGTTGTTTATTATTGTACCGTTTATCCAAACTATATCGTTGATTCGCTAGTTTCGCAACAAATAACCCTAATCTTTATGGCATTCGGCTTGACTCATTTATAATAAGCATGAGGGGTACTTGCATTTTTGAATGTTTTAGTGTATTGTATATCGTAATCATATGGTCTAGTGCACTATACCGTGCAACCCAACCACATGTATCAGCAGAAAGGTAACGCCATGAGTAATCAAGAATCATCACGAGATATAAAAAACCTTATTCAACAATCTACCGACACAAATACGCCTTCCGTCGACAACCACACCGAGCAGCACATGTCTGCACCCGAGACTCCTCATGAGGGTTTTGAAGCTAGCGAACCAACAGCTGCCGAACGAGCACAGTTTGACCAGGATCGGACTCACGTCCGCAACACGCACAATAATACTTCGTCGGAATCTCCGCAGGATAAGGAACGTCGTAAAGGTTTACGACCCCTGCTAGCAGGAGCTCTTCTGGCAACAGTAGTGGCTGGTGGCGGCTATTATATTAGTCGGGGTAATGAAAATGATTCTGCCAGTGATGCTCCGGCACCAACTAACGATAAAGTCACCTCAGCCCCCAAAACGCCCAACGCCAAGAAAACGCAAACCACCAATAGCACACCTCATTCTTCAGCCTCTCCCAACGTCCAAGAGGGGGCACCTAGCACCAAGCCAGGCTTTTTAGAGCACGGGGTAGGCGATAATTCGGAAGCAAATTTGATAAATTACGAAATTAGCTGGGACCCAAATCGTCCCCTCCAGGAAGATCTTGATAGCCTCAGCATCGGGCTCGCTCACTACCTTACCTCAGCCAAGACAGAGCCGAATACTGGCGGTAACTCGAACCCTGATGCTGCCTACCAGGAAACAGCTGCGTCGGCCGCAAAGGGTGATGCTTATCTGGCAAGCGTATTCGGAGAAGGTTGGCAAAACGGAGCCGGCGCTCGTTTCGTAGAAGGCCTCAAGCAGAGCCGTCCACTCATTTCCGGATGTTTCCAAGAAGCAGAAATAGTTGCCGATGGATTCCCGGCGCAATTTAGTTTTTCTATTACCACCGTACCAGGTGGCGAGATAGGGGACCAAGCAGCAAACGTCGTTATAGAACAAGGTGGTTCACTAGCCCAGCAATATAGCAACGACTCGCTTGCATGGAACTCTCAGGATATGGGGCTTAATATTATAGCGAGCCGCATGTCAGGCAATGACGATCGAGCAATATTCGCCATTTATCCTGAATAACAAACATAGCTTTTAGACCTTCTCATGCTTTAAAACATTACTGTTTTAGTGTTTAATGAACGCTAAAGGACGTTCATGAAACGACTAAAACACATAGTAATGGTAATCGCGGCGGTGGTGTCAGTAGCACTTCCGTTAGCTAGCACCCTCAACCTTCAAACCGTTTACGCCGCTCCTGAGGGCGTAGTAGATTCGACGAAGTCCGCACTCTATGCCACTGCTTACGCCTATTGTTTGCAATACACCAAAGACAACATAGATGCTTCAGAGGTAGCCAAGAGAAACATTTTTAATGACTCTAGGGTGTATGTTGGCATACTCCTGGACAGTAATGATGACGGTATCAGAAACTGTGCCGGATCTGACAGTGCCTGGATAGATGATGCCTTTAGCCTCTGGGGCTTCAACAACGACCCTTTGACGGCTGCGTGTAGTCTCAACTGGTCTGCCGATAATAATCCATACGGAAATATCGATGACTGTACGAGCTCTACGGGGAAACTTCAAGCCTCCAACAATAAAGGGACATTCTACGATCGACTCGCTATGGCAGTTTATTCAAGGAATAGCACGTCTCCTCCGCCTATGTCAGATGCTATGAAATACTACTGGAATTTCCAATCATTCGTTCTTGGTTGTGGCAGCGGCAGTTTCAAGGACGATGGACTATACAGCAAGGCAAATGCATCGCTTAAGTCACAGGTCGACAATGCCAGCGGTGGCGATAATATATTCAAACTTATGATGGATGACGGCGGTGGCAATATGGCGATGCATATTGTTGAGACCCAGAAAGATCGCAACGACAACATCCACATGGGAGTTGTAGAGGGAGATTCTGACTATAAACCTGAATGTATCACTATTGCACAAAGCGCCAATCAGACAGCGAAGGCGTATGGTACATATGTCACTAAAACAGGGGATGGGGGTGGTTCTTCGGCAGTCGGCTCGATTACCGACGGGAATGAGAGCATCGACACGACTTGCGGCGATTCCGATACTAATTTTGTATTAAAGCTCATCAATCCGCTCAATTGGCTCACTTGTCCTCTTATTGCTGGCATGAGTACAGCTGCAAAAATGCTCGATAACGGTATTGTTAGCATGCTATGTATTAACGAAGGGAGTATTTTTGGCGGTGCTAGCACCTGTGGCGAAAATACTGGCGGCGGCAATACGTCCGACGCCTACAAACAGGCCTGGAACGTCTTTCGAATACTCGCCGTTGGCCTTCTAGTAGTCGCCGGGCTCATCATGGTATTGTCTCAGGCGGCAGGCATGGAAATATTCGATGCCTATACCATCCGCAAGGTATTCCCACGCCTACTTATCGCCATGATTGCAATCACCCTATCGTGGCAGCTTATGGAGTTCTTTGTGGGGCTTTCGAATGCGCTCGGTATAGGAGTGCGGAGCCTTATATATGCACCATTTACTCATGCCGGAATAGATACCGTTACGCTAAAGGGTGGCGCTAAAGCTGTCGCCACACTGCTTTCATTAAGTGCGCTTGCAGCACTTGGCGCGCTGGGTATATTAAGCTTCTTGGCAACGGCCCTACTTGCAATACTGATTGCATTCTTTGTACTTGTCGTGCGAAATATTCTCGTTATATTGCTCATTATTTTTGCGCCAATTGCACTCGCAGCCTACGTTCTACCTAATACTCAAAAAATCTGGAGTGCGTGGTGGGACTGGTTTACGAAAGCCCTTATGGTATTTCCGATTATTACCGCTTTTATCGCCGTAGGTCACGTCTTTGCGGCTATTACCACCGCGCAAGCCAGTGCCGCTTCGGGAGTAGGGGCTACTATCGCATCATTTGCTGGTTTCTTTGCGTACTTTGCGCCATATCTATTGCTTCCGTTGACCTTTAGGTTTGCCGGCGGAGCTCTCGGCACCATTGGTGGATTCGTAAACGATCGTGGTCGTGGCGGATTCGACAGGCTAAGGAAGTATCGCGGTCAAAAAGCTGCGGAAAACTTCACGCGCCTCCAGAACAATCAACGGTGGGACCCAAACAGCCGCATGGGGAAGGTTGGGAACACAATAGGTACATGGGCAACCAGCCCGGCATCGAACGCGGCATACAAAGGGCGCAACATTCGGGGTCTGCGTAAAGCGGGGCAAAAGGTTGCCGGACAAATTGAAGGTGCGCGCATGGAACAGAGCGGAAAGCTTTTTGAAGAATTAAATAAAGCTGGCTACAACGACCGAGCCTACCGTGCCTTAAGCGGCGTCCATGACGGTCTTGATGAGAACACCCAGACTGCATTGAGTGAAGCCAATCTGCTCAACAAAGCCCCCGCCTCTATTACAGAAATCCAGAAGATGGCGAAGATACTTTCAAATAGCGAAATTGATACAGAAAGAATCGGTGGCAATGCAATCCAAGCCAGCGCAGGACGCCTCGCCACCCTCTACCAAGACCCGGAGATGGGTAAGGCTAGTGTTGCCGCCGCCGGAATTATGGGGCTGTCTGCACATGGTTTTGCTGACGGCAAAGATCTTGAAGCGGCCGGCAACGTCCTGCAAGGGGAGAAGGGTGAAGACGTCGGTTTTGCTCAGTCGGTCGTCTCCCAAGCCCAACTAATGGGTATGCGCTCGCGTCCAGACGTAAAACCAGGTTATGGCGTAGTCTACAAGGATGGCAAATTCGTTGATGGCATGTCGGCTAAAGGGGGAAGGGCGCAAGGCCTCCTCAAGACCCTCAACTCTCAAGATCTTGCCTCAGCGAAGGGTGGCGCTATCACTAAACTTGAGCCTCATATCGTCGAACTATTAGGCTCCGGGGGTGATGCGGCAAGGGCTCAAAAAGATCAGCTGTTTCAGTGGGCCGGACAATACTCCGTGGCTTCAGTTGGCGTAAAGGCCGAGTCACTTCGCATTATCAGAGAGAACGGTCTCGAAGCTGAATTCAACGCCGTAGCCAATCGACAACTTTCCCCCGAAGAAATCGCTCGGATGCAAGGAGGTGGGGGCGACCCAGGCCAGCAGCCAGGAGGCCCAGCACAGCCCGGTGGTCAGCAGTAGCGCTTTGCTAGCTTCTTTCGGTTGCTCCATTAGGCAAGTACCGCTTATCGTTTGTTATACTGAGACTAAGTATGGCGCAGTACAAAGTTATTCAAGATATCGAGGCAGAAGATAAGCTGCTGGGCCCACTCAGCTTAAGACAGTTTATTTACGCGGGTGCTGCGGCACTGCTTGGCTACTTAAGCTTTATTGCACTGTCAAAAGGGGCGGCATTTTTGCTTGCCATATTTTTGCCGCCGATGCTGTTTTGTATGTTCTTTGCCTGGCCGTGGAGTCAGGAACAGCCTACCGAAGTCTGGGCACTGGCGCGCATTCGGTTCTTGTTCAAGCCGCGTAAACGCATCTGGAACCAGAGTGGCGTCAAAGAACTTGTGACCATCACCGTCCCCAAACACGTCGAGCGAGTATATACCAACGGGCTCACCCAAACAGAGGTAAAGAGTCGTCTGACCGCCCTGGCAGACACCATCGACAGCCGTGGCTGGGCCATTAAAAATGCCGATGTCAGTATGTCGACCCTACCAGCATATGACCCCAACAGCTCCGACCGCCTCATCACCGCCACGATGGCGCCGTCTATTGGTAGTGACGTGAGTGCCAGTGACGACATGATGGACGAGCACAATAACCCCATCGCCCAGCAATTCGACCAAATGATTCAGGCGTCCAGCCAAGCGCATCGACAACAAATTATCGATAGGATGAATAGCAACGAAGCACCAGCTCCCAGCCAACCGGCAACCATACCAAACCAAGAACAACCAACGCCAGACTATTGGTTTTTGCATCAGCCGTCCGCACCAACCAGTACCGTCCATGACCCGAATGCGGTTGTCTTTGCTAACCCCCTGTTAGTACAACCCGGCAGCACTCAAGTGGTGGGCACTGTAGCAGCGCAGCCTACTCCCAGCGAAGAAGAGCTGGCGCAGCAAATTATGCAACAAAAGGCCCAGCACCCACCCATGCCTAATATGCACCTCAAAACCATTAATCCGCTCGGAAGCCAGCCAGCCGCTACCGCACAACCTCAGCAGGACCCGGATAATACACAAACTGCGCAGACTCAGTCGATGACACCCGAATCTGATGCTGCTATACTAAACCTAGCGAGCAATAATGATTTGGATGTCGCTACCATAGCCCGTCAGGCGGAAAAGGCTCGACATCCCGATTCACCAGATGATGAAGTTGTCATTACGCTCCGATAACATCTCGACACTGAATTTCTAGGTGGGAAACTAAACAATATATGAACCCGACAGCGCCAAATCAGCCAGGCCAAGAACCACAAAATGCCAACGCACCGGCTGGCATGGGAACGCCTCAAATGAATGGCGGTGCTAGCACGCAGACCGTACCGGCCAGCATCAACAAGAGCAACCCCAACAGCACCCAAAATACCCTACAGATTGCCGAAATCCGTGACGGCATCGTCATCATGAACGACGGCTCTTTTCGGTCGGTCGTCATGGTAAAGTCGGTTAACTTCGACCTGATGAGTCCGCAAGAGCAAGAAGCAGTCGAAGCCGGCTACCAAGGCTTTCTCAACTCGTTATATTTCCCGCTCCAAATATTCGTCCGTTCATCGCGCGTCGATTTACGACCCTACATCGAAAAGCTGGACAAGATTCGCTCCGAACACGACAACATGCTACTAGCGCTCCTGATGGAAGATTACATCAATTACATCAGTAGCTTAAGTCAGCAAACCAACATCATGGACAAGATGTTTTACGTCGTCATCCCATACTTTCCAACCACCGACGTCCAAAAGGCGCTCACGCAAAGCAAGAACTTCTTTGGCGGTCTAAACCAAATGTTTAGCGGCAAAGAACAGCATGTGACTATTAATGAGGCCGATCTCGAAGCCGCCAAAGGTGAGCTACGTAACCGCGTCCAAGCAACGCTAGGTGGCCTTATCCAATGTGGTGTGCAGGGTTTGCCGCTCGATACCCAGGAACTGATTGAGCTGTACTACGACACCTACAACCCAGACACGGCTACCCGCCAACAGCTAAAGAACTTTAACGATCTTAATGCCGATGTGGTAACCAAAGGGCAGGGTGCCGTGCCGCAAGCCCACCTGCAAAGGGAGTTAGAGTAATATGTTTGGTAAGAAAAAACAGCAATTAGATCCGGTCGCTATCGCCCAGGCCCAGCGAGCCCAAGAAGAACACGAGGTCCAAGCCGCCTTCCAGAAGGGTGTCACGGCGCTGCGCGACTTTATTGCCCCTAGTAGCATCGAATTCAACAGCACGCATTTTCAGATGGGTACCCGCTTTGCCCGGACCTACTACGTCTATGGTTATCCTCGGCAGCTTTACACCGGCTGGCTGAGCGGCATGGTAAACCTCGACGAAGTCATGGATATGTCGCTGTATGTCTACCCGGTAGAGAGCCAGGTCGTTCTCGAAAACCTGCGCAAAAAGGTCACGCAGCTGGAGGCGGGTATCCAAATCGACTCCGAAAAAGGACGCGTCCGTGACCCAGGCAAGCAAGCAGCCATCCTCGACGCCGAAGAAATGCGCGACAAACTACAGGTAGGTGAGGAGCGCTTTTTCCGATTAGGTCTGTACTTTACGATTTATGGCAACTCCATGGACGAGCTCGAGTTTGTGACACACAAAGTCGAATCCATGCTCGGCCAACAATTGGTCTACAGCAAACCAGCCACCGCACAGCAAGAACAGGCTCTCAACAGCATCGTGCCGCAGTTTACCGACCAGCTGCAGATTAGGCGCAACTTTAGCACCGGCGCCCTCAGCACCAGCTTTCCATTTACTAGTGCCGACCTCACCCAAGACAACGGCATTCTCTACGGCATCAACATGCACAACTCTGGTCTGGTTATTTTTGACCGGTTCTCACTCGAAAATGGCAACTCGGTTATCTTTGCCAAGTCTGGTGCCGGTAAATCTTTTACCGTCAAGCTCGAAGCACTCCGCAGCATGATGTTTGGTACCGAAATATTTATTATCGACCCAGAGAACGAATACGAGCGCATGTGTGACGCGGCCGGCGGCGCTTACGTACGCCTGAGCCTCAATTCGGCTACTCGCATTAACCCCTTCGAACTCCCTAAAGTCGTCGATTCCGAGGAGGCCGATAATGCCTTGCGTAGCAATCTTATTACGCTGCACGGGCTGCTTCGCCTGATGATGGGTGGCGCCCAAGCCCAGATGATGGGTGGTAACAGTACACTCATGCCAGCGCTCGCTCCAAGCGAAGAAGCCGATCTCGATGCGGCCCTCATCGAAACATATGCCAAAGCCGGCATCACTAACGACCCGCTGACGCACACCGCTCAACCACCAACAATCATGGATCTCTACGACACACTGCTGCATATGGGCGGCACCGGCCCGCAGCTAGCCCAACGACTTCGCAAGTACACCACTGGTACCTTCGCCGGTATCTTTAGCCAACAAAGCAACGTCAACATCAACAACCCATTAGTTGTCTTTAACATTCGTGACCTCGAAGACGAACTCCGCCCCGTCGCCATGTACATCGTCCTTAATTACATATGGAACAAGACCAAATCCGACCAAAAGAAACGCATACTCATCGTCGATGAAGCCTGGCAGCTGATGAAGTACGAAGATTCTGCTAACTTCTTATTTAGCCTCGCCAAGCGGGCCCGTAAGTACAATCTCGGCATCACCACTATCACTCAAGATGTCGAAGACTTTATGGGGTCTCGCATGGGTCGGGCAATTGTAGCCAATGCCAGCATGCAGTTCTTGCTCAAGCAATCACCTTCGGCAGTCGATGTGCTTAGCGACGTCTTTAAATTGACGAGTGAAGAAAAGAAGCGCCTTAGTCAGTTCCCGGTCGGGCAGGGGTTGTTCTTTGCCGGCCAAAACCACGTCCATGTCCAAATTGTGGCGAGCCCGACCGAAACCGGCCTTATCACCACCAACCCGCAACAGGTACAACAAATCAATGCGGCCGACCAAGCTGGCGAAATGAGCCAACAACAAGGCACGATTGATCTCAGCAATCGCCTCTATCCTGGTGTATAGTAAGGATAAGCACTTAAGAGAGACACCGTGCCAGTAGTATACGACGACGAAGACCAACAAACCTCCGCTGGTTCCCATAGCGCCACAGACGACGAGCTGCGGCGCATTACTGGTATTAACGAGAACGAAGAAGCCGACATAGAGAGTCGTGCTGAGCAGGGCAGTGAGGCCGAAGCAACCGAGAAGAACAAGTTATTTCGCAACGATACAGAAACTTCGACAGCCAGCGATACAGAACATAGCCTTTTCAATCCTCATGGCGACAAAAAATCTTTATTAAAAGGCTACCGCGGTAAAGTTGGTAGCCTCCTGAAAAATAAATGGTTTATAGGGGTGGGTATTGCCGGTTCGGGTATTGTTACGATAATCCTGATTATATTTTTCATGATGGCGGCGCTCAAAGTTCCTCATCTCGCCGAAAATATTACCACCTACCAATTCGCTCGAGTGACGCGGCAGATGACACAAAATACCAACCGCATCGTCGCGGAAAAAGCCGGCATAGATTCCGCTGAAAAATCAGTATTTCAGCGACTAAAATCCAAATATACTAGCGGGGGTGGCCGGCTGGCCGAGAAGTGGGCCAAACTAGATCGTTTCCGGCCCAATAAAGTACTGACGAACATGCAAGGATCTGGGGAGCTGAAGTTTAATTACAAAACATCGGCACTAGGTCGGACCAAACTCACCAGCGTAACGATGCGCGACCGAACCGTTCCTCTGCGCAATACTACAGGGGCCAAGAGTCTTATTCCAGGCTTTAAGTTTGCCGATAATGTCAACTTTGCGAAAGACTTTGCGCCGACACTCAATGAGTCGATGCGGACCAACAATGTCGGGCCAATTATTCGTGGGCAGGTTGCCAAAAATATTCGTAAAAAACTGGGTATAGGCCTGATTGCCTGGAAGATAGGTGAATACAAAGGCAAAACCGCTCAGCAAGCTCGCCTACAAATAGAGCGCGACGCCAACAAGGCAATAAGTACTGCCAACGAAACTTCGCCCAAGGCCAAGAATCTCAAAGAGGCAGTTGATGATGCCAAGGCAGCCGAAGAAAAAACTATTGCTGACGACAAAAAGCTAGCAACGACAATTGAAAATGATGGACGTATGGTCGACGTCGAAGAAGCTATCAAAAAGGGGACGACCACATCAGTAACCGAAAAAGTTGTCGGCGCCATAAATAGTTCGTATGCCATTGCGCTGGCAATGTGCATCGTATACGAGGGCTCTGTGACTAATGCCGGGCCTACCATTGACGCGCAGACTACCGCGCAGCAAAAAGCCTATTACTTTGTATCGAGTGCTGCCGACGAGCAAAAAGACGGCCTAGCCAGCGACGCACTACCGGTCGGCGCCTTGAATCAAAAACTTGGCGACATCAGCAACACTAATGCCATGCGCCGTGCTTCGGGTAGTACCTTCAGTACTGCCGGTACCTTGAGCCCTCAAGCAACTACCAACGGCAGCTTCTCGGTGTTAGACGCCCTACTTGGAAGTAGTAGATTCACAAAAATAATCAATGCTACCGCAGACAAAGCTTGTCCTGTAATGACCAATATCTATGTTGCTGGCGCTGTCGGCATCGGCAGCCTGATTGTTGCATTCTTTACTGGTGGAACTAGCCATGCAGCAATGGAGGCAGCGGGTCATGCTGCAGAACTGGGCATTAAGAAAATTGTGACCCGAGTTGCCAAGAGCTTAATTCAGAAAGAAACATACGGTAACTTAAGTGTAAAAGTTAAGGCGGTAGTAGGAGATCTTGTTAAATCTACAGCGAAAATTGCTGCCGCCACAACTCTCGCCCGCATCATTGTTATGTCAGAATCAGGCTACCTCAACAACGGCGTGGAGCAGGGTGCAGATTTTGCCAATCTGGCCGATTCAGGTGGAAATGTAGCTTCAGGAGAAATCAATCGCCAGCAATTTTACGCTCGACCTCTGACCAAACAAGAAGCCGCTGCAACAGCCGAACAAACCGTCCAATATGTGCGAACTCAAAACGCCACAAAGAGTAGCTACCAACGCTACTTCGCATTGCGCAACCCCCAGTCGGCTGTCTCGCGCCTTGCCATGTCAACCCAATCGTTTGCATCATCCCTATCAATATCGAGCATACCTACTTTTCTGGGTAACTTATTTAGTATCAATACGTGGGGAAGTATTGCTGGCGCCCTAACAGCCCCATTAGTACACGCCGCACCCACTGCCAATGCCACGGCAATGTTCTACGGCAACATACAGTGGGACTTCTCACTTGAAGAACAACAACTGTTAACCACCGATTCGTACAGTATGCTAGAAAATCAACGTATCTTAGACGCCAGCGGCAAAGAAGATGACATCGAAGGTACCTATGGTGAATGTTTTAGTGGTGACGTCAGCCTCGGCACCCTCATAAGTGATGAGTATATTCAACGTGACGACGACGGCAACGTTATTCCCGATAAAGGCTTGTGCTCACCCGACAACCTTGGCCCTCACAATCCCCAATATGGCGACCTTGTCTTTCGTTGGAGGGTAGCGCGAGGTTACGATAATACTCTCGATCAGCTCGATGATATGGCAACAAATCAACCTGATGGAGCCACAACAACAGTCGGTACAGTCAAGATTGCTACCTTTAACTTGCAAGGTGCCAGCCACGCCGGTGATGTAGCTGGTCGCACACAAACCGCCACCACCCTCATCACATCCAACGACCTCGACGTCGTCGGATTGCAAGAAATGCAATCTAAGCAGCGGGACGAATTACTCAAGAATCTTGGCAGCCAGTATGACATCTTCCCGGCGAGCAGCAATAATAGCGGCCACCGTTCGGAGAACTCTATAATCTGGAACGTGGATAGATTTACACTCGTCGACAAGGGGATATCATCCGGCAACACGTATCGCTATTTTAATGGCTCTACCTTGTCTCTGCCGTGGGTGAAGCTTCGTGCAAAAGATGATCCAAACGCTCAGGAATTTATCGTACAGAACACCCACGACCCGGCTGATAGCGATGGCCGTGGCGGACGTGTCCACCAAGCTGAGTGGCGCGATGTCGACGCTAAGGCACACTTAGCAGATGCTCAAAATTGGTCCGGCCAAGGTCTGCCGGTCTTTATGACAGGCGACTTCAATCACGACTATCGTATCCGCGGCCCTGGTAGTGCCACCCAAGACAAATACTGGACCGATGCGCATGGCGGCCGCTCAGCGCTGCCATACTGCATCCTCACTAAAGATGGCACGCTGCTCGACTCCTATGATGCCTACAAAAAAAATACCGGTATGTGTCCGACTCCTAATGATAGTGCGGTAGAAAACCGCCCCGATAACTCTAATATCGTCGATCATATTTATGTCAGTAAAGACATCGAAGTTACCGGACAAGAATGGGATACCTCGGCCAAAAGTGCCAAAGCAACAGACCACAACGTCTTAATTGTTACCGCTAACTACGGTGGTAGTACCGCCGACGCTGGGAGCAACGACACTGGCGGGGCAAGCGCCGGACAACCTGGCTCTTCCTATGTTGGTAACGATGGCTTTGGCGGGGGAAGCTGCGTAGAATATGTCAAATACATACTGGCAAGGCATAGCTCCAAATATAAGTCTGGTAGTCTCGGTGATGGTAAAGATGTCGCTTCAAACCTAGGAAAACTTGGCTACGACACCAATCACACACCTGCAGTGCATGCGGTCGTATCATTCCCCAGAACTATGGCAGATCCCACCTATGGCCATGTGGCGATAGTCGCCGAAGTAAAAGCTGACGGCTCAATTGTGGTCGAAGAATCTAACTGGAGCAATCCAGGTCGCTACGGCACGCATGTCGTCAAAGCGTCTGATGTCGCGAAGCTAACGTACGCACATACAGAGAAGGGCTGGCACTAATGCGACGCTCTCCCAAAAAGATTATAGTTATACTGGTACTGCTTCTCGTTGTAGTGGTGTCTTTATCATGGTTTGCTAGTCAGTATTATCATCAGAAGCAGACAAGTAATACTTCTACTACCCAGCGTGAACTACAACCACAAACTGTAACCCTCACCAATACAACAAGCTTTCAACAAGAGATACTGAAGGGCTCCATAAAAACAATTGAGAGTCAGCTATACGAACAGCTTCAAGATAACAGTAGCGGTACACATGACTCTTACGCCGGTGAGATACGTGCCAAGAGCTTCGACGTTACGTTTTACAGCCGAGATGGTGTCAAAATTCCCTCTATTACTTTCCTTGTTGATATACCCGCTGCGAGCCAAACCTATCAAGTCAGCTTGTTTGGAGGCAAAGGCTACCCGATGAGTACGCTGTACATATTGTGTCCTACGCCTGATCAATTGAAGTATGGAGCATTTACCTGTAATGATGCGTCGTAATAGCACTTTCTCACTCCTGTCATTACGACATTTTCGCCGCTTCCTCCTTGTGGGACTTACTTTATTTCTGGGAATTGCATATTCCGTACCAGTGGGAGCACTGACCTCTGCTGATATTAAATCAATTATTAACAATACGGAATTTTATGGTGAGGAAGAAGCAGCCAGTACGTGCTCGGCAAGCGTCACCTCAGCAAGTTCCGGCCTCCCTCATGACATCGCCTCCAACATTGATGCCCTCCAATCTACTTACGAAAAGGTTTCTAAGCAAACCAATGTGCCCTGGCAATTACTCGCCGCTATCCATTTCCGCGAAAGTAACAATAATCCGAATGCCGACGTCCAGGCCGGCAATCCATTCGGTGGACCTTATAAGATGGAGTCGACCGACTATGCAACCTACGGCTATCCGACAAACCTTGAAGAATCACTGGTTATAGCCGCCAAGCATCTCATTGGCGCTTCCAAAATCGGCGTCGTCAAGAAGCCAATCAACGTTGCCAACCCCGACTCAGAAGCGGTCAAAGACACTCTATTTTCCTATAATGGTCGAGCTTCTCCCTATGCCGCTCAAGCCGAAAAACTAGGATTTAATAGCGAAACCCAACCGTACGAAGGCTCGCCGTACGTGATGAACAACTACGACGCAAAGCATAAAAATATGCTGATGATTTCCCAAGATCATGGCTCTCCAGATACTGTCGATACGCGCCTAGGGGCGTTTACTGTCTACTCAAGGCTAGGGGGAGCTACCGGTGCCGCCTCTACCTGTAGTTCTTCATCGAGTGGGGCTGTACAGGGAGATATCGTCAAGACAGCGATTAATTATGCCTGGCCCGATTACCACGAACCGAACTTCCTCACCTTAAAACCAGCATACAAAAAAGCTATCGATGCCGCAGTCAGCAACAACGAATACGTTGGTGGGCTCAGCCACCCGGGAGTTGATTGTGGCGGGTTTATCACCAGGGTCATGCGCGACAGTGGAGCAGACCCCAACTACAACTGGGGGCCAGACGGCAATGAAGGCAATACAACCCAGCAACTGGCATACCTACTGGCTCACCCTGAAAAGTACCAAAACCTAGGTGCGCAAACCAACACCAGCAACCTCCAGCCTGGTGATATCGCCATCAATACCGGCCATACCTACATGTATGTGGGTACACAGAGTGGATTTCATGGCAATGCCGCCTCGGCTTCAGTTAGCTTCTCTGGTACCAGTTGGCGTGCACCCATGGCGAGCACTACATATTTTTCTGATAGTCACGGATCGTTTACGTGGTTCCGACTCAAAAACTAAGGGGGAGTTATGAATAAGCAACGAAATATAATTATCATCGCAGTCGGTCTGTTGCTCACTGGCATATTGGCATGGAATGTCGCGTTGTTTATTAGTCGGCGTGGGCTCGATAAGATAGAGGTGTATGCAATACCGAGCGATTCGACCGTCACGCTCGACGGAGATAAAGTCTCTCAGGGGTCGATCTATGTCTCTCCTGGCAACCATCTCCTTGAAGCGTCACGTACGTATTTCACGAAAGATGTAACGACAATTAATACTACTACCGAAGACACGAGTGACCCCCTATACTTACTGCCCAACCCAAGTACGTCCGGGGCTCAGCAGTGGCTAGCAGACCACCCTAAAGAGCAAGTGAAACGAGAAGGAATTCTCTCAAAAATCGTGGCTGCCGAGCAAAAAAAACTGCAGCAAAAATATCCTTTTATCAAGGAATTACCTGTGTACAACTCACACTACCGTATCGATTACAGTTTAGACGACAGTAACCAGATTCAGTTTTCCGTCACCCTATACGCCATTCTTAACAACCCAAGCCAACGGACACAATATCTCTCCCAGCTCCATAACTATAAAGCCGAAGCGCTTCAATATCTCGAAAAAAACGGCATTGATACATCCTCAGCCGACATCTCGTTTACCCCTGAGGTGTAGCGCTACCGCCTAGCGGGATAACTGTGCAATCTTGGTTAAAGCTTTGCAGGGCAATGTCAGCGTCTGTCGTGGTAATAAAGGTTTGATAGGCCGACAAGTAGCTCGTTAGGGCATGGCGGCGGGCGCCATCAAGCTCACTAAAGACATCGTCGAGCAGCAGGATGGGCTTTTGTTCGCGGACTTGCTCCAGGACCTGCAACTCTAGTATCTTCATAGCCAGCACCGCCGTACGCGTCTCTCCCCGCGAAGCCATCAGTGCTACCGGCCTGCCATCGAGCAGTACGCTAATATCTTCGCGGTGTGGCCCACTAGCCGTAAAACCGCGCTGCCGGTCGAGGTCCAATTGTGACTCCAAGCGATGCAGGAGTTGAGATTCATAGGCTTGCGCGCTGCCGCCAGCCTCATAAGCAACCTGGAGGTCGATCTTACTTTGCGACAAAATCTGGTACAACTCGCCAATTGAATCATCCAGAAGCGTCACTAACTCGCTGCGGGCGGCGACGATTTCGCCGGCCAGCTGGCTAAGGCGGATATTCCAGGGAAACAAATGGTCGGTGTTGAGCCGCGGTTGTTTGAGCAGGGCGTTACGTTGCAATAGGGCCTGTTTGTATTTGCGGAGGGTGCCGGCATATGTCGGTTTCGTTTGACTTAATAATTCATCGAGATAGTTCCGTCGCCGTTCCGGTCCACCCGACAGCAATCGCAGGTGATTCGGCTCAAATAACACGACGGGCAGGGTGCGTTGCTGACTAAGCCGCCGTAACGGCTGACCGTTGATATCATATACCTTCTTAACCGCAGCTGCTGGCGTCAGCTTAATAATGCGGTCGCCATGCTCAGTATGTGCATCAAGCCGAGCCCAGGGGGCGTCAAACTGCACCAAATCTGCATCTTTGACGCGATATGAGCCGCCGCGCGCCACCACCAAAATGGCCTCCAGGAGGTTGGTTTTGCCGCTGGCATTCGGCCCGACAATAATGGTCACCGCCGGATTGAATTCAAACGAGGCGTCGTCGTACGAACGAAAATGCTGAAGCCGAAGGTCGTATATCATTCTCTTAAGTATAGCTTGCGGTTACCCACCATGCACTGCTGACACAACCGCTCAAGCTGCCTAGGATTTCAGTGGCATAATGACGTGGACATAATCGCCGGTTTTAGACGACCGGACCACGGTTGGCTCCAGTTTGCCATTAAAGCTAAAGATGACGTCGTCGTCACTTATTGCACCGAGCGCATCCAGCAAATATCGTGAATTTAACGTAATCGTACCATTACCATAGACCTCGCCGTTGGCGCTGGCGGTGTTTTCTCCGAGCTGCGATGCAATCGAGTGAATACTCAGCTGCTTTTCGGTCTCATCAACCTCTATCGTAATACTGCCAGCACTCTCGCGGGCAAACAGGCTCGATACTTTGGTGACGTTGAGTAATTCGGTGCGTTTGAGGGTAGCCGATACTTCAAATTGAGCCGGGATGAGCTTTTGATAGTCGGGATAGGTGCCGTCGAGTAGTCGCGCGACCAGTTCTACATCAGCTACCTGGAATAACACCTGCTGATCATCATAAGTTACGCTCACCGGTTCGTCGCTATCACCCAAAATACGCAACAGATCTTGCATAGCAGTCGCCGGCACGAGCAGATTGACATCTTTGGTAAGTTTGACCTGCAGGGTTTTTTCGGCCAGTCGGTAACTATCAGTGGCCGCCAAATGGAGTTCGTTACCGCTCCCGCGTAGTAGCACGCCTGTGAGAACTGGTCGAGATTCGTCAGTCGAAGCCGCAAACACCACTTGCTGTAACGCCCGTCGGAGGGCTGAGCTATCCACCTCAAAGGTGTCGCCACCTTCGATGGCCGGCATCACCGGGAAATCATCAGCTAACACCCCATTAACTACCGATTGGTATTTATCGGTTTTAATATTGAGCTTGGTATCATCTAGCTTCAGTTCTATGACACCATCAGGCAAGCTACTAATAAAGTCCTGCATGAGTCGGGCGGGGACGGTAATAGAGCCTTCTTCGACTACTTTTGCTCCTAAGTACTGGGTAATGGCAATGTCTAGGTTGGTCGCACTAATGCTGAGCCGGTTTTCGCTGGTCTTAATTAAGACATTCGCCAATATAGGTAGTTGGTTACGGGTATTTGCTACACGAGCCACTGTGCTGAGTGCTCGATTGAGGTTCTGTTGGGTAACTTGCAGGCGCATGTAGTTATTAAATCCTTTCTTTTCTTACTTCGTGATTGCTTATTATAGGTCCTGTGGGTAATGGGTATAACGAGACGCTAACAGGGGACAGAAACCGTTTATGCTTGTGGACAATAAGCGGTATAAACTGTGTGTAGAGTAGGGGAGAAGTCGTAGATTTTTGCACAGACCTTAGTGAAGTATCTAACATAGGTGTGCATAGAGTAGGGAGTTGTACAGAGGTTATGCCAATACTGTACACATTTTTTACACAGCTTATAACCACAGTTTTAGCTCTCTGCAGCCCCCCATCTACCATCTCCAAAATCCCACCTACCAACCCCCAAATCCTATCTACCATCTCCCAACTACTATTTCCTATTTCCCATATCCCACCTACCAAATTCCACCTACTATCTACCATCTGCCAATTGCCAAATGCCATCTCCCAACTACCATCTTCCATCCTACGCATGCAGTCGCTCCCGAATTTCCGTAATAGCGCTGCGAATATCGGCGTCGTATTGGCTCTCTTTTTCAATCTTTTCTACCGAATGGATGGCGGTGGTGTGGTCTTTGCGGCCCAGCTCCCGGGCTATTTTTGGAAAACTCAAATGAAGCTCACTACGTAATATGTACATAGCAACTTGCCGCGGCACCACAATATCTTTGTCGCGCTTTGGCCCAAGTATATCCTCAAGTGACACTTGATAGTGGCGTGCGGTTCGTTCCACGATTTGCTTGGCACTAATGTGCTTGGGCCGCGTCTTACTGGCACCGAGCAAGCTAGTGGCAATACTCAGGGTTGGATCGAGGCCGCGCATTTCACAAAACGCCAACACTTGGTTGAGTGAGCCTTCCAGCTCACGGATGTTGGTCTGGACACTGGTGGCCAAAAACTCCACTAAGTCATTTGGTAGCTCGGCGCCCTGGTTACTGGCTTTGGTCTGCACAATGGCGCAGCGCGTTTCAAAATCGGGAATCTGCATATCAATGGTCATGCCCCACGCAAAGCGCGAGCGCAGACGGTCTTCTAAGGTTGGGATATCGCGAGGTGGTCGGTCGGAGCTAATAATGATCTGTTTATTAGCCTGATGGAGGGAATTAAAGGTATGAAAGAACTCTTCCTGCATCTTTTCTTTACCGGCAATAAACTGCACGTCGTCGATAATTAGCACGTCGATGGTGCGGTACCGACCGGCAAAACTAGCGGTTTTCTTAAAGCGGATAGCATCCACAAACTCTTGTACAAACTGCTCGGTGGTTACATACAGCACGCGGGCGGCTGGGTTGTGGGCAACCACGGCATTGCCGACCGCTTGGATCAGGTGGGTTTTGCCAATACCGACGCCACCGTACAAAAATAGCGGGTTATATTTGCTGCCAGGCTGGGTTGATATCGATTGGCAGGCAGCAAAGGCCAGCTCATTGCCCGAGCCGACGATAAAGTTATCAAAGGTATATTTTTCGTTTATCCCCTGTCGATAACTATGGGAAAACCCACTAGTGTCCTCTTGTGGTTTTGATTGGTAGGTCTGTGGAGGACTGGCGGTTGCTGTGGCGGTATTGGTGCGCAGTGCTGCCGCCGCTGGTTCGTGCCGATACTGTTGCGGTGCCGACTGGTAGCCGCCCGACGGGCGAGAAGCGATAACATCATTACCGACATTGGTAGCCGGCGCGGTCTGTTGGGTGTGAATCTTGTATATAATAGTGGCGGGCGAGAGGCCGTGCTTGTCTAAGGTGGTGGCGATGAGCTCATTGTACTTACGCTCGAGCTGCTGCTTGACAAAGACGTTGGCCACGCCAATAACGGCGCGTTCGGGTGTTAATTCGAGCAATGTCGTATTCTTGAACCACGTCATAAAGTTGCCCCGAGAGATCGACAGTTCAATCTCACCCAGAACAGCTTGCCAAGTAGTGTATTGCGACTCTCTGCTCCCCATGTGCAGTGAAGTATACGCAAATTCAAGTCACTTTTCCACAGATTGCATCAATTACAACATTGCATGTAAGAAAATTCACATTACTGAGGTAAGTTTATCCACAGGGTACATCCTAATCTGTAAAGCTGTGGATTACAATTGCGAAAAGGTGGAAAGATTGATAGGATTAGTGGGTTAATTATTGTTAATTTCACCCTTTTTATACAGGGTGAGCATAAAGTGAGTGTATATGCCAAAGCGCACCTATCAACCAAAAAAGCGCCACCGTTCGCGCGAGCACGGCTTCTTTAAGCGTATGGCCAGCAAGGCAGGACGCAACGTTTTGATGCGTCGTCGTGCCAAGGGTCGCACCCGTTTGAGCCACTAAAGGATACTGTATGATCAGTCGCCGCCACCGCTTCCACGGTTACGGTAGTCTTAACCACACCTATCGACGCGGCACTACCGTCCGCAGTCAGTGGTTTGTGTTGCGCTATGCCAAAAATCCTCGCCGCACGACATATCGAGCGGCGGTAGTGGTGAGCCGCAAAGTCCATAAATCTGCCGTGGTCCGCAATAGAATCCGCCGGCGGCTGTATGCCCTAATACGCGAAGAACTTGGCGACAGCACACCGCCATACGACTTAATCTTTACCGTGTACAGCGACCGCGTGGCCAGCACACCTAGCGCCGAACTGCGCCAAGCGCTGCAGGAACTTCTGCAGAGTGCTCACGTCTGCTAACAGACGCCATTCGCATGCTATAGTAGTTACAAGAGGAAAACCAAGAGATGTTTACGACCCTAATTGCCCAACCGATTTTTAACTTGCTCGTCGCAATTTACGCGCTGTTGCCGGGCCATAACTTTGGCTTCGCCATCATTATCTTTACCATTATTATTCGCTTGCTGCTGTGGCCGCTGGTGCGCAAACAGCTTCACCAAACCAAGGTGATGCGCAAGATCCAGCCCGAGCTCAAAAAGATCAAAAAACAAACCAAGGGCAACCGCCAACAAGAAGCACTCATGACCATGGAGCTCTACAAAGAGCGGGGCATCAAGCCGCTTTCTTCCATTGGTGTGGTGCTACTGCAGCTGCCAATTCTGCTGGCGCTGTACAGTGGCCTCAACCGGATTGTCAAAGACCCCCACCAGCTCTATAGCTTTGCTTATCCATTTTTGCAGCACACGTCTTGGATGCAGCAAATTGCCCAAGATATTAGCAAGTTCGACGAAACGCTGTTTGGTATGGTCGACCTCACCCGCAGCGCTCTCGGTAGTGGCGGTATATATTGGCCGGCTATGGTGCTGGTGGTCGGCAGTGCTCTTATTCAGTATTTCCAGAGCAAGCAGCTTCTGCCACAAGCCAAAGACGGCCGCAGCCTGCGCTCAATCCTGCGCGAAGCCGGCGAGGGCAAGCAAGCTGATCAGTCTGAGGTCAGCGCCGCCGTCGGCAAGAGTACCGTCGTGTTTCTACCCTTGATGATCTTCTTCTTTACTGTCGGCCTCGCCTCAGCCCTCAGCCTCTACTGGCTAGTCGGTGGGTTGGTGGCCTTTATTCAGCAGTCATACGTCCTCCGCGAAGACGAAGAAGAAATGGAAGCCCTCGCCGATGCGCCGAGCAAAGATGTCGCAAACATTCCCGAAGCCGAGATTGTTGCCGACACCCCCAAGCCTAAGCAAACTCCTTCAAACAAAACAAAAACCAAATCCAAAAAGAAGTCCGGAGCATAAAAAACGGAGGAAGTGATGTCTACAAGGGAAAAGAGCAGCCAGCGCATAAAATACGCTTTTTTTGCCCAGCGCGATGAGAAAAACCGTCAGGTTTGTCCCATAAAGAGACACGGAGGAAGTGATCATGGAAGAATCAATTCAATACGCCAAAAAATACCTCGAGGACTTGCTGTCCTTTTTTGGTCTCAATACTGAGGTATCAGCCTCGCACGACGAAGAGGTGATTCAACTCAATGTTCCCTCGACCGCTCTAAACGGCTTTCTCATTGGCCAGCACGGCGACACCATGCGCTCGCTGCAGTACGTCGTCAGTACAGCGCTCAAGAATCAGGGCCACGAATATTGGCGCGTCAACGTAGACGTCGCCGGCTACAAGCAGCAGCGCGCCGATCGTTTGGCCGAAAAGGCAGAGGTATGGATTGATAAGGTCAAGCAATCCAACGAACCAATGGAGCTCCAGCCCATGAATGCCGCTGACCGCCGCATTATCCATAAGCTTGCCGACGAATCAGGCGTCACCACCGAATCAATCGGCGAAGGCCGCGACCGCCGGGTTGTTCTCAAGCCTGCCGCCGCGTAAGCGACACGTTAGTAGATGGAAGATAGTAGTTAGTGGATGGGATATAGGTTCGCTGCGCCGGCAGACCGCACTAACCCATCAGAAGCTACCGTCCATTTAACAGAGGTGGACTTATATAATTAATTATATAAGTCAGGTTTGTTATTTTTCGTGCAGTACTTGTTTATAAATAGCCACGGTTTGCTCGGCCATGCGCTTCCAGGAGTACTTGGCGACTTGCCTTTTGCCGGCCGCTACCAACTCTTGTCGCAAATCTTCTTTATTGAGAACTTTCTGTATGGTCTTGGCCATATCTTCGATATCACGAGGATCGAAGTACTCGGCGGCATCACCGTATATTTCTGGTAAGCAAGTGGCATTGCTGCTAACCACAGGCGCGCCGCAGGCCATGGCTTCGAGCCCAGGCAAGCCAAAGCCTTCGCTGAGCGAAGGGAAGACGTAGGCCGCACAGTGTTCGTACAGCCAGCGCAGCTGCCCGTCGCTGACGTAATCGGTAAACACCACGTCTTCTATGCCGAGTCGCTTAGCGCGGCGCATAACGCGCTTATAGTTGCTGTCTATCTTGCCTGCTAATACCAGCTTGAGGTCTGGATGCTTTTCTTTGACGAGGCTATAGGCCTCCAAGAGGCGGCTAAGATTTTTGTGAGGTGTCGGCCGGCCAATGTACATAATAAAGCTGGCTTCTTCTAGCTCAGGCAAGGGCTCGGCTTTGGCTTCTATTTGGTCGCCAGCTTCGTAGGTGACGGTTATTTTACGGCTGTTCGTCCGGGTAAATTTGGCCACATCATCTTTGACAAATTCACTCGGTACGATTAAGTGTTTAGATTTGTACGCCACCCATTTGACGACCCGTTCGTATACCCACTGCTTAATCTTAAACACCAGACGGTTCTTGGCTGGGTTAGTGAAGCGCACGGTCGTCAGGTCGTGCATAGTCGTCACCACTTTGCCAAAATACAGTACCGGCTGCTGGGTCATCCCAAAGTGAACCAAATGGGGCCGCAGGCGATACAGCTGCCACGCCAGCCCGATCTGCTCGGCAAAGGTAAATTCTTTGTAGGGGCAGGCCACAGCCGTAAAGCGTTTGCTCTTGGGTTTCCAGCTTTCCATATCTTTCGGCTTCAGCAGCACCACGTAGCGGTGACTGAGGTCGGTATCCACTTCTTGTAAGTGGTGCAGCAAACGGTCCACATACCGTCCAGTACTGGTCCGAAGCTCCCGTGCATCTATTACAATCTTCTTCATAATCTATATGTATACTACCACTTGGCTAAAAGTTGTCAGATGATGAGTCTTGTTGCAGTTGCCGTTCTTTGAGTTCAATCGGGTAATTTAACAGGGCAGGTCCAAAAAGCAGTGCCACGATACCCAGCCCGATGCTGATCTTAGAGGGCACGCCCAGCAGCGTCATACCAGTCAAAAACAATACAATTACCAACGACCGCCGGATGATTTTTTGTGGCACTCGGTTGGCGAGCTTTGCGCCAAGCATAGACCCTGGTATGCTGCCGGCCAACAAAGGCAATAAAACACTCCACTGTATGCCGGTAGTTATAAGGTGGCCCACCGCTCCGGCCGCAACTAACGGCACGGCTTGCGCCAAATCTGTTCCTACCAGGCTCGATGCGCGAATTGCCGGGTATAACAATAGTAGGGCGACCATGATGATAGATCCAGAACCAACAGATGTCATCCCCACCAGCAAACCGCCCACTACACCCACCAACATAGTCGGGACAGCGCGTACTGCTATGTGGTTGGTTGCCTTCTTGGGTTTGCCGGCCGATTTATAAGAGGTGAGAAGTATACGTAGCGTATAGGTCGTGGCAGCAAATAATAGGGCAATACCTATCGCTACTTTTACCACTGTTTGCTGCTCATCCGCCGGACCTATCGCATCAATAATAAAGCCGCCGGCAAAGGCACTCGGCACCGACCCTATTACCAGCCACTTCACAAGCTGCAGATTGGGGCTGCCGTGCCGCCAGTGGGTGAGGGCGCCAGCCGATTTACTGAATGCCGCCGCCACTAGATCATTCGCTACGGCGGCAGTCGGATTTACGCCCAGAAAAATTAACGCCGGCGTCATCAGCGCGCCACCGCCCATACCAGTCAGCCCCACGACAATACCCACAAAAA
>CAWCZQ010000002.1:0-9652 GCA_963800205.1 uncultured Candidatus Saccharibacteria bacterium
CGTTACGCGCGAAGTCTGGACCTATTACATTAATTCTGATGCGGGTTTTGTGGCAATAACGTAGTAACTGTCATCTCCTTGATGTTGGGATGGGTAGTATAGCTCTTCAAGATTGCTAAATGCTTCTACGCTCGTGTCTACGACTTCAGAAATTTCTAAATGAGCATCTCTGAGCCAATCGACCACGTAGTGGCGTGGAGATAGCCATTCTGGCTCCCACGACATTTTTACCACAGCCTTGCCACCAATTATTAAAATTCTTCCTACCTCCGTTAGTATTTGACGTCGATGGTTTGGGTTAATGGGTGATGTGAGAAGATTTGCCATATAGACTTCAGTTACGGTGGCGTCGGACAGTGGCAAACTACGAGCGTCCGCCCTGATAAATGAAATGTTTTCATCGGGCTTTTTTACTGCGAAATGAGCAGCCATTTTAGCCACCTGTTCACGTACTTGTTGACCATAATCTTTACCATCAACACGTGCATAATCACCTTCGGCTTTATCTATGCCTAGGTATGCACGATTGCCGTCAAAACGACGATGATTGCTAGTTGCAGCAGGCGCCAATCCGTGGCCTAGTTCTACGTATAACTCAGTAGTCTGCGAAAAACCGTTTTCAATTACAGGATCAGTAGTAACTTCTAAGCTCATAATCAAAAAATACCACAATCGTGGTATTTAATGTATTGCTTATGCTTGGCGGGCCGTGGCTTTAGAGATTTGAAACTATTTCAGTTTTGCGTAGACTAGTTTCAAAATTACACCTGATGGGCAAGTAACGTCTTAGCCCAGCCGACTTTAGCGTGATGGTGACTTTTCATCAGGGCCTCGCGGGGGTAATTTGTAGTGAATGCCCAGATATGTGGGTTAGCCCATGCCTTTTCCATCAATGCAGGCGTGTTAATTGTCCAAAGCAGAACGGGCAGTTTACGCTTCCATGCCCAATTCAACGCCCCGAATCGAGCAATTCTATAATTTAGCGCCAACATCGTTGGGTCACATGCTGTTACCCGACGGGCAGGAAATATCTCGCTAAATCGCACCTGGGCCGCTTTGATAATGCTCATTCCGCGTATGTCTCTGCCAAGTGATAAGGCAACTTGTGCATCTGGACGTGCTCTGCGAATCTTACGCACGCTTTCATCTTCAAGAGTAGTTATTATGTAGCCGTGCCTACCCAGGATTAGTTCGCACATATCTACGATTTCTATCTCTAGACGAGTATCTTTTATGTCAACATGTGCTATTGCGTGGTCCTTAACTGCGGTGAGCATATCCTCAAGCATACAAGCACCCTCAGCGTGCTGTAAGATATCAGTTGCCTTCAATTGCTCCACTTTACGAGGAGCGCCATTTACCACAATCTCTTCATCATGAAGAGTTACAAACTTATCATCTTTACTTATGCGTACATCAAATTCAATTAAGTCCACGCCCGAATCACGTACAGCATTCGTAGCGCCTAAGCTATTTGGTATGTAGCCATCTTCTGGGCCACCCTTGTGTGCCGAAAGTAATATTCTTGCCATATATTTATTTTAGAGCTATAAAAAAATACTACCATAAAGATAGTATTTAGTCAATAGTATGGCGGGCCCGACCGGATTGCGCTTCGCTTGCACGGGCTTCATTTATCGGAGCAAGCTCCTGCACATTCAGTCCTGTAGACCTCGGCGATCTTCACTCACTTCGTTCGCTGATCGCCGGTCAAGTCCAGACGAAGTCTGTCAAAAAAAAAGACCCACCGGTAATGACTAAGTCTTTTTCTTTGGCGGGCCCGACCGGATTTGAACCGGCGATCTCCTCCGTGACAGGGAGGCGTGATAACCACTTCACTACGAGCCCGTATTGATATGGACCGTACCTAAGTAAGTAACAGAGGTAATCATAGCAAGCAATGGCCCAAAAAGCAAACTAGTTTACGTGAATAAATCTCGACGGTTTGTGCGCTTTTTTTAGCGGTGGACGTAGTCATTGATGTCTTTGTAGGTAAAAGCCATGTGGGCCGCTTGCCTCTTTGACCCCTCGATTTTGAGCACCTTAACTATTTCCAACTTGTAGCCCGTATTGATTACTGCGGAGTATTCGCCCGGTTTTAGCGAAAATATTGTTTGTATAACCACCGGCGAAAGATCATGATTTGCCCGCGTAATGTTAAAACCGTAGTTGCCTCAATTTTTCTTGGTAGACGGATCGTCCGATACTTTTTGGGCCAATTTCGCAAAATCTGCGCCATTTTGTAGTTGCCGATAGGCCTTATGTGCTCGCTGTGTCGTTGCCGTATCGAGCGCTGCGGCTACTTTTTGGTCAAGGAGTTCTAACCTTAGCTCATGCTGGAAGTCGTCAAGCGACCAACCCCAAAAATCGCGCAGGACTGATTGAAAAACAGTCTCGCTCGCTCCAAACCGGTTCTGGCTGCGATATTGACCTGTATTGTTTCCTTGGGAAAGACCCGAACATCATGTTTATCGGCGAGTTTTGCTACATATGCCCGGTTGATAGCCAGGTCAAGCGAACGCTGTTTAGAGGGCCAGCTGCCGCTGGCCAGAGTCTGACGAAAAATTGACATCTTGCTGGTTCTCGTAGTAATACATGTAGTGACGAAGTTCGAATAGATAACTCTCGTAGGACACCAACCGGCCATTTGCCAAGGCGACCGGAAACGGCACGACTCGCGTCACCCCGTAAATAAACGATGATGTCGACTGAAACCTATACAGTGCCAGGGCGCTCCCTACAAAAAACAGCACCAGTGCCGTCACCACCACGCCGACCGATAATTTAATTACGCGGTTGCTCGAATGTCGCAGCGGATAAATAAATTTGCGGGCACGGCCAAGAATTCTTCCCGGTGCTCGGCAACGGAATCGTTGGTAATGCGTCGCACACTGCTATCATCCTTCGCTTCTTGGAAGCGCGACGAAATGGAATAGCAGTTTTTACCTTAGAAAGTTTGGTTTATGTGGTTTCATAATCTATTGAAGGCAGCCGCCATAACCCCTAGATCGCGTAAAATGAGCTGTATTTTCTTGGCCGTCTTGGCGGGATGATGAACATCGTGAATAACGAGCTCACCAACATATGTCTGCACCCTTATTGTACCAAATCCTAGCAGCGTTTCCTGCAGGCCGTCACTTCGTAATTAATCATCTGAATTTGGGTAAGGTAATGTCCACGACACTTCGGTAAACAAGCCTTTTTGCGTGATTTGGATAAACCGCTGATCGGTAACAATAAACACGCTAAAGTACCACCTAATCCAGAATGGCACCAGTACTAACATTCCCAAGACAATACTGCCGACGAGACTCCCGAAAAATGCGGTATCGACGGCGGATTAAGGCTGGATGAATAAAAGAATCATCATGATTACCGGACCCACCAGCCATGCAGCCATACTGACAATAAACCCCTTGCGCATTACAATTGGGTGTTTGCGAAACACCAACTGGACTTCTTCGTCATCAAATTGATCTTCAAAATATTTTACTGTGGTTGGTGTGTCGACGGGCCATACCCAAATTGTAACAGATTACGCTAATGGTACCCCCGGACGGATTCGAACCCCTATCTTCTCCTTAGGACGGAGTTGTTTTATCCATTGAACTACAGGGGCATTACTCTGAGTGTAGCATAAAATCTGTTCGAATCGGATTCGACCCACCTTCGGCGGGCCCGGAAGTTTACGAGCGCGAGGCCAGCTCGCTTCGGAACATTCCCTTGCGAACAGCCACCGGGCTGTTCTCACCCCAGCTTCTCCTTAGGACGGAGTTGTTTTATCCATTGAACGACAGGGGCATTACTCTGACTGGTGCATAAAATCTGTTTGAATCGGATTCGACCCACCTTCGGCGGGCCCGGAAGTTCACGAGCGCGAGGCCAGCTCGCTTCGGAACATTCCCTTGCGAACAGCCACCGGCTGTTCTCACCCCAGCTTCTCCTTAGGACGGAGTTGTTTTATCCATTGAACTACAGGGGCATTACTCTGACTGTAGCATAAAATCTGTTCGAATCGGATTCGACCCACCTTCACGGCTTACGCCGATAGGCCCCATATGAGGCTGAGGCTTGGGCATCAAGAGAACCCTAGGCTATACTTACGCTCGAACTCTTCGTAAATGTGAACGTACTCTGATTTGTCATAGTCAAACAGTTCTCTCTCGCCAAAGAAGCGCGAGACTTCTTCGTTGCCAGATTTCTGACTGTCAGAAGCATGAATGAGGTTACGCCCCGTACCGATAGAGAAATCGCCACGGATGGTCCCCGCTTCGGCGTTACGGGGGTTGGTTGCTCCCACGAGGATGCGTACTGAATTAACGCACTCAAATCCCTCCCACGCCATAACGACAACCGGCGAACTTTTCATAAAATCCTCTAGCCCGCTATAAAAAGGTTTCTCGAGGTGCTCGGCATAATGAGCTTGCAGCTGCTTGCTGTCGAGGCGCATCATTTTAAGACCTATCAGTTTTAGCCCTTTGCGCTCGAGGCGGCTAATGATTTCCCCAACAAGGCCTCTTTGGACAGCGTCAGGCTTGGCAATAATAAGCGTTCGTTCCATTTACTTTTCCTATTTACTTTCTTCCATTATAACAGAGACAAATCGCAAAGACGAGCCGTCGAGAGTGTCGCACAATGCTATACTAAGCATATGCGATTTTCCAAAAGCAAAACTGATTTTCTTGAATACCTTGAGATTGAACAAAACCGATCTCAAAAAACAATTGCTAACTACGACCACTACCTCACCCGCCTACTCGACTTTGCTGGCGACATAGAAGTAGCGGACATTACCCCCGAAATGATTCGTAAATGGCGTCTATGGCTGAACCGACTCGGCACCAACACCAGCGACGAGCTCCAAAAGAGTACCCAAAATTATCACCTAATCGCCCTTCGAGCCTACTTAAAATATTGTGCTCGGCGAAACATACCTGCCCTCTCTGCAGACAAAGTTGAGCTTGCCCGCACCAAGCGCAAACAAGTTACGTGGCTGAACGAAGAAGAACTCAAGCGTATATTTGCCCAGCCCGACCTTTCAACACTAGTAGGATTACGCGATCGAGCCATTTTGGAGTTGCTATTCTCGAGTGGTCTGCGCGTCAGCGAACTCGTCGGACTCGACCGAGACCACATTAACCTCAAGCGACGCGAATTTACGGTTCGTGGAAAAGGCCAAAAGGATCGCCCAATATTTATCAGCCCGGAAGCTGCAAAATGGATCGATCACTACCTCCAAAAGCGTGAGGATACCGCCCGTCCGCTCTTTATTCGCTACAGTGGCACCCGCAAAGTCGATGTATCGGGCAACTTTCATCGGCTGACCGCACGCAGCATCCAGCGCCTCGTAGCCCGCTATGCTCTGCTTGCCGGCATCACCAAACACGTCAGCCCACACACACTACGACATAGCTTCGCCACCGACCTGTTAATGAACGGTGCGGATTTGCGATCTGTCCAGGCAATGCTCGGCCATAGTAATATCAGTACCACGCAGATCTATACTCATGTCACTGACCCGCATTTGCGGAAAATCCACGAGCAATTCCACCACAAAGTCGAGTAGGGATTTTGTTACGAGATTAAGGGCAGATTGTATTGTTAACTAAGGCCAGGATATGCAACAAATCGTTTACATATTGAGTGTGTGCTCTCTACGCCGTAATCTGAATGTAGCCCATTATTTATCAATGGTATGCGTACTTGCAGGCGGCGTAATACATCATTCGCGCGTCCAGTCGAATCTATGACAACTTGAGCACCAGTAAGACTCAGTGGGTTGCTGCTGCTATCGAGGGCAGTTAGTTGAAACTTAGTATCTCGATATAACGTCGAAACTCTGACATAGTAGTCGCTGCCATTGAGGTTGTATATCGTCACTTTGCACTTTGTGCCATCACATTTCGCATCGGGAATAGCTCCCTGGTTGGCAATACTACCGTGAATATTAGTGCCCGAACCAGTAAACGAAACACTGCCTGTGCCGGAGACTGTTGGATACAAGAAAGCCGTAAAAGTATTGGCCATTAGTGTCGTGCGGTTCAATGAAGTCGAGTTCGTCACATCCATACGTATAATTCCATAACCGCACTGCCAGTTCGCGGCGACAGGCAGCTGATCACCGCCAACATTTGGACAACCGGCTATTGGATTAGCCACCTCTGGCGGTGATGTCCATGATATGTTTAGCTTACTAACCACACCCGACTTAGCAATAACAGGAAAAATTTTAGACGGCGCACTAGCAGAAAGATCATACACTAATGACTGTGGCGAACCACTTATAAGTAAACAGGAGGAGGATGTATTAGTAGAGGAATCGACGTCTTGGGGCAGGTTATTGTATTGTCCCGTGTTATTACATGTATCTTTGTCTGGGGGGATTTGGCCCTTCGATAGCCATTTGTCATTAATAAATTGTCGAGCGGCGTTTATGCCACTCTCAGCCGCATACACAGCCTGTGTGCTCAGTTGTCTATCCAGTTGCTGCCTTTGTTCTCGTCGAATAATTTGAGCAAAGCCAAGAACCGTCAAACTGATAACTAGCATGAGAATCAGGGTTACAATAATTGCGACCATCCCCGATTCATTGTGCGAGACACGAGAATTTTGTGAGAGATTGGTCATTTAAGTCGCCTTTCTGCTAATGTCGTTAACTCTGAAACTGCGCAAAATTGTGTACCTGATCGTATATTCTTACAGCGTAAATCTCTAGCCGCATTGATTTGTGCTTCTGACATCTTAGCGATTGAGGAGCAATTATTGAGTGCGCTACTGCACAGTAAATCATCATCACCATATACTATCCTTACCACTATGCGATATATATCGGGATCGCCAAAAGGTTTTACGTCGAGATTTGAGACTCGCATATGCGGAGCGAGCATCTCTTCTCCCGTAGGAGCGGGCGTAACGCCTGGCTGAAGATTCTGAGCAGGAGTCCCATCACAACCTCCACTCACCTTACGAACAACCAGAGCATGGTTAGCGTTTAATCGTTGCTGGCCCAAGCGGAAACTATACTGACGCCCATCAATGCAAATTGCTTTGCTTTGTGGGTCAGAACCATTCGCAATAGTATCCCCCCAAGTTGGCCTGGTAGAACCATACTGTATTGATTGGCTTACGTCATCCATAATAGTACGCGCTACATCTTGAGTCTGCGCAGACGTCACCCCTTTATAATACAGACGTCCAATCTGAATTATTGCAGCAGATATGGCCAACAATACTGTGGAAAAAACTGCAGTAGCAATAAGTAATTCAATAATCGTAAAGCCGGCTTGATGTCGTTTACTCATGGTCGATACACCTGATATGTAAGCCTTACTTCATCATCTTTATCGGTTGCCCCTCGCCAGTTCACGTATACCCGGAAACTATCATACGTTACGCCTGCACGAGATACGGTATCGCGAATTGCGCCAACCAAGAATGTATACGATCCTCTGGACTGTTTACACTTATCAGGGTAGTCACTAGGGTTCGCTTGCGGGAGGCTAGAAACACTTGCCGAAAAAGGCACTGCGCTGATGGTTTCAGTGGTCGTTTCTAGATATATACAGTGAGTCTTACTGCCGTCAGTAAAAAGAGGACCATCAATGCCACCGTCTGATTCTGATAGCTTTTTGAGTCCTTCTACCTGGGCTCGAGCAATCTGCAGGGCTTCACCGTGTTCTTGAGCCTGTCGAGCATTAGCTAGGGTTTTATTAACGACCACGAAAGCTCCTCCTAACATAGCACTCGTTACAGCGATGGCTATCAAAACCTCAACGATGGTATCTCCTTTGGAGTTGAGCATTTTCATTACGAGCACTTCCCGGTTAGTATTTTAGTTGCTGATGAGAATCGACTGTTTTCGCCCCCAATGTTTATGAGCGCCATTTGATTGCTACCATTACTTTGCAGGCAAATAAAGACACCGCTCGGAGGATTAACGACAGTAGTACTATCATTATATGACTTCAGTGAGTTAGCAGCCGCAGCAAGCGACCGATTCATGGTTGTTGTTGATGCCGAAACGACTAAGTCAACATGCGCTATGCCAGATTCTAGCTGCCCTTGAGAATCGGTGCCATTAAATGTCGTCATGAAAGTGACTGAGTCTACACTCGTTATACCAGACGTTTGGCTGCATGGTTTTAATGCTGCCGGTGTTTTATTCCCATAGAAGATGCATTCCGCCGTAACCCCACCGGTAATTGGTACGAGCTGTGAGCCATCGGGTACCGTTGACATTGCACTTGTAGGCGCCACCGGATTTACCGTAGCCTCAGTAAAATTAGTGACATCTCCAGTCGCAAAACTACCACCCTTCCACTGACGACCAACTAAGGTGATGAGATTATATGCGCCCTTGTCACTACCGCTCGGTCCGAACTGAAGTGAACGTCCTATAAAGATACATCCGCGGTTAGCTCCCTGCACATCAACATTAGTAGTTGTTAATGTAACGGCAGTCCCGGCCATTGTGCAGCCAATCTTATCACCGGCCTGAGTTGTATTGGCATAGTAGCCAGTGGAGACGTCATTTGCTACGTCACTTAGATTGGACTCGAACGTTCGGACAGCTTGAATAAACTCGGCGCGTTGCTGGCGGCCATTGATTAAAGCCATGGCGCTAATAAACATAGCGGAGCTGACAGCAAGAAAAATCATTGTTTCGACGACTGTATACCCTTGACTGCGTCTACCCCTGTTCATATGCGTTTAGTATACCATAAGCGGAACGAGAATAAATTCAGCTAATCAATTTATGGTAGCAAGAGAAGATCATGAAGATACCAATCTACAATCGACTGACCAAACAGTACCACTAGAGCTGTTGCCACTATTAAAAACGGTCCAAATGGTATTTTACTGGCGCGATTGAGCCGTTTTGTAAGCAAAGCTGGTACAGACCACACAGAGCCTCCTACCGCGGCCAAAAACAGCACTAAAGCGCCTTGCAGTGGGGTGCCGACAATTAGCCCCAGAGCAAAGCCAAGCTTTACGTCGCCGCCACCAATCCAATTACCACCCGATAGTTGAAAGAGTACATAAAAGATACCGCCAGCCACCGCCAAACCTCCGCAGGCCTGTAATAACGTCCCTGCCCCTCCATCAAAAAACGTTGCTACGCTCACAACCTGTATAACTGCGATGGCAATAAGCGGGAAAACTAATACATTCGGCAATATCATCCATTTGATGTCGTAGATTAACAGAGCGGTCAGAATCACTATAGACACGAGCCATGTCGCCAAGAGAAACATACCCTTATGATCAAAATCATAAGGCCACGCCAAGTATGACCCAATAAATGCCAGAGCGACCATTATTTCTACCATTGGGTATTGTATGCCTATCGCCTTATTACAATAACGACATTTGCCGCGCAACCACAGCCAGCTAACTACAGGGAGCAAGTCGAGGACCCCAGCGTATGTTGGCAAGAAGGACACATTGAACGGCCCCTCAATATAGAAAGCTGCGCGTCGTTGGCAACACGTTTTTTAGCCGGTAGGTTTGCCTGGTGCAGACGCCACACGAGGGCATTAACGAAGCTACCAAAGCAGAGGCCCAATACAGCAAGAATTACAATAACCATAAGCTTGATATTACCACAAATGAAAAGAGGGTGATATACACCCTCTTTGAGCAACCATCGTTC
>CAWCZQ010000003.1:0-7853 GCA_963800205.1 uncultured Candidatus Saccharibacteria bacterium
CCGACCGGATTTGAACCGGCGATCTCCTCCGTGACAGGGAGGCGTGATAACCACTTCACTACGAGCCCGTATTGATATGGACCTGCTTACCTAAGTAAGTAACAGAGGTAATCATAGCAAGCAATGGCCCGAAAAGCAATAACTAGTTGACGTGAATAAATCGCGACGGTTTATGCGCTTTATTTAGCGGTGTGACGTAGTCATTGATGTCTTTGTAGGCAAAAGCCATGTGGGCCGCTTGCCTCTTTGACCCCTCGATTTTGAGCACCTTAACTATTTCCAAGTTGTAGCCCGTATTGATTACTCCTGAGTATTCGCCTTGTTTTAGCGAAAATATCTTTTGTATGAGGACCGGCGATAGATCACGATTAGCTCTCGTTATGTCAAAGCCGTACTTGCCTCCATTTTGCTTAGTAGACGTATCGTCGGATACTTTTTGAGCCAGTTTGGAAAAATCTGCGCCATTTTGGAGTTGCCGATAGGCCTCATCTGCTCGCTGTGTCGTCGCGGTATCAAGTGCTGCTGCTACCTTTTGATCAAGTAGTTCTAACTTTAGCTCGTGTTTGAAGTCGGCAAGCGTCCAACCCCAAAATTCGCGGAGTACTGAAGCAAACACCGCGTCGCTCGCTCCCAATCGGTTCTGTTCTTTTGCGATAGCAACCTGTTCATTGATTTCTTGCGGAAAGACCCGTACATCATGCTTATTGGCTAGTTTGGCTACATATGCCCTGTCGATAGCCTGCTCCAGTGAACGCTGTTTGAGGAGGGCCAGCTGTCGCTTGCCAGAGTCCGACTGAAAGTTCACCCCTTGCTGGTTCTCGTAATAATACATGTAGTGACGTAGTTCAAAGAGATAGCTCTCGTACGACACCAAGCGGCCATTGGCCCACGCGACCGGAAACGGCACGACTCGTGTCACGCCATACATAAAAGATGAGGTTGATTGGAACCTATACAGAGCGAGGGCGCTCCCTACAAAAAACAGCACCAGTGCCGTCACCACCACGCCGACCGATAATTTGATTACGCGGTTGCGTGAATGTCGCAGCGGATAAATAAACTTGCGGGCACGGCCAAGAATCTCTTCTCGATGCTCGGCAACGGAATCATTGGTAATGCGCGGCACACTGTCATCATCCTTCGGCTTCTTGGAAGCGCGACGAAATGGAATAGCAGTTTTTACCTTAGAAAGTCTTGGTTTATGTGGTTTCATAATCTATTGAAGTGCAGCCGCCATAACCCCGAGATCGCGCAAAATGAGCTGTATTTTCTTGGCCGTCTTGGCGGGGTGATGAACATCGTGAATAACGAGCTCACCAACATATGTCTGCACCCTTATTGTACCAAATCCTAGGAGCGTTTCCTGCAGACCGGTCACTTCGTAATTAATCATCTGAATCTGCGGTAAGGTAATGTCCACGACACTTCTGGTAAACAAGCCTTTTTGCGTGATTTGGATAAACCGCTGATCGGTTACAATGTACACGCTAAAGTACCAACTAATCCAAAATGGCACCAGTACTAAGATTCCCAAGAGAATACTGCCGACGAGACTACCAAAGAATGCGGTCATCGTTGGTGGGTTATCAGGCTGGGTGAATACAAGAATCATCATGATTACCGGACCGACCAGCCATGCAGCCATGCCGATAATAAGCCCTTTGCGCATAACAATGGGGTGTTTGCGAAACACCAACTGCACCTCTTCGTCATCAAATTGATCTTCAAAGTATTTTACTGTGGTTGGTGTGTCGCTACGGGCCATACCCAAATTGTAACAGATTACGCTTATGGTGCCCCCGGAGGGATTCGAACCCCCAGCTTCTCCTTAGGACGGAGTTGTTTTATCCATTGAACTACAGGGGCATTACTCTGACTGTAGCATAAAATCTGTTCGAATCGGATTCGACCCACCTTCGGCGGGCCCGGAAGTTCACGAGCGCGAGGCCAGCTCGCTTCGGAACATTCCCTTGCGAACAGCCACCGGCTGTTCTCACCCCAGCTTCTCCTTAGGACGGAGTTGTTTTATCCATTGAACTACAGGGGCATTACTCTGACTGTAGCATAAAATCTGTTCGAATCGGATTCGACCCACCTTCGGCGGGCCCGGAAGTTCACGAGCGCGAGGCCAGCTCGCTTCGGAACATTCCCTTGCGAACAGCCACCGGCTGTTCTCACCCCAGCTTCTCCTTAGGACGGAGTTGTTTTATCCATTGAACTACAGGGGCATTACTCTGACTGTAGCATAAAATCTGTTCGAATCGGATTCGACCCACCTTCACGGCTTACGCCAATAGGCCCCATATGAGGCTGAGGCCTGGGCATCAAGAGAACCCTAGGCTTTACTTACGCTCGAACTCTTCGTAAATGTGAACGTACTCTGATTTGTCATAGTCAAACAGTTCTCTCTCGCCAAAGAAGCGCGAGACTTCTTCGTTGCCAGATTTCTGACTATCTGAAGCATGAATGAGGTTACGCCCCGTACCGATAGAGAAATCGCCACGGATGGTCCCCGCTTCGGCGTTACGGGGGTTGGTTGCTCCCACGAGGATGCGTACTGAATTAACGCACTCAAATCCCTCCCACGCCATAACGACCACCGGCGAACTTTTCATAAAATCCTCGAGCCCGCTATAAAACGGCTTCTCGAGGTGCTCGGCATAATGAGCTTGCAGCTGCTTGCTGTCGAGGCGCATCATTTTAAGACCTATCAGCTTTAGCCCTTTGCGCTCGAGGCGGCTAATGATTTCCCCAACGAGGCCTCTTTGGACAGCGTCAGGCTTGGCAATAATAAGCGTTCGTTCCATTTACTTTTCCTATTTACTTTCTTCCATTATAACAGAGACAAATTGCAAAGACGAGCCGTCGAGAGTGTCGCACAATGCTATACTAAGCATATGCGATTTTCCAAAAGCAAAACTGATTTTCTTGAGTACCTTGAGATTGAACAAAACCGATCTCAAAAAACAATTGCTAACTACGACCACTACCTCACCCGCCTGCTCGACTTTGCTGGCGACATAGAAGTAGCCGACATTACCCCCGAAATGATTCGTAAATGGCGTCTATGGCTGAACCGACTCGGCACCAACACCAGCGACGAGCTCCAAAAGAGTACCCAAAATTATCACCTAATCGCCCTTCGAGCCTACTTAAAATATTGTGCTCGGCGAAACATACCTGCCCTCTCTGCAGACAAAGTTGAGCTTGCCCGCACCAAGCGCAAACAAGTTACGTGGCTGAACGAAGATGAACTCAAGCGTATATTTGCCCAGCCCGACCTATCGACACTAGTAGGGTTACGTGATCGAGCCATTTTGGAGTTGCTATTCTCGAGTGGTTTGCGCGTCAGCGAACTCGTCGGACTCGACCAAGACCACATTAACCTCAAGCGGCGCGAATTTACGGTACGAGGAAAAGGCCAAAAGGATCGCCCAATATTTATCAGCCCGGAAGCTGCAAAATGGATCGATCACTACCTCCAAAAGCGCGAGGATACCGCCCGTCCGCTCTTTATTCGCTACAGTGGCACCCGCAAAGTCGATGTATCGGGCAACTTTCATCGGCTGACCGCACGCAGCATCCAGCGCCTCGTAGCCCGCTATGCCCTGCTTGCCGGCATCACCAAGCACGTCAGCCCACACACACTACGACATAGCTTCGCCACCGACCTGTTAATGAACGGCGCGGATTTGCGATCGGTCCAGGCAATGCTCGGCCATAGTAATATCAGTACCACGCAGATCTATACTCACGTCACTGACCCGCATTTGCGGAAAATCCACGAGCAATTCCACCACAAGTCCAGTTAATGTCTAAAGACTACGGGCAACCAGCGTTGTTGAGATAGGTAGCATCAAATGTAACAAACTGTTTACAGATTGAATCAGTCGTTTCTAGGCCATAGTCTGCATGTGTTCCCTCGTTAGCCAAAGGCACACGTACCTGTACGCGACGCAACACGTCATGCGACCGTCCAGTCGAATCAATAACAATTTGGGCACCTTTGAGGCTCAACGGGTTACCGAGGCCATCTTTAGCTACCATATGAAGCGTAGCGTTTTCGTACAGCGTCGACACGCGAGCATAATATTGAGGACCACTGAGGCCTGTTATTGTAACACTACAGTCCGTTGCGTCGCAGGTTACGCCCGTATTTGCCCCTTGGTTGGCCGAACCACCATGGATGTTTGACCCGCTACCAGTAAAGCCAACCGTGCTGTCCCCATTTAACGTCGGGACAAAGAAGGCCGTGAAGGTGTCTTTCATTAACTGATCTCGTTTGAGTGCGCCATTGGTTGGCACGAGATCAATCCGAATCAGCCCGTAACCACAACTCCAGTCACCGGCAAACGGTAGTTCACCGCCGTAGGAGGAAGGGCAGCCAGCCAGCGGGTCGTCCGGCGAAGGAGACGTCCAACGAAGCTCTAGACTTTTAATAGCTCCACCGGATGAATCGAGGGGCACAATCTTTGATGGTTTGGTGGTCGATAAATCGTACGTCAGCGAATCAGGCGAGCCGGTAACCAGTACACACGTGTATTCGGCGTCGATAGTAGAACCGGTTATACCGGGCAATTGGTACTGACCTGTGTTGTCGCATTGATCTTTATCAGGGGGAGTTGTAGCGGAGTATCTTTCGGCGATATATTGCCTGGCATCATTTATGCCGCTCTCCGCCGCATAAAAGGCCTGACTACTGAGCTGCCGATCAAGTGACTGTCTTTGTTCACGCCGAATAATTTGGGCAAACGCCAGCACAGTAATACTAATAACCAGCATAAGAATAACCGTAATGATAATCGACACCATACCCCGCTGATCGGAGTGTAGCCTTTGCGTGCGTGTCGTGCTTCTGTTGTTCATCTATTCTAGGCGCCTTTCCACTATTGTACTTAACTCTGATACGGCACAAAATTGTGTTCCGCTGCGAATGTTGCGGCAGGACAAGTCCCGAGCGGCTTCTATCTCGGCGGGGCTCATTGTCGCCGTATTGCCGCAATTACCTACCGACGGACTACATAATAATTCATCATCACCGTAGACTACTCGGGCAATAATTTTATACAAGCGGGGGTTTGATAGCTGCTTGACCTCGAAATTAGCTAATCTCATGTGATCGCCGAGTAGTTCCTCGCCGTCGAACGGACCGTTAGTGCTGAGATCTTGAGCGCGTTCGCTAACGCAGCCGCCCGGTACTGTTTTTAGTAGCATAGCGTGCTTACCCGAGACGTTCTGCTGGCCAAAGCGAAAACTATAGTGATTGTTGTCGATGCATATTGCATGACTAAACGGATCTTCTGCGTTGTCGAGTCCACCTCCCTGCACTACTTCACCGGTATTAAATTGCAGCACACGCCCAACACCATCTACTAGTGCCCGCGCTGCGTCCTGAGTCTGCGCAGACGTAACGCCCTTATAATAAATACGGCCAATCTGGATGATGGCAGCGGAAATAGTCAAGAGTACGACCGAAAATACTGCCGTAGCAATGAGCAGCTCGATAATGGTAAATCCTTGTTGGCGCTTGTACATTACTGTAATACCTTATACACCAGCGAGACTTCATCTTCGCCGCCAGTAGCTCCGGGCCAGTTAACATACACCTGGAAAATATCATCTATCGTGCCAGCACCATTCGGCTCATACTTAAAACCATACCGATAGGTATAGCCGGCCTGCGTTATTTTGCATTCCTCTGGGTATGAAGCCTCGCTATCTTGCGGCAACGTCATGGCACTAGTGAACGGTATAAGCTCTGGCTCTGCTGTATCGCTACTTTTTATACAGTGAACGGGCTGCGCTGTTGAAAATACCTCGTGGTTTGTTGATGCGACAAGTTTAAGGAGTTCTACCTGTGACTCGGCTATTTTCAGCGCCTCACCATGCTCTTGGGACTGTCGAGAATTGGCAAGCGTATGATTCACTACCACAAAAGCACCGCCAAGCACTGCACTAACGACCGCCACTGATATGAGGACCTCGACAATCGTGTCGCCCCCGCTATTCAATCGCCGCATTATGAACACCTCCCACTTTCTATCTTTGTATCAGATGAATAACGACTGCTCTTGCCGCCAAGCCCGATCAGCGCAAACTGATTGCTACCGTTGCTCTGCAAACACAGATATATCCCGCCACTCGGATTTTTGATGGTATTGGCTTCGCTATAGCCGCTCAACGAAGTAGCGACGTCGTGCAAACTTCGTCCCAGTGGCTGGGAGGACGACGGTACTACCAAATCAACTAGTGTGCTGCCGCTGTCTGAGGTGGTCTGCTTGTCGAGCCCCTGAAAGGTAGTCATAAAGGTAATCGTATCTATCTTGGTAATACCGCTGGTCGTGCACGGCTTTGGTATAGCCGGCGTACTACTCCTATAAAATACACACTCGACCGTGACGCCACCCGTAAAGCTACTGTAGACAGAAGCGTCTGGCACCGTTGACGATGGACTCGACGGGGCGATTGGGTTTACGGTGGCCTCGCCATAGTTCGTCACGTTACCAGAAGCAAATCCACCACCAAGCCACTGCTTGCCGGCGAGGCTAATAGTATTGTAGCCTTCTTTGTTGGAACCGCTCGGCGCAAACTGTAGCGTGCGGCCAATAAATATACACCCCTTGTTGCGGCCTTGATTATCTCCAGCTGAGCTGGATAGCACTACGCCAGCGGCGCTAGCACTACAGGAAATCTCTTTGCCGGCAGCATCGACATTCGAGTAGTACCCTGTCGATACGTCGTTGGCGACATCACGAAGATTTGCCTCGAACACTCGGACCGCTTGTATAAACTCGGCGCGGCTCTGACGACCATTGATAAGAATCATGGCGCTGATGAACATCAAAGAACTAACCGCGAGAAAAATCATAGTTTCGACAATTGTATAACCCGTACTACGATTACCCCTGTTCATATGCGTTTAGTATACCATAAGCATTAAGAAACGTTGTGTTTTCTGGTTACGGTAAAAGCAACAAATCATGTACATACCAATCCGTTACAATGCGCCCACACAGAACTACCAAAAGCATCGCGACAATCAAATACGGCCCAAATGGTATACGGCTGGCACGACTGAGCTTTTTGCGGACCAATCCTGGCACGGCCACTAGGCAACCGAGTAGCGAAGCCACAAATAGCAGCAGCGCAGCTTGGAGCGGGCTACCCAGGATCAGCCCGAGGGCAAAGCCCAATTTGACGTCACCACCACCTATCCAGCGGCCTTTCGAAACTTGAAACAGCACAAAAAATATGCCCCCAGCTACTGCCAGACCAAAGAGAGCGGCAAGAACCGAACGAAGGCCACCATCGAAGACTATTACTACTACCAGTACTTGGATAACCCCGAGGCCAATGAGCGGAAACACGAGGCGGTTTGGCAACAGCATCCATCGAAAATCGTAGATCAGGAGCGCCATCAGCAACACTAAGGCCAGCAGCCACATAGATAATAAGAAAATTCCTTGCGTATCGAAGGTATAGGGCCAAAGGAGATACGATCCAACAAAGACTGCCGCCATAGCCAATTCGACCAGCGGGTATTGTGCACTGATTGTGGCGCGACAATAGCGGCACCGGCCGCGGAGCCATAGCCAGCTGACAACTGGTAGCAGGTCCATAACACCCAGCACATGCTGGCAATGCGGACACATCGAGCGGCCTTTGCTGAGCGACAGCGCCTGATCGCTTGCCACGCGGCGTTTTGCTGGCAGTGCCTGTTGATACAGTCGCCATACGAGTGCGTTCACAAAACTTCCCAAACATAGGCCCAGTAAGCCTAGAGCAATAACAACCATAAGCATCATAGTAACATAAAAATAGGAGGGCTTACTGCCCTCCTATGCGTTCTGTAC
>CAWCZQ010000004.1:0-5381 GCA_963800205.1 uncultured Candidatus Saccharibacteria bacterium
TGGTCAACTTACGACCCGACCACCATGCTTTCCAACATTTCGCCAGCTAGCTCTCGGACGGCGGTCGGCTGCACACCAGGATACTTTTTGCGCAATTTTTTGGCGACGTGCTTGCTGATGATTTCATAATTCAGTAATTGCGTCGCTTCCTCGAGCGTTCGGCGGTCGCCGTTGTCCTGACGAACGCCCCATGCCAGCTTAGCGTGCTGCAAGCCATTCAATCCGTCCTGTAGTCGCCGCAACGGCGAAGAGATCTGGAGTACATTTGATAGCCCTAAACCAATATGAGGTCCCGCCGTAAGGCTAAACCGGGCCATGGAGGCCGGCACAAAATCCTTGATTTCCGTAGCACGAGGGTTGTGCACTCGATAGATACCGGCGCGACCAGCCTCTTGCAGTAATAGGCCGCCAAGGTGGTTCACTGCCACCATATAAGCTGCCGTCAGACGAGAACCAGCAATATAAAGCTGATCCGGTTGCTGTTTCATCAGGTGCTCGACCATGCCGAGCGAATCCGACTGGGTAATAGCCGCCGCATCTTCACCATCAATGTATGGCATGAGTTTCATCAGATAGTGACCGGCGCGAGCAAAGTATTCGAATTGCTGCGATGGTCTGACTTGTTTAGAAAACTGGTCATAGTCGAGGTTACGTTCCACATACACGCGTTCGAACGATATCCGCGTATCGCTCGGCGGGTGGTTTTGGCCGACGACAAACCTCAGGATCAGCGCTTGGCGCTCATTGCCCTGGCTCATCTCATGACGGCGGATGTGATGTTCATCGATGAGCGAACGATAGCCGAAGTCACCGTCTTCGTCTATCCAATAATCGGCATGTAGCTTAGCCATGGCTTCTTTAAGCACTTCAGGGCGCTGATATAGCTTGGAGGTGTCTGGTAAACACACCCCGATCCGATACATTTCCGTAGCTGACGGTAACGGGTCTACGAACACGCCATCATCGATTTCCCGAGGGTTTGGACCGTCAGCGGTAATAATGTGCTTTGGCCGAAACCGCTTCTGAGCATGCTTATGTATCTGAAAGAAGTTAATTCCCCGCTGCTGAATCATGCCCGGTTGCCACCGCGGTACTACTTCGGGTGGATCGGCCTCTAAAAAACTCCCGGCGGTAAGCACAGGAGTTTCAGATTCTAGATCGTAAGGAGTCTGGGGGGATTGCAGGGGCGCGGGAGAAGGAAATTCTTCGCTTAGAGCCGGTCGATTTATCATGTGTGCGCCCTCCGTGTTACCGCCTAACTCTAGCGTAAAGAAAATTTGTATCTGAGGCAAGTATACTTCTTATCCTACAGACCATGCTCTTGTCGCCAATATGATTCTTCGATGGCGAGGGCACGTTTTCGAAGAACGACTCGCTGGCTATATCGGGCAATCTGAATTGCAGTAAACAATGTTGCAGCCGCTATACCGACCACATATCCCGCCACGATCCACCACGGTGTCGTATTTGGTACGCCGACCGCGACAAGTGCGATGTTATCCGATGTCAGCTGATAGGTATTTTTGCCGTTTTGCTTTACCGGTGTTGTCACCCACTCATTACGTTTCGTATCATATGTTTTAAACTGAAAGTCGTGATGAGATTTAACGGCTTTCTCCGGAAGAGTAACTGTGACTGACAGAGGTTTTTGGAACTGCTTAACGAGACTTCCATCCGAGTACTGACACACGAGTCGGTAGGGGTCCCCAACGATACGCTGCTTATCGCCAGCCACATTTAACGGCAGGTCAGTCGCTACTACGATCGAACAGTTAGCTTCATCCTTAACAGCATGTGTCGGTATAGTTACCTGCAACGTTTTATCATTGCTTTTCAAGCTCAGACTTTGGCGAGCTGTAAGGTTAGCGTCAAACTTGTTAGTGGTAATGCTGACTGTTGTACTTGCCGATTTTTTACCCAGTTCATTTATCGCTGTAACGCGATACGAATATCTGGTGGCAAAATCGGTGTCGTAATCGTCATAGAAGTTATTTGTTATGGTTGCACTGAGCTTCTGCCAAGTCTTATCGTTCTGTGAGCGTTCAATCAAATAGTACACCGGAGTCTCACTGCTACTATCGCCCCATGCCAAATGCACCGTACTCGACCCTTTGTCGCCAGTGGCCGTGATGTAATTAGGCATGGTGGGTGCGGTATTTTTGTTCTTTTTGCTGAAAGCATCCAGCAGCCCTGAACCTGTGATGGACGCCTGCCGAGTAGAACGAGACGGTTGTGCCGGAGCGGGACTTGTTGAAGAGTTATCTGAAGAATTAGTCGTTCGGGTAACACAGCCAGTTGTTCGTACCTTTACATAGTTGAGTATATCTGTACCGCTCAGTCGATTGTTATATGCTATACCGTTTGCATAGACATAAGGTGGTGTACCCTGCCACTGCTGGTGCATTTGCAAACCGAAGCGATAGGTAGTGCAAGGCGATAATCCAGTGGCTTTATACGTGTGTTGTGATGCCGGCAGCTCACCTATCGACTTTTCCACCCCTGGCCAACGCCCCAGTGATGATACCCGTTTACCATCATCTTGGTAAATAAACCAGTGAAAAACCGTTCGGTTACCCTCAGAATTGTACAGATCGTTCCATTTAAGGGTTACTGAGTCGGTAGTGACCGAAGTAGCACTCATCTTTGGGAGTACTGATAATGGCATCTTGTAGGGGGTAATCTTTAGCGTCAGGCGTATGTCATCGGTGCCTGACGTAAAACCACATGACCCCAGTGAGCAGTAGTGCACTTTTGCATAATTCTCGCTCCCAAGGGTGTAAGACATGTCGTAGGTCTCGTGTTCGATTGTTTGGTGGTAGGCTCGCAGAAATGGCAGATAATTCACTTGATAACCGGGTACACTGTATAACCAGCTATGAAAATTTATCCCTTCGCACGTTACACCCTCCGCCGTTATAGGCAGTGCAACCGATCCGGCCTTCATTACCCCTTTGGAGGCATCTGGTGGTGTCAGTATGGTATTGCACGTCCCATAATCACTAAAGTTTTCGGCGCCATTTATTGTCAACAATGCGTTGGCATCAGCAGCAGCCAGGCCGACCGGTTCTACCTTTATGGTTAATTTACCTCCTGAAGCCGCACTGGTAGCTTTTGGTGGCATAACAGGCACGAGGCTACATGCGAGTACTCCAATTATAGCGATGCTGAGAAGGGTGCGTAGAGAAGTTTTGAGACGACGCATAGTGGATTTTTCTACCTTTTTATATTTTTTTGTTTTGTTACGATGAATTTATTTATACACCGTTTATGCTTTATTGTCAAGAGTTCACGTGCCCCATCGGCGACTACAAAAAACTCCTATCGACGGATAGGAGTTTTGCTAATGGTAACGCTATCAGGAAGGAGGCAGTGACGCATTCTATGGTAGATCCTCACAAAATACCGGTCGTTCTGTCACTGCACCTTCCATTTGCGATTTTTGTATTACGCTTATGGTAGTAAATTTTATGTTCTTTTGCAAGCACTTACTTGCTACCTAAAGGTATTATATACCGTTTTCTTTGTGCCAGTATTCCTGAGCTAATGCCTCGGCATGCTTCCGTTGAGTTATTCGAGCTCGGTAGCGGAGTATCTGTCCACCGACAAACGCCAGACCGCCGCCTATGAGCAGTACCTGCAGCGAGGTTATCCACCATGGGGTTGTATTGGGCGAAGCCAGAGCCACTAGGGCGATATTATCCGATTTAAGTTCGTATACATTCTTGCCTTTATTTTTGGCAACGACAGTCTTCCACGCGTTCTCAGTTGGGGAATACGTGCGTAGCACGACATCGTGATAGCTGGTTGCTACATCGGCTGGGAGTGTAACACGCATAGCAATTGGCTTAGAAAATTGCTGCACTTGACTACCGTCTTTCTGCTGGCAGACGACTTTGTACGGCCCACCGATAACCGGCTGTTTCCTGGAACCCAGGAGCGGTACATCATTGGCTGGAGCAATAAAGCAATTGGCATCTTCGCTAATGGCATCCGCTGGTATAACGATGCTGGCTACTTTGTCTTTACTGGCTAATTGAAGGGTGCTGTCCTTGGAGATATTGGCGTCGAAGTGCTGGGTTACTATACTAAGCACGCTCTCTGGAGAGGCATGGCCCTGGCTGTCGACCACCTTGAGACGATAGTTATATTGGGTGTCAAAATCAGTGTCGTAGTCAACGATGTAATTTGAGGTAACTGCGTCGGCAAACAATTCCCACACCTTGTTGTCGGTAGAGCGCTCAATCCGATAGCTGGTATTGAAACCGTTGGCACCACCCCACTCCAAGCGCACAGCGCTGCTTCCTTCTACCAATTGCGCACTGAAGTAGGTCGGCAGAATGGTCTGTGGAACATTAGTCTTCGTAGTGGGGATTGTTTTGCCTGATTGGGCAACTGGTCCATCTTGTTGACCGGTAGTGTCGATGGTTCCCCATGATTGGTGGTAATTAGGCGTCGAGACCGTCGTCTCTGGAGTGGTTGGTAGTGCTGGCGTTTTGCATCCTGTCGTCTTGACCGTCACGTAGTTCAATATATCGATACCGTTAAATTTCGAGCGATCGGGCCGCTGGACGACTTGTCGCATTTGTAAACCGAAGTGATAAGTGGTGCAAGGTTTTAGATTGGTAACGGTATAGCTGTGGGCAGAGGCGGCCAGTGGCTTGTTGGCGCCACCCGGATCATTTGAGCCATTTGCCGCATCGTACCATCCACCATTGATGACATGCTTTGAATCGTCCTCATACAAATACCATCCCTCTACTGAACGGTTGTTGGCTGAGTTTTTCAGTGAGGACCAGTTGAGGCTTACCTTATCGCTGCCCACCGAGCTGACGCTCAAGCGAGGTAGCGTCGAAAGAGGAGAGAAATACGGGCTTATTACCAATCCAATTTCAAGCGTACCGCTGTCAAAATTCATCACACATGATTTCTGGCTGTTGCAGTAATTGCCTGCCGTGCCACTGGGTGCGTTTGTGGTATCTTTCAGGATTTTTAGTTGATAACCCAGGTGTTCGATTTGCTGCCCATAGACCGAAAGAAACGGCACAAATGTGCTAGTCATCCTGGCTGGTTGCCACGCCTTAAGGTGCACGCCCGTACACGTCACGCCCGCTGACGTCAGCGGTATAGAAACTTTGCCACCCTGCGCTGCTGTTCCTCTGTAGCGATCTTCGAGATGCTGAGTAGTGCTGGCTGTGTTACAACTACCGTAATCGCTAAAAGATGAGGCATACCACATCGAAAGCATCGAGTTAGCGTCTTTTGCGTCGACACCATCCTGCGGTAAAGCTTTAATGATCAGCGTGCCGCCTGTTGCTGCTTCGGTAACCCCAGGGGTAAATATTGGAGTTATTACGGTGGCAATAAACAATAGAGCCATGAGG